>DAHUYZ010000009.1:266-50356 GCA_027306855.1 Solirubrobacterales bacterium | reverse complement strand
CGGGAGGATCGGGCGCTCAGGCAGAGCGATCACTTTCGTCGAGCCCCGCCAGAAGCGCGAGCTGGAGGCGATCGAGCGTCACATAGGCACGGAGATCGCGCCCTGGGAAAAGGGCGCCAAGGGTGCGCCGACACCGGTGAGCGAGCGTCCGCGCAGGCACTCAAAGCCCCATATCTCGCGCGATGGCTCCGAGCCGTCGGTCAAGCTTGTCCTGCGCCCGGGCCGCGCCGCCGGCATGCGCGTCGCCGACATCGTCGCCGCGGTCACCTCCGCCACCGGACTCGACGGCGAGGCCGTCAGCGACGTGTCGGTGCTCGAGCGCTTCTCGCTGCTGTCCGTTCCCGCCGCCGAGGCCGACCGCGTCATCGAGGCGCTCGATGGGCGCGAGCTGCATGGGGCGAGCATTCGGCTGGAGCGAGTGAAGGCATAAAGAGGGCTCGGTAACGCTCGGCGCTATCGTGGCCCATTTGTTTGGCCGGCACAGATAGGAGAGCCTGAATGTCAACCGCCACGATGAAGACCACCGAGGGTCCGATCGTCTTCGAGCTGTTCGACGAGGACGCGCCCAAGACGGTCGATAACTTCCGCAAGCTCGCCGCCGACGGCTTCTACGACGGGCTCACCTTCCACCGCGTGATCAGCGACTTCATGATCCAGGGCGGCTGTCCTGCCGGCACAGGGACCGGCGGGCCCGGCTACACCTTCGAGGACGAGATCAACTCGCACAAGATCGCTCGTGGAGCGCTTGCGATGGCCAACGCCGGTCCGAATACCAATGGCTCCCAGTTCTTCATCGTCACGGCCCAGGAGTGCCCCTGGCTCGATGGCAAGCACACGGTCTTCGGCGCGGTGACGGGCGGGATGGACGTCGTGGACAAGTTGGAAGCGGTTCCCACGGACGGCCGTGATCGGCCAATAGAGCCGATCGGCATCGCCTCGATCGAGCTGGCCGACTAGCCAAATCGGGTGTAGCCTGTTCGCTTAGAGCACGCGAACAGAGCGGGAGGCAGCGAGATGGCGATTGTCGAGGAGCAGGTCCACCCTGAGGTCCACAATGGAGCGACACCGCCTGTTGGCGTCGGGGCCGAGATCCCGGTCGAGAACCCGGCGACGGGCGAGATCGTAAGGACGGTCCCCGATCTCGACGGTGCAGCCGTCGCGGAGATGGCCGCGCGCGGACGCGCTGCGCAGACCGCGTGGGAGGCGATCGGCTTTGCGGGGCGAGCCAAGATCATGCTGCGCGCGCAGAAGTGGCTGATCGACAACTCAGAGCGCGTGATCGAGACGATCGTCTCGGAGACAGGCAAGACGTGGGAGGACGCCGAGTTCGCCGAGATCGCCTACGCCGCCAACGCGTTCGGGTTCTGGGCGAAGGCGACCGAGAGGTACCTCGGCGATGAGCGCATCAAATCGGCCCAGCTGCTCGTCAAGGGCAAGAAGCTGATCCTGCGCTACCGCCCGCTCGGCTTGATCGGCGTGATCGGGCCTTGGAACTACCCGCTGACCAATTCCTTCGGCGACTCCATTCCTGCGCTGATGGCCGGCAACAGCGTGATCCTCAAGCCGAGCGAGGTCACGCCGCTGACATCGCTGCTCATGGCCGAGGCTCTGAGCGAGTGCGGTCTGCCCGAGCACGTCTTCCAGGTCGCGACCGGCCGTGGAGGGACAGGCGCCGCGCTGATCGACAACGTGGACATGATCATGTTCACCGGCTCAACCCGCACCGGGCGCATGGTCGCGCAGGAGGCAGCCAAGCGCCTGATCCCCTGCTCGCTGGAGCTCGGCGGCAAGGACCCGATGATCGTGCTCTCCGACGCCGACCTCGAGCGCGCCGCCAACCTCGCGGTCTACTACTCGATGCAGAACGCCGGCCAGACGTGCATCTCGATCGAGCGGGTCTACGTCGAGGAGCCGATCTACGACCAGTTCGTAGCTCGTGTCGCCGAGAAGACGCGCGCGCTGCGTGTCGGCAAGCCGAGTGGCCCGGGATCGGTCGACGTCGGCGCGATCACGTTCCCGCCTCAGCTCGACATCATCTCCGAGCACGTCAGCGACGCCGTGGCCAAGGGCGCCAAGGCGTTGACTGGAGGCAAAGCGGTCGAGAACGTGCCAGGGCGCTTCTACGAGCCAACCGTGCTCGTCGATGTGGACCACTCGATGAAGATCATGACCGAGGAGACGTTCGGGCCGACCCTGCCGATCATGAAGGTCTCAGACGCGGAGGAGGCCGTGCGGCTCGCCAACGAATCTCCCTACGGTCTCGGGGCATCGGTGTTCACGCGAGACACCGAGCGCGGCGAGGCGCTCGCCAAGCGGATCCATGCCGGCGCGACGAACGTCAACGACGCGCTCATCAACTATACGGCGCTGGAGCTGCCGATGGGCGGCGCCAAGGCATCCGGCCTCGGCCACCGTCACGGCGCCGGCGGTATCCGCAAGTACTGCTCCCAGCAGGCGATCGTCATCACGCCGCGCCTCGCGCTAAAGCGCGAGGTCCACATGTTCCCCTACAAGGCCAAGACGACGCGCATGCTGATGCGGTTCTTCCGGTTGATGTACGGGCGCGGCAAGCGGGACTGAGACGGCCCAGCGAAGTCAGAGCTTGATCCCCAAAAGTCTCTCGAGCTCGGGGATCGTGGTCTGCGCGCTCGTGTGATGGACGGTCGCCATGCCCAGCTTGGCGGCCGGTTCGAGGTTGAAGGGGAGGTCGTCGACGAACACGCACAGCTCGGCGGGGACGCCGGCGCGCTCGGCGCCCAGTTCGTACATGCGCCGCGCAGGCTTGCGCGTGCCCTCCTGGCCTGAGATCACGACGCCGTCGAACAGGTCTTCGAACAGCTCGCGCGGGTAGCGGTGCACGCCCCACGAGTTCGACACGAGCGCGGTCCTTATCCCTGCTTCGCGCGCGCCGCGAACCGCCGCGATCATCGCCTCGTCCGCCTGCACACCCGCGAACAGCCCATCGATCAGGCCGGCCGGCTGCACGCCGAGGATCTCAGCGAAGCGGACCTCGAAGGCGTCCTCCGCAAGCGTGCCCTTCTCCAGGGATATGAGCATCTCGCGCACCTCCGGGTCAGCGGCGAAGCGCTTGCCAAGCTCCTCCATATCGATGCCCATCTGCCCGCAGTAGGCGCCGAACGAGACGAACAGGTTGCTCGTCAGCACGCCGCCCCAGTCGATCAAGAGGCCCTTGCGTCCGTTGCCGTCGGCGATCAGCATGCGCCCAGCCGCAGAATCGGCGTTCCTGGCGATCGCCCCGTCGCCTGCGCGGTCGTTGACGGTCTCATTTGCCATACGCCACCTCCTGCGCCTGGCGCGCCAGCTCGAGGACTCCGTCGCCGAACTGCTTGAGATATGGGTCGTCGGTCGTCCCGGCGATCGCACGCTTGTAGTTGCCCTCCATGAACACCACCGACTTCCATAGTGCCAGCGTCGTGTACCAGCGCAGATCCCGCATCGAGCGCCCCGAGCGCTCCTCGTAGCGGCCGATCAGCTCGGCCCTCGTCGGGAAGCCCTCGGCGCGCGTGACCCTGCCGAGGTGCTCGCGCAGGCCGCCGCCCGGGTCGCCCTCCTGCGTCCAGAACATGCACAGATAGCCGATGTCTGCCAGCGGGTCGCCGATCGTCGCCATCTCCCAGTCGAGCACGGCCGCCAGTCGGGCGGGGGAGCCCGGCGCGAACATCGTGTTGCCGAGGCGATAGTCACCGTGCACGATCGTCGCGGGGCCAGAGGCAGGCATGTGCTCAGCGAGCCACCTTGCAACGCGCTCGACCTCGGGAAGCTCGCGCGTGCGGTTGATCTCCCACAGCCCGCCGAAGCGGCGCAACTGGCGCTCGAGATAGCCGGTCGGCTTGCCAAAGCCCTCCAGCCCGGCGGCCTGCCAGTCGACGGCGTGGATCTCTACGAGCGCGTCGATCAGCTCCTCGCCGATCCGCCTGCGCTGCTCGGGCGTGTCGAGCGCGGTCGGCACTTGGGAGACGATCACATCGCCGCGGGCGCGCTCCATCACATAGAACGGACAGCCGATCACCGTCTCCTCATCGCATACGGCGAGCACCTTCGGTACGCGGGCCGGCGTGGTCTCGAGCGCTCTGAGCAGACGTGCCTCGCGCAGCACGTCATGGGCGCTCGGAGGAAGCGGCGGGCGCGGCGGACGGCGCAAAACGGCCTCGAACTCGCCGTCTCGCTCGATCAGGTAGGTGACGTTCGAATGGCCTTCGCCGATCGGGCGCGCCCTGACCTCACCCTCGCCCAGACGATGCGCGTCGAGGAAGGCTCCAAGCGGCTCGATCACGAGCAGGGGCGGCCGGGCGCCCTGCGCGATCTGCTGGAGGCTGAATACGATGTCGTCCGGCGCGACCGATGTGCTCACGGCACCAAGCACGCTACACGGACCGCAACCTCATCCGCGTGCCGGTGTCTTAAGCCCCCATGTCATCAATCAATGCACTCCCCACACGTCGCATTCGCGGCATCCGAAGGCTTTCGATCATCGCTCTCGCCTGCCTCGCCACGTCCGCTTCTCTCGGCGCCGGCGACGCGCTCGCATCGCACGGCCAGCCGACGTTCTTCGAGGCGACGAGCGAACTGCTGAACCCGCGAACCCGCTCCAACGTGCTCGGCCAGCTCCAATATCTGGGCGTGAAAGCGCTGCGCGTCGAGCTCTACTGGCACGAAGTCGCGCCGGCCGCAAACAGCCCGAAGCGGCCGAACTTCGATGCGACCAACCCCGCGAACTATGCCTGGGGAGGCTACGACTGGATCCTCTCCGAAGCGGCGCGCCTGAAATGGCAGGTGCTGCTCACCGTCACCTCGCCCGTTCCGAAGTGGGCGACGGCCGGCCACAAAGACCTAGTCACGCGACCGAACACCACGCAGTTCAAGGAATTCATGATGGCCGTCGGTCGCCATTATGGCTCGCAGGTGTCGCTGTTCGCGATCTGGAACGAGCCGAACCACCCGGCATATCTGCGTCCTCAGTTCAACCGCAACGGCACGCCCGCCTCTCCCCGCATCTACAGAGGCCTGTTCCAGGAAGGCTATGCGGGACTGCAGGCGGCCGGGATCGCCAAGCCGCAGGTCCTGCTCGGCGAAACGGCGCCTTTCGGCTACGACCACGTGAACGTCCGCCGTGAAGGGGGCGGCGCGCTTCTGCACGACGTCTCGCCGCTGGCATTCCTGCGCGGGACGCTGTGCCTGAACGACCACTACCGCAAGGCGAGCACGTGCGGGCTGCTGCCGGCGTATGGCTACGCCCACCACGCATACACGAGCGGCCGGGGCCCCTCCTACCGCCCACCGACCGACGACGTGACGGTCGGCGTCCTCTCACGGCTGTCGAGCGCGCTCGACAGGGCGGCCCGTGCGCATGCGATCCCGGCCCACCTGCCGATCTACCTGACCGAGTTCGGGATCCAGAGCAAGCCGAACATCCTCGGAGTCTCGCTCGCCAAGCAGGCGCAGTTCGACGCGCTGTCGGAGAAGATCGCCTGGCAGAACCCGCGCGTGGCGGCGTTCTCGCAATACCTATACCGCGACGACAAGCTCGGAGGGCCGCCCGGGTCGAGCGTTCACGGCGGGTTCATAGGATTTCAGACCGGTCTGCTCGAGCACAACGGAAAGCGCAAGCCGCTCTACTTCGGCTTCCCTGTCCCGCTGGTCGTGTCCAAGCAGGGCGGCGGATACTCGCTCTGGGGGCTCGTACGCCCCGCCACTGCAGCGACCAAGGTGCAGGTGCTCATCGCCGCCCCGCACTCCAGGCGCTACAGAACGCTTGCGACGGTAACGACCGACTCGCACGGCTACTGGTCGCTGCGCTCCTCGGCTCACGGCGGCAGCTGGCGCGTGAGCTGGCGCAGTCCGGGCGGCGTCGTCTACGCCGGCCCGGCGATCGGTGCGTCGTGATCGCCCGCGGATCAGTGGGCTCCGGCAACACGGCATGACATGATTCGGGCCGCTCGCGGCATCGCCCTACGATGAGGCGGTGCCCGAGTTGCCCGAGGTGGAGATAACCGCGCGGCGTCTGAATGAGGCGCTGCGCGGGGCGAAGATCTTCTCAGCGCTGGCGCCGGGCGTAAAGGTGATGCGCACGTTCGACCCGCCGCTCTCGCAGCTCGAGGGAGGCACGATCGAGGGGGTAGGGCGTCGCGGCAAGCACTTACTCGTCGAGGTCTCGGGTGGGCTCGTGCTGCTGATCCACCTCATGTCGGCCGGCCGAATGCAGCTGTACGACCGCCGGGCGGGACTCGGCGACAGGACCTCGCGACTGCTGATTCGGGCTCAGCTCGATGGCGCCGATTGGGAGCTGCGACTGCGCGAGTTCGGCTCGAGGCAGGCGGCCTGGGCGAAGGTCGTAGCGAGCGTGGATCTCGACGATGTTCCAGAGCTCGCGTCGCTGGGCCCGGAGGCTTGGCCCGGCCCGCCGCCGATGAGCGAGCTGCTCGGCGCCCCGCGTCCCCTACACGCCGCTCTGCGCGACCAGCGCGTGATCGCGGGGATCGGGCGCTCCTGGGCAGACGAGATCCTGTGGGCGGCAAAGCTCTCGCCGTTCAAGCGAGCGAACGAGCTCGACGAAGAGCAGGCGGGCGAGCTCGAACGGGCGATCGTAGGCACGCTGGAGCAGGCGATCGAGCACTACGAGAAGGTCGTCGCGCTGCCGATCCCCGACAAGCTGCCGATGCCCCTGAAGGTCCATCGTCACGAGGGCGAGCCATGTCCACGCTGCGGGCAGACGCTGCGACCCGTGCACTTCGAGGACTACGTGATCGCCTACTGTCCGGCATGTCAGACACAGGGCCGCACGCTCAAGGACCGGAGGCTCTCGCGGCTCTTGAAGTGACGGAGCGCGCCGCCGCCGTCACGGGTATAGATAAGGGACGTTCAACGTACGCTCAAGGAAGGGAGAGCGACATGTCGCGGCAAGCCACGCTCGAGGTTCCCGAGCACGAATTCGAAGACGAGGACTGGGATACGGAGGACGACGACCTCGATCCGGACGAGCACGAGGTCGACCTGGACGAGGAAGAGCTCGAGCTCGAAGAAGACGACGAGGAGTACTAGCCGCCCGGGCCGCTCAGCGCCGTAGGCTTGGGTGGTGACCGCCAGCTCGCTTGCACACAGCTTCAACGCCTTCGTCGAAGCGGCCGGCCAGTTCTTCTCAGATCTCGCGGCCGTCCACTGGGGTGCCCTCGTGCTCGGGCTTGCGTTCTTCGGACTGAACCTGACGCTGCGCTCGCGCGCCTTCTTCCACAGCCTGCGCGCCGCCTACCCAGCGGTTTCGTTCCAGTGGCGGCGCATCTGGGGCGCCTATGTCGCGGCGGTCGGCTTCAACAACGTGGTGCCCGCGCGGGGGGGAGACATCATCAAGCTGTTCCTCACGCGCTCGTCGATCCCCCGATCGACCTATCCGACGGTCGCGGCGGCATTCTTCGTGGAGGCGATCTTCGACGCGTCGGTCGGCGTGCTCGTCCTGATCTTCGCGTTCTCGCGAGGAGTTTTTCCCAAGCCGCCCGACTTCGGCAAGCTCGGCTCCTTCGACATCGCCTATCTCGCCGACCACTTCCGCTTCACGCTGTTCTTGATCACGCTGCTTGTGGTACTCGGGCTGGTGGCCTTCGCGGCCCTCTCCGCACGTGCGAAGGCGTTCTGGGTGAGGGTCCGCCAGGGCGTCACGATTCTCACGGACCGCAGGCGCTACCTGCACGAGGTCGCCGCCTGGCAGGCGGTCGCGTGGCTGTGCCGCGCGGCGGCGTTCTGGTTCTTGCTCGACGCCTTCCGGGTTGGAGGATCGGTCGAGAACGTGCTGCTCGTGTTCGGCGTCGGCCAGGTTGCGGGAGCAGTGCCCTTCACGCCTGGAGGCGCCGGCGTGCAGCAGGCGCTGCTCGTGAAGGTGTTCGCCTCGAGCGCTCCCACCGCGGTAGTCGCCGCCTACTCGGTCGGCCAGCAGATAGCGATCGCCGCGTTCACCGCTGCGCTCGGCCTTGGCGCGGTCGTCGTCATCTTCCGCTTTCGCTCCTTCCGCGAGGTCATCGACGCAGGACGCGCCCATCGCCAGGCGGAGCGGGAGGCAGAGAAGGCGAGGCAGCCAATCGCCGAGGGCGTCGCCGAGCGGGCTGTCGCGCGCCGCTCGGTGCGCTACTGAAGCCCCGCGCGCGCCTCGCGCACGAGCGTGACCGCCTCCGGGAAGACGAGTGCGATCACTTTGCGGATCTGCTCGGCCTGCGCCTCGGCGCTGCCCTGGAGGTTCACGCGGTTGACGGCCGCGACCGTCATGTCGACGGCGAGCTTGATCGCATTGTCGGCCCACGCAAGCGCCTGCTGACCTTGCATCTGTTCGGCGAACTGGGCGAGACGGCGCTGAAGCTCCTCTGGGTCTCCGAACAGGTCACCAAAACTCGAACCCTCCATTGCGCTCATCCTAGCCGTCTCCATGTCCGGCTCGCCGGTCTGCGCTCCGGACGAGTCGAGACCGACATCGAATCCCTGGTGCGAGGAAGGCTCGGGACGAGCCGAGGCCGACATCGAAGCGTGACGCGGGCGAGGCCCCATAGACTGCCGGGGCCATGGCAGCGTCGAAGGAGATCGAGCAGAGGGTCACCGTCGAGTCCGAGCGTCGCGCGCGCCTCGGCGTGCCGGCCGTTGCCGGTGGCGTGCTGTACCTGCTGAGCGGCATCATCCTCAGCTCCACTCTCAGCGGCCTGCCGGCCGTAGGCATCGTGCAGGGCTTTGCGTCGCTGCTGCGAGGTCAGCCCAACCCGAGCGTGAGCCCGCGGGCGGCGGAGGTCACGTACATCGACCACCACGCCTTCGGCCTGATCGCCGGCGGCGTCCTTACCGCGATCGCCGTCGCCTGCTTGACGATCGTCCTGCTGTTCATCGTCGCGGCGACCACCTTTCGCAGGCCCGAAGCATGGTCCGGCACCCGCACGCTGGTGCTCGTCGGAGGTGGAGCGTTTGCGCTCCTCAGCGTCGTCCACTGGGTCGCGATCTCGATCAAGGCGCACAGCTTCGTGGGGGGGCATGACTTCTCGTCCAAAGCGGTCGACCAAGCACTGCTCACAGCCGGCTCGCTCGGGGTGACTCTTGCCCTGCTCGGTCTGCTGGCCGCGCTCGCGATCGCGATCGGAACGATTGCGGCGATGGTCGGGGCGATGCGCGCGGGCCTGCTGCCACGCTGGCTCGCGGTGCTCGGGATCTTCGCCGGGATCCTGTTCCTGCCGCTGTTCGGGACATCCACGCTAGATCTCGTTCCGGCCTTCTGGCTCGTTGCGATCGGCATCCTCCTGATGGGGCGCTGGCCGAGCGGCGATCCGCCCGCGTGGGCGGCCGGCGAGTCGCGTCCCTGGCCGACACAGGCCGAGCTGCGCGCCAAGCGAGCGTAAGTCGACGCTCATCCGGGGCGGAGTGGCGCGGAAACGCGCGGCCGATGCGGGGATTCCCCGTGTGCGCGTTGATTGACCGGATGCGCATCCGGGAATAACCAATGAAAAAGCGGGATCGCGCCGAGTGGTGCCCGCATGAAGAGAATCATCGGATAAGCATCAATGCCGCCTTGCATTGGGGCGGCGCGAAGGGAGGGCTTCCATGGAGGCAGCCTCTATCCATCCTCGACCCGCCCAGGGCGTCACTCCGCCCGCAGCGGTCGAGCGACCGGTGGCGTCGTCGTCGTGGACGCCGGCCAATCCGGCGCCTCTAGGTCTCGCGGGGTTCGCGATGACGACGTTCGTTCTGTCGATGTTCAACGCCAACCTCGTCAACGAAAAGGGCGTTCCGGTTGTGCTCGGGCTTGCTCTTGCGTACGGCGGCATCGTCCAGCTGCTCGCCGGCCTGTGGGAGTTCCGTACGGGCAACACGTTCGGGGCTGTCGCCTTCTGCTCATACGGCGGCTTCTGGCTCTCGTTCTGGGCGCTGGAGGTCTTCTACGCGAAGAGCATCGGGGGCAACGTCGGTCACGCCGTGGGTCTGTACCTGTATGCGTGGGCGATCTTCACGGCGTACATGACGGTCGCCGCGCTTCGCGTCAACGGAGCGGTGCTGCTCGTGTTCGTGTTGCTGACCGCCACGTTCATCCTGCTGGCGATCGGCGCGACCGGCGCTCACGTGAAAGTCACCCACTGGGGAGGCTACGTAGGGCTCGCGACGGCGGCGGCCGCTTGGTACGCCTCGTTTGCGATGGTCGTCAACTCGACGTTCAACAGGACGGTTATGCCGGTGGTGCCGTTGGGCGGTTAGAGTCAGTTGCAAAGGGGCAGTTGTGCAGCTGTGCGGCGAGCGTCATCTGATGCTCGCCGCGGCTGCGGGGCCGTCGAGGAGAGTTCGGGTCACCCGCACGGCCGCAGGCGGGTGCTTCTCTTGCCGGAGGTTGAGTAGGAGGTTTGAACGATGGCAACTAACAACGACGCACCATCTGCGGCGGAGGTCGCGCAGGCCGGGGTCTCCGAGGCGCAGATCGCCGTCCATTGGCGTGAGGAGGAGTACTACCCGCCTCCGCCCGCCTTCGTGGCGCAGGCCAACGCGAACGATCCCGCGATCCTCGAGCGCTTCAGCGAAGACCGTTTCCCGGACTGCTTTACGGAGTACGCCGAGATGCTCACGTGGGACCGCAAGTGGGATCAGGTCCTCGACACGAGCGACCCACCCTTCTGGAAGTGGTGGGTCGGCGGGCGCCTGAACGCCTGCGTCAACTGCGTCGACAGGCATCTGCAAGAGCGGGGAGACGAGAACGCGCTGATCTGGGTTCCCGAGCCCGAGGACGCCGAGACCCGCTACATCACATACGCGGAGCTCCACCGGCGCATCAACGAGTTCGCGGCGCTGCTGAGGGACTTCGTAGGCGCGAAGACCGGCGATCGGATCACCTTCCACCTCCCGATGGTGCCCGACCTACCGGTGTCGATGCTCGCGTGCGCCCGTCTCGGCGTCATCCACTCGCAGGTGTTCGGCGGGTTCTCCGGCACGGCCTGCGGTCACAGGATCGCCGACTCGAAGAGCAAGATCCTCGTCACGATCGACTCCTACTACCGCAACGGACAGCTGCTCGACCACAAGAAGCACGCCGACGAGGCGATCGCCGCCGCGCAAGCCGAAGGCGTCGAGGTCGAGAAGGTACTCGTGTGGCGGCGAATACCGGGCGAGTACCACTCTGACAGCCCTATGGTCGAGGGCCGCGACTTCTTCATCGACGAGCTGCTCGACGGCTACCGAGGCCAGACGGTCGAGCCGGTCTCGATGCCGGCGGAGGCGCCGCTGTTCTTGATGTACACGAGTGGCACGACAGGCAGGCCAAAGGGCGCCCAGCACTCGACCGGCGGCTACCTGTCCTACGTGACCGGCACTTCCAAGTACTACCAGGACATCCATCCGACGGACACATACTGGTGCTTTGCCGACATCGGCTGGATCACAGGCCACTCCTACATCGTCTACGGGCCCCTCTCGCTGGGAACGACGAGCGTGATGTACGAGGGAGTCCCGACATACCCCGACGCGGGCAGGCCATGGCGGATTGCGGAGAAGCTCGGCGTGAACATCTTCCACACCGCGCCCACCACGATCAGGATGCTGCGCAAGCTCGGGCCCGATGAGCCGGCCAAGTACGACTACCACTTCAAGCACATGACGACGGTCGGCGAGCCGATCGAGCCGGACGTTTGGCGCTGGTACTACGAGGTGGTCGGCAAGGGTCAGGCGGCGATCGTCGACACCTGGTGGCAGACGGAGAACGGCGGCTTCTTGGGAAGCACGCTACCCGGCTTGCAGCCGATGAAGCCCGGCAGCTGCGGACCGGCGGTGCTTGGGGTCTTCCCTGTGATCTACGACGAGAATGCCCAGGAGATTCCCAAGGGCTCGGGCAAGGCGGGCAACATGTGCATCCGCAATCCATGGCCCGGGATCTTCCAGACGGTCTGGGGTCAGCCGGAGCGCTTCGTCGAGACCTACTACGCCAAGTACTGCAAGAACACGGATAGCAAGGACTGGCGCGACTGGCCGTACTTCTCGGGCGACGGTGCGGTGCAGGCCGCCGACGGCTACTTCAGGATCCTCGGTCGCGTCGACGACGTGATCAATGTAGCCGGGCACCGGCTCGGCACAAAGGAGCTCGAGTCGGCCGCGATCACCGTCGATGAGGTTGCCGAGGCAGCCGCCGTGCCCGTGATCGACGAGCTGCGCGGCAAGATCGTCGAGATGTACGTGTCGCTCAAGCCCGGCAACGAGGCGAGCGCCGCGGTCGAGCAAAAGGTGGCCGATGCGATCGACAGGGAAATCGGCAAGATCGCCCGTCCGAAGAACGTGTGGATCGTCTCGGACATGCCAAAGACGCGTTCGGGCAAGATCATGCGCCGCGTGATCGCCGGGATCTCCAACTTCTCGGACGTGGGCGACGTGACGACTCTCGCGAACCCCGAAATCGTCGATGAGATCCGCCACTACGTCCAGCACGAGAAGCTCGAGCGGGGCGAGACTCCGCGCGAGCTATCAGAGCAGGAGAAGCAGGAGATCGCCGCGTACGGGCATGCAGACTAGACCGTAGTCCGGTATCCGTCGTGACGGGCGAGATTCCACCGCCGAGTAGCCCAAGCGATATTCGCATCCGGCTCTGATCTGTTTCTTATGTTTGTCTGAGAGACTTCGCGGCCGATGACGGCTGCCGTTGAAACGACCGGCCTGACTAAGCGCTTCGGCGAGCGCACCGCTATCGACAACGTCGATCTGCGCGTTCCGCGCGGCAGCGCGTTCGGGTTCCTCGGCCCTAACGGCGCCGGCAAGACGACGATGATCAGGATGCTGCTCGGCCTGACGCACGCGAGCGCCGGCACGATGAGCGTGCTCGGCCATCCTGTGCCCGCAGAGCGCGCTCAGGCGCTCTCGAGGGTAGGCGCGATCGTTGAGGAGCCGCGCTTTCATCCTCACCTCTCGGGTCGCGAGAATCTGCGCATAATCGCCGCGGCGCGCGGTCCGGAGTCCTATGCGCGCATCGAACCGGCGCTCGAGCGTGTCGGGCTGATCGCCCGCGCGGATGAGAAGGTCAAGAAGTACTCGCTCGGGATGCGCCAGCGCCTCGGCGTGGCGCGCTGCCTGCTGGCCGATCCGCTGCTCTTGATCCTCGACGAGCCCACCAACGGCCTCGATCCGGGCGGAATCCAGGAGTTCAGGGAGATGATTCGGGCGATGGTCGAGCAGGAGGGACGCACGGTGTTCCTCTCCTCGCACCTGCTGGATGAGGTCGAGAAGATCTGCGACCACGCCGCGATCGTGGACCACGGCAAGATCATCACGCAGGGCGCGATCGCCGAGCTTGCCGAAGGCGCGACCGTCCATGAGCTGATCGTCGGTGTAAACGACTCCGAGCGGGGGCTCGCCGTGCTCGAAGGGTGTGACGCCGCGCGCGGCGCGCAGCGCTCAGATGAGGGTTTGCGCGTCGTTCTCACCGATGGGAGCGAGAGCTCCCCCGCTGAGCGTGCCGCGGCCGTCAACGCCGCGCTCGTGGGCGCCGGGCTTGCCGTTTCGCGCCTGGAGCCGGTGCGCCAGAGCCTGGAGCAACGTTTCCTCGAGGTCACCTCGCGGCTGTCGGGATCCTCCGCCGAGGAGCAATCGTCCATCGATCAGGAGGAGGTGCGGGCATGACTGCCGCAAGCGCAACGATCGCCGCGCGCATGACGAGCGCGGACTTCCTCAAGATGCGCAAGCGCAGGGTCACTTTGATCTGGGCGCTCCTGCTCACGGTGCTTCCACTGCTGCTCTACTTCATCATCGCCGCTGCCCAGCACTCCTCCAACCCTCAGGAACACGGGCCCGCTGGAGGTCTCAGCGGATTTCAGGACTCGCTGCGGGTCGTCGCGCTGTTCTTCGGACCGCTCGCCGCGATCCTGATCGGCACCGATGCGGGCGCCGGCGACTTCGCGGCAGGTGTCTTCCGCGACCTGGTCGTGACGGGCCGCTCGCGCTTGGCCCTGTTCGCCACGCGCGTGCCCGCCGCGCTCGCGCTGACCTGGCTGATCGTGCTCATCGCCTACGCGCTCTCGGTGATCGGCACATTCGTGTTCGCCGGCGGGTCGCCGACACCCAGCGCTGCGATGGTCGCCAACGGCCTCGGCTTCACGCTGCTTTCGACCGGCGTCATCTGCGTCGTGGCCGTCGGGTTGGCTTCGCTGACGACCTCCCGGCCTGGCACGCTCGTCGCCCTGATCGGCTGGCAGCTCATCGCGAGCCCGATCCTGACCAACATCAGCTCGCTCGGCAGCTCGCGCAAGCTGGTGTTGCGCGAAGCGATCGCCCATTTCAGCCCCGTCAGCCTGGACAACGGCGGCGGCCACGGTCCGGCGCGTGGAGGCGCCGTGACGATGGGCTCGGCGACGGCCGTGCTCGTGATGGCCGGTTGGCTGATCGTGTTTCTGGTGCTGGGCGCATGGCGCACGCGCACGATGGACACTTGACCAGGAAGCGGCGGGGCGACGCGATGCTGCGTCCTTCACCAACGGCTCGCCGTCGGTGTCGGCTTGTTCTGCGACTCCCTGGTCGTCTATGTGTCAGACCTTGTGGTGCTCGGGCGCCCACGACCCGTCGTCCCGGCGGGTGAAGTCTCCGAACAGGTTGGGCGCCTCGGCCTGCATGATCCTGGCGACCTGGTCGAACACGAGCCGCAGCTCCTCCTCGGCGCCCTCGGCGGTGCGCATCTCGATCACGTGGCGCAACGTACGCGCGTTCGCGGTCCAGACGATGTCGGTCGAGAGCCCGATCGGGGCGAGTCGGCGCAGGGCGGAGGTGACCTCCTTCTTGACGTGAAAGGGCACGCCCTGTTCGTCGATCCCGAGCGCCTTGGCGGCGCTTACCTGCAGCTGCTCAAGTTGCTCGACGATCGCGAGCACCTGCTCGCGCATCGGCTCCAGGGCGGGTGGCACGCGAAAGCCGATGTCGGCGAGGCGCACGTAGCGCAGGCTCTCCTGGCTGAATGCCGAGCCGGCGCGATGCCTGACCAGCTCGTGCGTAAAGACTCTGCTCACGTCCCTCAGCGCGAACGACCAGTTCGCGTGCTCCAAGACGCTGCCGTGGCCGCTGCGCAATATGTTCGCGAAGTACTCGCGCCTGTCTGTCCTGACCTTTGTGACGTTCGGGTTCAGGCCAGGCTCCCAGCTGCGATAGCAGGCCCTGCCGCCGAACTCGACGAGAGCTTCGCCGCTGTTCAGTGCGCCTCGTGACCCGGCGCCGGTCGTCTCTCCATCGCTGGACTCCCCGTCAACCTCGGCCAGCCGTCGGTCCAACCACGACTCCCCGCCGACCTCGCGCAGGTAGCCGCGCATGCCGTCGAGGTCGACTGACGGCCTTGCGATCAGGAAGACCTTGGGGGTCGTTTCGTGCATGGGAGCGGCGATGCTACACCGCCGGTCGGGCGTCTCCGCGCGCCGAGCGAGGTGCGTCCTTGTCGCCTCGTCTTTCGCCGGGGCGCGCATGCCGGCGCGCATGCCGCGCGCGATGCGACCACTACACTCGCGTCAGTGAGTGCCGCTGACTCTAACCTTCAGGACAAGATCGTCGCGGCTGATTCGGTCTGCCGGCGCTACGGCGAAGGGCCCGCCGCCGTTGAGGCCCTGACCGATGTGACGGTCCAGTTCGCGCGCGGGCGCTTCGCCGCGATCATGGGACCGTCGGGGTCGGGCAAGTCGACGCTCATGCACATACTCGCGGGCCTCGACCGGCCGACATCGGGGACGGTGACGCTCGACGGCACCGAGCTGACGGGGCTGGACGACCGCCGTCTCACGCTGCTGCGTCGCGACCGCGTCGGGTTCATCTTCCAGACGTTCAACCTGCTGCCGGTGCTCAGCGCGCAGGAGAACATCCTGCTGCCCTTGTCGATCGCCGGGCGCAAGCCAGAGCGCGAGTGGTTCGATCGACTGATCGACACGATCGGGATTCGCGATCGTCTCAGCCACCGGCCCGCGGAGCTCTCGGGCGGACAGCAACAGCGCGTTGCCGTAGCGCGCGCGCTGATCTCACGCCCGGCGGTCGTGTTCGCCGACGAGCCGACCGGCAATCTCGACTCAAAGGCCTCCGGCGACGTGCTTGCGCTGCTGCGTCAAGCGGTCGACGACTTCAGCCAGACGGTCGTGATGGTCACGCACGAGGCGCACGCGGCGGGATTCGCCGATCGCTTGATCCTGCTCTCGGACGGTCGCGTGGCGCACGACGGCGACGGGTCGAGCGTCGAGGCGGCGCTCGAGCGAGTGAAGTCCGGCGACTGATGCTCGATCTGCTCTTGCGCGGCTTTCTGCAGCGCAAGTTGCGTGTGATCCTGACCGCCGTCGCGATAGCGCTGGGCGTGGCTCTCATGTCCGGCACCTACATCCTCACCGACACGATCAACAGCGCGTTTGCGGGGATCTTCACGATTGCGAACAAGGGTCACGACGTCGTCGTCACACCGTCGCAGCGTCTCGGCAGCCGCGTTCGCTCACAGGTATCCCCGATCGACGAAGCGATGCTCGCGCGCGTGCGCTCCGTGCCGGGCGTGGCGGAAGCGTCCGGCTCGATCTTTGAGTTCGCCGCGCTGCTCGATACGCACGGCAAGCGTCTGACGACGGGCGGCGCCCCGGCCTTCGTCGCGAGTGTCGTGCCAAAGCGCTTCGAGTCGTTCTCGCCTGTCTCCGGCCGCTTGCCGGCCGGCGCGGGAGAGGCCGCGATCGACCAGTTCACGGCCGAACGCACAAGCTTGAAGCTCGGCCGGCAAATCGTCGTCGCCGGCTCCGCCGTGGCGCGCCGCTACACGATCGTGGGGATCGTGCAGTACGGGGGCGCCCAGTCCTTCGGCGGCGCTGCCGCGGCCGTCCTGCTGCTGGGCGAGGCGCAAAGGGTCACAGGCGAGCTGGGCCGCTACTCCCAGCTCGACGTGGCGGCGCGATCGGGGGTCACACCGCAAGCGCTGCGGGCGCGCATCCGCGCCGTGCTGCCGTCGACCGTCGAAGTGCGCACGGGCGCGCAGCAGGCGGCCAAGGAGACGACAACTCTCGAAGAAAACCTCAGCTTCCTGCGCACGTTCCTGCTGATCTTCGCCTATGTTGCCCTATTCGTCGGGGCGTTCATCATCTTCAACACCTTCTCGATCACGGTCGCCCAGCGTACGCGCGAGTTCGGCCTACTGCGCACGCTCGGGTCCTCACGTCGCCAGATCCTGCGCAGCGTTCTCTTCGAAGGCGCGCTGCTCGGCGTCGGCGGAGCTGCGCTTGGGCTGCTCGGCGGCATCCTGCTGGCGCCCGCGCTCGACGAGCTGTTCAAGAGCTTTGGGGCAGATCTGCCTACGAGCGGCACGGTGCTCCACACGCGCACGATCGTCGTCTCGCTGCTCGTCGGCCTCGGCGTCACGCTGCTCGCGAGCCTGCTGCCGGCACGGCGGGCCACGCGCGTGCCGCCGATCGCAGCCATGCGCGAGGGGGTAGAGCTGCCTCGCCGCCGTTGGTTGCGGTGGCGCCCGCGCGTCGTCCCGGCGCTCGCCCGCGCCGTCGGCGCGCTCGTCGCCTGGCGCGGGATCACCGGGCGCCTGGCGCGGGAGAACGCGATCCGCCAGCCCGGACGCACGATGGTGACGGCCGCCGCGTTGACCGTCGGCCTCGCGCTGGTGGCGTTCGTGGCGGTGCTCGCCGACGGCACGAAGGCGACGATCGACCAGGCTGTCAGCCGCTCGTTCGCGGGCAACCTGATCGTCGAGAGCTCACAGTCAGGTGGACGCGAACAGGGGATACCGGCGCTGATCGCCCCCGCCCTGCGTAGAGTCCCGGGCATCGCGACGGTGACGCCGATCGCCTTCACGGTCGGGCGGCCGCGCGGATCGAGTGAAAACGCGACGATCACGGCGGTCGATCCCGCGACGTTCGGGCAGGTGTACCGAATCGAATGGAAGCAGGGTTCGAGCGCGACGCTGCAAGCGCTCGAAGCGAACGGGGCGATCGTGTCCGAAGGCTACGCAAAATCCCATCGCCTGAAGGTCGGGCAGACGGTCACGCTGCTCACGCCGACCGAACGCCATGTGAGCTTGATCGTGAGCGGCATCGTGACCGACAGGACACGCCTGCTGGGCAACATGACGATCTCGCTGGCGCTCGCGCGAGCCGCGTTTGGGCAACGCGAAGACGCGCTCGACTTCGTCAAGTACGCGCCGGGGGTCAGCAATGCTCAGGTGCAGCCCGTGGTGGACAGGGTGCTCGCTCAGGGCTTTCCCCAGGCCAAGTCCCGCACCGCCGCGCAGTTCAAGCAGGAAGAGGGCGAACAGATCAACACGCTGCTCGCCTTGATCTACGTGCTGCTCGCCCTGTCTGTGATCGTGTCGTTGTTCGGGATCGTCAACACGCTAGTGCTCTCGATCTACGAGCGCACGCGCGAGCTGGGGATGCTGCGCGCGATCGGCACCTCACGCCGGCAGGTGCGCCAGATGATCCGCTACGAGTCGGTCATCACCTCGCTGATCGGCGGCGTGCTGGGCCTCGTGATCGGTGTGGTCGGCGCCGTGCTCGTCACGACCTTTGCGCTGTCGGGTTCGGGTTTCGTCCAGTCGATCCCGCTCGGCACGCTCGCGATCCTGCTCGTGGTGGCGGCGCTCGCCGGCCTGCTCGCGGCTCAGCTGCCGGCGCGCCGAGCCGCGCGGCTCGATTTGCTCCAGGCGCTCGCGGGAGAGTAGCGTCCGGGATCGAGGGCCGTAGTGCTCGGCTAAGCTCCGAGCACATGTCCACCGAAGCTCCTCCCGGCCCACTCGACCCCGAGCTGGAGCAGACCGCCTGGAACCTCGACCCGCTCGTCGATGGTGAGGGCCAAGAGGGGGTCAAGCGTCAACTCGATGAGGCTCTGACTCGTGCCGAAGCTTTCGCCGAGCAGCATGGGGGCAAGATCGGCGAGCTAGACAGCGCCGGTCTCGAGGATGCTATGCGCGAGCTGGCCGCGATTCAGGAGCTCGTCAGTCGCGCGGGCACGTACGCTGGTCTGCGCTTCTCGATTGACACGGCAGATCCGGCCAATGGGGCGCTGCTGCAGGAGGTCCAGGAGCGAGGCACCCAGGTCGAGACGCTGCTGCTGTTCGCCGAGCTGGAGTGGGCCGCGCTGCCCGACGAGCGGGCCGAGGCGCTCTTGGCGGACGAGCGCCTGGACTTCTGTGCCCACCACCTGCGCAACGTGCGCCGCTACCGCGATCACCTCTTGTCAGAGCCCGAGGAGAAGATCCTCGCCGAGAAGTCGGTGACCGGTTCGAGCGCGTGGTCGCGGCTGTTCGACGAGCTGACCTCGGCGATCGAGGTGGAGTTGCCGACCCAGACGACCGGCGGACGGTCTGGCCTGGCGCAGGCGATGCGGGGGCCCGCGGTGGAACGCCGGGAGCAGAAGGTGGCGCTCGACGTCGCACTCAGCCGGCTCGCGCTACCGGATCGCGAGCTGCGGCGGACGACTGCGGAGGCGATCACACAGGCGCTCGCGCCCGGCCTGCGCACGCGCGCGTTCGCGTTCAACACGCTTCTCGCGGACAAGGCGACCGACGACCGCTTGCGCCGCTATCCGCACTGGCTGGCGGCCCGCAACCTCTCCAACGAGGCGAGCGATGAGTCTGTCGCCGCGCTCGTCGAGGCCGTAAGGGCGCGCTATGGGCTGGCGCGGCGCTGGTATCGCCTGAAGGCCAAGCTGCTCGGCATCGACCGGCTCGCCGACTATGACCGCATGGCGGCCGTCACCGACGACGAGGTCACCTTCACGTTCGCCCAGGCCCGGGAGATCGTGCTCGACTGCTACTCCTCCTTTTCGCCGAAGCTCGGCGAGGTCGCGCGACGCTTCTTCGATGAACGTTTCATAGACGCGCCCGTCCGTCCCGCCAAGCGCGGCGGCGCGTTCTGCGCCTCGTCCGTCCCATCGGTACACCCGTATGTGATGCTCAACTACACCTCTCGCCGCCGCGACGTGCTGACGCTCGCGCACGAGCTCGGCCACGGCGTTCATTTCGCGCTCGCCGCCGATCAGGGCATCTTCCACCAGCACACTCCTTTGACCCTCGCCGAGACGGCGTCGGTGTTCGGCGAGACGATCGTTTTCGGCAGGCTGCTCGACGAGGACTCCTCGCCTGCCTCGCGCCTTGCGCTGCTCGCCGAGAACATCGAGGGCCAGATCGCAACCGTCTTCAGGCAGATCGCGATGAACCGCTTCGAGGATCTCGCCCACACCGCGCGACGCGAGCAGGGCGAGCTGTCGGTCGAGCGCTTCGGCGAGCTGTGGGCGCAGAGCCAGTCGGACATGCTCGGCGACTCCGTCGAGATTACCGACGGCTATCGCACGTGGTGGTCCTACGTCCCGCACTTCATCGGCTCGCCCGGCTACGTCTATGCCTACGCCTACGGCCAGCTGCTCGCGCTGGCGGTCTACGAGCGCTACGAGCAGCGCGGCGAGGAGCTCGTGCCGCAGTACCTCGACCTGCTCGCCGCCGGCGGCTCGCGCTCCCCCGAGGAGCTCGGCAGGATCGTGGAAGTGGATCTTGCCGACCCCGGCTTCTGGGACGCGGGGCTGGACTTGGTTGAGCGCCGGCTCGGCCAGGCCGAAGAGGCCGCGCGCGCCGCCGGGCGAGCCTAGCTCACATCAACCCAAGCGCGCTGCCGACCCCGTGGACGAGGTCGAACAGCGGCTGGGGCACGATGCCGAAGAAGATCGTCGTCGCTCCGGACAGGACCGCGACGAATGCGACCTCCGGCCACCGTCCGCTCGCGTTCTCCTCGCCATCGCCGTCGCTGCCATCGTCGCTTGCATTGTCGTCGTCGTCAAGGTCCTGCGAGCCGCCCGCGATCGCCGGGATCGCGCCGGGCGCGCCTGCCTTGGCCGGGGAGGGCGCCGGGCGCATCCACATCGCGGCGATGACCGGCAGGTAGTAGCCGAGCGAGATCATCGAGCCGACGACGAGCACGATGGCCAGCCAGGTGTAGTTGCCCGACACGAGCGCGTGGATGAGCTGGAACTTGCCGATGAACCCGACCGTGCCCGGGATGCCGGCGAGTCCGAGCATGCAGATGGTCATCGGCCAGGCCAGCCAGGGCGCCCGCGCCCCGAGACCGGCGAGCGCGTGGACGCTGTCGCCGAGATTGGTCTCCCGCTCACGCACGACGATCACGGCGAAGGCCGCCTTGTTCATGAACACGTAGACCGCCAGATAGAACACGGTCGCCTGCGCCCCCAGCGCGGTGGAGACGACCACGCCGGCGAGTATGTAGCCGGCCTGGGCGATCGAGGAGTAGGCGAGCATCCGCTTCAGCGAGGACTGGCCGAGCGCGCCGACGTTGCCGACGAGGATCGTGATCGTGGCGAGCGTGGCGAGCGCCGGCCCCCAGCTCGACTGGGCGCCGATGAACGCCACGTCGAACAGCCGCAGCAGCACGCCCAGCGAGGCGACCTTCGTGGCGACCGCCATGAACGCGGTGATCGGGGTCGGCGCCCCCTCGTACACGTCGGGCGTCCACTGGTGGAACGGCGCCACCGAGGACTTGAATGCGAGACCCGCGACGCACAACGCGATCCCGCTCAGCACCATCGCGTTGGAGGCCATGCCGTCGTTTGAGATGGC
The DNA here is from genome assembly GCA_027306855.1 of Solirubrobacterales bacterium. GTDB lineage: Bacteria > Actinomycetota > Thermoleophilia > Solirubrobacterales > Solirubrobacteraceae > Palsa-744. The sequence goes on along the minus strand of DAHUYZ010000009.1, from coordinate 28,788 downwards.
GTTCGCAATCCCTGAGAAGTCCGTGGCGCCCGTCGCGCCGTAGATGAGCGCAAGGCCGTACAGCAGCGTCGCCGAGCCGACCGAGCCGACGATCAGGTACTTCAGCCCGGACTCAAGCGAACGCTCGCGACGCATCTCACTCGCGCACATCACGTACAGCGGGATCGACAACAGCTCGAGGCCCAGGAACACGGCGATCGTGTTCTGCGCGGCGGCGAGCAGCGCCATCCCGCCGATCGTCGTGAGCAACATCGCGTAGAGCTCGCCATGCGCCGCTTCCCGCACGGCGCGCGAGCGCCAGGCGAGTAAGACGGTGGCGATGCCTCCGGCGGCGAGCGCCAGGTTGAGCGTCAGCGACAGTCGATCTACCCGCAAGGCGCCTGAGATGACCGACTCGGGCGTGTTCCAGCGCCAGATCGTCAAGCCGATCGATGCTCCCAGCGCGACGAGCGCAAGTACCGGTACGAACAGCTCGCGCAGCCGGCGAGGGCCGAGCAGCCCGACCATCAGCACGACGATCGCGCCTCCCAGCAGCGCGATCAGCGGCGAGAGCGCGGCGAAGTCGACGTGGGGGCCTTTGAGGGCGGTCGTTGCGAGCATCGTCATGGTTCTTCCGCGGTGGCGAGCGTTTGTGGGGGCTCGGTGAGCGCGATGTGCGCAGCGGAGACGGATGCGCCCACAGAGGCTTCGGAGCGCTTCAGCAGCCCTTGCGGATAGAAGGCCAGCAGCACAATCACCGCTAGGACGGGGACAAGCACAGCGCCGTCGGTGAGCGTCATCTCGCGCGAGCGCACACCGCTGCCGACGCGGTTGTGCATCGAGCGGATGAACAGCCTCAGCGCGTACACGCTCGCCGCAACCACGCCGGCGAAGGCGATGATGGCGAGCGCGAGCTTCGCTTTGAACACGCCCAGCAGGATCAGGAACTCGCCTACGAAGTTGGCCGAGCCGGGCATCGCGAGCGTGGCGAGCGCAACGATCAAGAACGCCACGGCCAGCACGGGCGCGCGCAGCGCGATCCCGCCCATGTCGCGGATGTCCTCCGAGCCGCCGCTGCGCGCCGCGAGCAGCGCGATGATGAAGAAGATCGGTGCGACCACGAGCCCGTGGTTGACCATCTGCAGCAGCGCCCCCTGAGCGCCCTGCGGGTCCAGGGCGAAGATCCCGAAAGTGATGAAGCCGAGCTGCGCGACCGATGAGTAGCCGGCGATCAGGCGCGCGTCGGTCTGCGTGAACGCGACCGCCGACCCATACAGGATCGACAGCAGCGCGATGACCAGCATCAGCGTCTGGAAGTGCGCTGAGGCCTGCGGGAACAGCGGCAGAACGATCGCCAGGAAGCCGTACGCGCCGACCTTGGAGAGCACGCCTGAGAACACCATCAGCACCTCGATCGGCATCGCGCGGTAGCCGTCGGGCATCCAGCCGTGCAGCGGGAAGGCCGGCATCTTCACGAGGAAGGCGGCGGCGAAGAACAGGAAGATCCACTCCTGCGAGCCCCTGCTCAGCGGCAGGCCCTGAAGCGCCGACAGCACGAACGTGATGTGCTGGCCGTGCTGGGAGCCCGCGAGCACACCCGTCGCGATCGCCGCGGCCAGCATCAGCAGCGAGCCGACGAGCGTGTAGATGACGAGCTTGATCGTCGCTTTGACGCGATCCGGCCCCGTGCCCCAGCCGCCGATCAGGAAGTAGAAGGGGATCAGCATCAGGTCGAAGAACGCCACGAACAAAGCGAGATCCTGGGCGAGGAACGCGCCGAGCACGGCCGACTCGGCGAGCATCATGTGGAAGTAGAAGAGGCGTGGACGTTCCCACGAGCGCAGGTTCGACGCGAGGATCGCCGCGAAGAACAGCAGCGCCGTCAGCCCGACGAGCGCCACGTTCAGCCCGCTGAGCCCGAGCTTGTAATGGATCCCCAGTTCGGAGATCCACACGACATCGGTCACGTCCTTCAGCCCGCTCGAGCCCGGGCCGTACTGGATGAGGTACGCGATCGCCAGGCCCAGTGCGCCGGTGCAGCCGAGCAGGGCCACGATGCCGGGTATCCGCTCGTTGCGACGGGCGGCAAGCGCGCCGAGCAGGCCGCATGCGAGCGGGAGCCAGATGAGGATTGAGAGCGCGGGCATCAGATCGTCACGTCTGCAGCAGGAAGTAGAGGCCGAGTCCCGACACGCCCAGCACGAGCAGGGCGGCGTAGTAGCGCAGCAACCCCGTCTGGGCGCCGCGCACGGACGCGGAGGCGGCACGCACGATCTGCGTGGTACCGCCGACGAGCGTCCCCTCGACGAACGCGCGCTCGAACGTGTTCGACGCAAAGCGTCCCACCGCCGCGGCAGGCCGCACGACGAGCGCGTCGATCAGCTCATCGAAGTACCACTTGTTGACGAACAGGCCGTACGCGCCCGCGAAGCGCTCGCGCAGCGCCGGGGCGATACCGGGCCGCGCGACCCACACACGCCAGGCGATCGCGATCCCGCTGAGCCCCAGCAGCGTGCCGAGGATCAGCCCGAACACGAGCAACCCGTTGCGCGTATGCGGTTCGTACAGCGCCGAGCCGGCGAACGTGGGCCGCAGGAAGTCGTCGATCACGAAGTCGACCTTCGGGATCTGGATCAGACCCGCGCCGACGGCGCCGAGGGCGAGCAAGCCCATAGCCACGCGCATCGGCAGCGCGCGCTCGGCGATCGCATGGGCCGGTCCGGGAAAGCCGACGTCGGTGTCCTCGACTTCGCCCGTTGCCGGGTTGGTGGGCTGCTCGGCATGGTGCAGGTGCCCCGCTTCAAGCTCGCGGGCCTCCGCCACCGGATCCCCAAAGAAGGCCCTGAAGATCATGCGGAACGTGTAGATCGCGGTCAGGAACGCGCCGATATAGCCGACCACGTACAGCGCCCAGTGCCAGCCGCCCAGCTCGCCGGTCACGAGCAGGATCTCGTCCTTGGAGAAGAAGCCCGAGAACGGCGGGATGCCCGAGAGCGCGAGGCCGCCGATCAAAAACGAGGCGAACGTGAACGGCATCGCCCGGCGGAAGCCTTTCATGCGGTCGAGCGACTGCTCACCCGCCATCGCGCCGATGATCGAGCCGGCGGCCATGAACAGCAGCGCCTTGAAGAAGGCGTGCGTCATCAGGTGGAACAGGCCGGCCGCGTATGCCCCGACGGAGACGCCCATGATCATGTAGCCGATCTGGGACATCGTCGAGTAGGCGATCACGCGCTTGATGTCCGTCTGCGTCACCGCGATCGTCGCCGCGATCAGCAGCGTTAGCGCTCCGACGACGGCGCCCGTGTCCTGCGCAGCGGGTGCCAGCTCGAACAGGGGGTGCATGCGTGCGATCAGGTACACGCCCGCGGTGACCATCGTGGCGGCGTGGATCAGCGCGCTGACCGGCGTCGGGCCCTCCATCGCGTCGGGAAGCCAGGTGTGCAGCGGGATCTGCGCGGACTTCGCGAACGCGCCCACCAGCAGCAGGATGCAGCCGGCTGTGAGGTCCCCTTCGCCGCTCGTGAACACATGGGGGGCGGCGCTGAACGTCTTCAAGAAGTCGAGCGTGTCGGTGTGCTTGAAGATGAAGAACGTGCCCAGCACCAAGCCGACGTCGCCGACGACGTTGATCACGAACGACTTGATGCCCGCGGCGGTGGCGGTCGTGCGCCGGTACCAGAAGGAGATCAGCAGGTAGGACGCCAGCGTCACGAACGCCCAGCCGACGATCAGCAGCACGAAATTGCCAGCCAGCACGAGCAGCAGCATCGAGAAGACGAAGAAGTTCAGGTAGGCGAAGAAGCGCACGAAGCCGCGATCAGAGTCCAGGTAGGAGACCGAGTAGAGATGGATCGCCGTCGATACTCCGGTGACGACGAGGATCATGAACACCGACAGGGGGTCGACGAGGATCGACAGTTGCGCGTCGATGCCGGCGGTGCTCGCGTAGCTCCACAGCGAAGAGGTCAGCTGACGATGGTCGGCGGCGTGGCCCTGGAGCGAGATGAGCGCGCCGAGCGACGCGAGGAAGGCGAGGAAGATCGTGCCCGTGCCGATCCAGCCCGCGCTGCGGCCGGGCAGGCGCTTGAAGCCTGCGCCGATCGCGATCGTGCCGAGCAGCGGGAACGCCAGCACGAGCCAGCCGTACGTGGTCGTGCTCATCAGCCTTGGAGCTCCCGGAGCTCGTCTACATCGATAGGTAGGCGGCGGCGGTGGATCGCGACGATCATCCCGAGCCCAATGCACACCTCGCAGGCGGCGACGGTCATGACGACGATCGCAAAGATCTGGCCGTCGCCATTGCCCCACATGCGTGAGAACGCGATCAGCGCGAGGTTCGCGCCATTGAGCATCAGCTCCAGGCAGAGCAGGATCACCAGCGGGTTGGGCCGCATCAAAACCCCGACCGCGCCGATGCAGAAGATGATCGCGGAGACCGAGAGGTACCAGGCGATACTCACCAGCCGCCTCCGCTTCCATCGTGCTCGGACTCGGTCGGGCTGCCGGCCTCGGCCACGCCGGCGTGCGCGTAGGCGAGCGATGGCCCCTCGACGGCCTCGGCCATCGTGCCCGTCCCGAGCGGACGGGGGATCGCAAGCGGCGCGTAGTCGATGTCGACGCTCTCGTCCAGGCCGCCGCGCCTGCGCGCCAGCACGACGCCGCCGACGGCCGCGATCAACAGCAGCAGCGAGGTCACCTCGAACACGAGCAGGAAGCGGGTGAGGAGCAGGTTGCCGATGTACGCGGGGGTGCCGAACGTGCGCGATCCGGGCGCATAGGGCGCGCCGCTGCCTTCGACGGCCTTCAGCCCGCTGCCGAGCAGCGCGATCAGAAGCTCGACGAGCAGGGCTCCCGCGAATAGGACGCCCGTGGGACGCCGCCCGTCCGCACCACGGGAGCGCGAGCGCCGAGCGAGGGTCGAGCGCAGCGACTGCTGCTCATCGCCGACATAGGCGACGACGAACACGTACAGCACCATCACAGCGCCTGCGTACACGACCACCTGGGCTGCGGCGACGAATTCGGCGCGCAGCAGCAGGAAAAGCACGGCGAGCGACAGCAGGTGGCCGACGAGCGACAGCACGGCGTAGAACGGGTTGCTCAACGTCACGACGCCGATCGCCCCCGCGATCACGCCGATCGCGGCGATGAAGAACAGGATCGCGCTCATCCGCTACTCGCCTTCCCTGCGCAGCGGCGTGCGCTCCAGAGGCTCGGCGAGCAGCATCTCCTTCGTAAAGATCAGGTCGTCGCGGTCATACGCGGACATCTCGTAGTCGTGACCCATCGTGATCGCGTCGAATGGGCAGGCGACCTCGCAGTAGCCGCAGAAGATGCAGCGCGACAGGTTGATCTCGTACACCTCGGCGTAGCGCTCGCCGGCGGACACGCGGTGCTCGGGCGTGTTCTCGGCGGAGACGACGCGAATGCAGTCTGCCGGGCAGGCGGCCGCGCATAGCGAGCAGCCGACGCACTTCTCTAGCCCGGGGTGAGCGGGGTCCGAATCTTCGAAGCGGTGCAGCTTGTGGCGGCCCCTGAAGCGGGGATATACGGGGGTCTTCTCCTCGGGGTACTGGATTGTGGTCGGGCCTTCGATGATCCGCGCGAACGTGGTCTTCAACCCGCGCAGCGTCTCGGCGAACGCCCTGAACGTCGCCCGCGCGGGCCCCGGCTTAGGCGCTCGGATGACCTCGATTACGTCCCGTCCCGGATCCCAGCTCATCAGTGCGTCACCACCACGAGCACGGCTGTGACCAGCGCGTTGAGGGTCGCCAGCGGCAGGAGGATCTTCCAGCCGAAGCTCATCAGCTGGTCGTAGCGCAGGCGGGGGAGAGTCGAGCGCACCCAGATGAAGAACGTGACGATCAGGAACATCTTGGCGAGCACGACGAACGGGTCGACCCAGCCGGGCGGGTGGATGCCGAACGGAAGCAGCCAGCCACCGAGGAAGACCGTCGTGACGATGCCGGAGACGACCAGCACGTTCAGGTACTCGGCGAACATGTAGGCGATCCAGCCGGTGCCGCCGTACTCCGTGAAGTAGCCTCCGACGAGCTCGGCGTCGGCCTCGACGAGGTCGAAGGGCGCGCGGTTGGTCTCGGCGAAGCCGGCGATCAGGAAGACGAGGAAGCCAAAGAACTGGGGTACGACGTACCACATGCCTTCCTGTGCGTGGACGATCCCCGTGAGTGAGAGCGTGCCCGCCGTGAAGATGACTCCGACGAGCGCGAGTCCCTGGGAGACCTCGTAGGAGATCAGCTGCGCCGCTCCGCGCATGGCGCCGAGGAACGAGTACTTCGAGCCTGAGGACCAGCCGCCGAGCATGATCCCGTAGAAGGCGACGGCGCCGAACGCGAACAGGTAGAGCGGGCCGATCGAGACGTCGACGCCGTACAGCCCGACGGGGGTGCCAAAGATGTGCTGGACGTCGCCGAACGGCACGAGCGCGAAGGCCGCCACCGCCGTCAGGATCGAGATGACCGGGGCGAGCCTGAACAGCACGCCCACCGAGGTGCTCGGCCTGAAGGCCTCCTTCGTGGCGAACTTGATGATCTCGGCGAGCGGCTGCAGCAGCCCGAACGGCCCGACTCGGTTGGGGCCATAACGGTTCTGAAAGCGCCCGATCAACTTGCGCTCATAGACGATCACGAGCGGCAGGATCCCGAGCGCCACGGCGAAGATCACGATCGCCTTGATGATCTGGATCCACCATGGCTCGTAGTAGCCCACGACTGAGAGGGTCATGCCCGCACCGCCGCTGTGACGCGGGCTGCCAGCTCCTCCAGAACCTGGCGCTCGTCGCGCACCTCGCCGAGGTGGCGTACGGCCCGGCGCACACGCTGGGGGCGACCATCCGGGTGCGTAACTGTGCCTTCCTTTTCGGGGTAGGCCTCGGCTGGGAAGACCACGTCGGAATGCTCGCGCAGGGCCTCGGTCAAGAACGGCGCGTGGGCGATCACGCTGGTGGCACGCTCCATCGCTCCAACCCAGCGCTCCCGGTCGGACTCGGTTGGGTCGACGTCGAGCAGGTACAGAGCGGTCAGCTCGCCATCGGTCAGCGCCTGCGCAATACCGGGCGCATCCAGCCCCTGCGTCTCGACGTCGCTCAACTCGGGACCGGCGTTGGGGAGTGCTCCCGCTTCGCGTAGACCGCGACCGTTGGCATGGGTCGTGATTTCGAGGAGACCGGCGCCGTCGATGCGGGAGAGGCCGAGCGTGGCGGCGAGGTCGAGCAGTGCACGTACCGCCCGCTCGCCGTCGGAGCCGGCGCTGAGGCGTTCGTGCCAGAGGACGACCACCTCGAGGGCCGCCTGCTCGGCGTCAGTCGATGTGCCCTGTGCGGGACCGGCGGAGCGCAGCTGCTCCAGGAGGGCGGCACGCTGCGCGTCGTCGAGCAACTGCTCACGGCCCGCGCGTACGATCTTCACGCCGTGGCGGCGAGCGCCCTTGCGCAGGCGCAGGTCGAGGATCGGGGCGTCGGCGATCGGGTCGCAGTCGAGGATGAGCACGGCGTGGGCGAACTCGAGGTCGGGAACCTTCGCCTGCAGAGATGGCTCGGCCAGGGCACGGTGCAGCTCGAGCGGGAGCTTGCCGGCCGGACGCGAGTCGATGTGTGGCGAGCCGAGCGCATCGCGCATCAGACGGGCAAGCGCTAGCCCCTCCTCGTTGGTTGTGCCTCCACCGGCCAACGCGCCTGTGCGAGTGCCTGCACGGCGCAAACGCGAGGCTGCCTCGTCGAGCGCGCGCTCCCAAGAGACGGGACGCAGCTCTCCGCCGTCGCGCAGCAGCGGCTCGGTGACACGATCTTCTTCGAGCTTCGGATAGGCGAAACGGCCCCGGTCGCACAGCCAACCGTCATCGACATCGGGGTGCTCGCGCGCGAGCACCCGCATGACGCGCTCGTCGCGAACCGACAGCGTGACGTTGCACTGGGACGGGCACAGCGTGCAGATCGTGCCCGAGCCCTCTATGTCCCAGGGACGCGCTTTGAACCGGTACGGCTGCGAGGTGAGCGCCCCGACGGGACACAGCTCGATGATGTTGCCGCTGAACGGCGCGTCGTAGGGGCGACCGTCGAACGTGGCGATATAGGAGTGCGCGCCGCGCTCCTGAATCACGAGTTCGTAGTCCTCGGAGATCTCCTGCGAGTAGCGCACGCAGCGGTAGCACATGATGCAGCGCTCGCGGTCGATCGCAATGTGGTCGGACAGCTCGACCGGCTTTACGAAGTGGCGCTTTTCCTCGACGAAGCGCGAGGTGCCGGCGCCCCAGCCGAAGGAGATGTCCTGCAGCGGGCACTCACCGCCCTTGTCGCAGACGGGGCAGTCGAGCGGATGGTTGAGCAGCAAGAACTCGACGACGCCTTCCTGGGCCTGTTTGACACGGGGAGACTGGGTGTGTACGACCATCCCATCCTTGACCGGCGTCGAGCAGCCGGTCTGCAGCTTGGGGATGCCCTCGATTTCGACGAGGCACATGCGGCACGCGCCGACTGGGTTGCCGAGCTTGGGCTCATAGCAGAAGACTGGGATCTCGACGTCGCCGAGCTTGGCGGCGTCGACGAGCATCGAGTTCTCAGGCGCCTGAACCTCGCGGCCGTCGATCGTAAAGGTGATCGTCTTGGGGGTCGGCCTAGGCATGGATCGCCCCTAAGTCACTGCGCGCGCGCGTAGCCTCCAGGTGGGCTTCGAACTCCTCGCGGAACTTGACGATCATCGAGCCGATCGGCATGGCCATCGCGTCGCCGAGCACACACAGGCAGTTGCCGATGATGTTTTCGCACTCGGAGGCGATGATCTCGATGTCCATCGGCGTGGCGTCGCCGCGGTCGATGCGTTCGAGCAGCTTGACGGTCCAGTTGGTTCCCTCGCGGCAGGGGGTGCACTTGCCGCAGGACTCGTGGCGGTAGAAGCGCGCGACCTTCAGCGCCACATCGATGATCGGCGTTGAGTCATCGACGACGATGATTGCGCCGGAGCCGAGCATCGAGCCGGCCTTGGCCATCGAGTCGAAGTCGTACGGCAGGTCGAGGTCATCGGCGAGCAGCACCGGAGAGGAGGAGCCGCCCGGGAACCAGCACTTGACCTGCCTGCCTTCGGGTGGGCCGCCCGCGAGCCCGTAGATGATCTCGCGTGCCGGAATGCCCAGCTCGATCTCGTAGTTGCCGGGCCGCTGAACGTGGCCTGAGATGGACACGAGCTTCGTGCCTTTGGAGGTCTCGGTGCCGAGCTTCGCGTACTCCGCCCCGCCCATACCGATGATCGTCGGGACGGTCGCAAGCGTCTCGACGTTATTGATCAGGGTCGGGCCCTGATAGAGGCCTTGGTTGGCCGGGAAGGGGGGCTTCAGGCGCGGATTGCCACGCTTGCCTTCCAAAGAGTCGAGCAGGCCGGTCTCCTCGCCGCAGATGTAGGCGCCGGCGCCGCGATGGACGATGAGCGAGAGCGAGTGGCCGGACCCGAGGATGTCCTCGCCCACGAGCCCCGCCTCGCGCGCTTCAGAGAGTGCCACGTCGAGGATGTCGGCCTGGCGGGAGTACTCGCCGCGGATGTAGATGAACGAACGGTTGGCTCCCGCGGCGTAGGAGGCGATGATGATGCCCTCGATCAGCGTGTGAGGGCTCTTCTGCATCAGCTCGCGATCCTTGAACGTGCCCGGCTCGGACTCATCGGCGTTGCAGACGAGGTACTTGTCGATCGCGCCCTTCGGCAGGAAGGAGACCTTCTTGCCCATCGCAAACCCGGCGCCGCCACGTCCGCGCAGACCCGATGCTTCGAGCTCGACCAGCACCTGCTCGGGCGTCATGGCTAGCGCCTTGCGCAGCGACTCGTATCCGCCGCGCCGCTTGTAGACCTCGAGAGTGGTCAGCCCTGGCTCGTCGATGTCCTTGAACAGCAGCGCTTTGGTCACGGCGCGCTCTCCTCAATCGGATGGGCTGGGAACGCTTGGGAGTTTGCGTTCGGATCGGCGACAAGGCGCGTCGCGAGCTGCTTATCTGCCAAAACGGGCCGGCCTGTACGGATGTCGTCGAGTAGCCGGGGAACATCATCGGGTGTGAGCGGGCCGACGTAGACTCCATCGACGGAGGCCATCGGCGCGATGTCGCAGGCGCCGAGGCACTCGAATGGGCGCACGTTGAAGTCCGGGTCATCACCCGCAGCGTCGCGCACCGCCTCGTACAGTCGATCGGCTCCGCGCAGAGAGCAGGAGATGTTCGTACACACGTACACGTCGTGTCTGCCGATGGACTCGGTCTCGAGCATGTCGTAGAAGCTGGCGACGGCCGCGAGGTAGGCCGGGGTGAGGCCCATGACGGTTGCGACCTGCTCGATCGCTTCGGGCGAGCACCAGCCATGCAACCGCTGGGCGGCCGCGAGCGCAGGCAACGCCGCGGAGCGGGTGTCCGGATAGAGCGCCATATGCCGCTCGATCTCCTCGCGCAGCTCGGGCGGGACCTCCGGGGGGATGGCGTTCGTTTTGGGGGTCCTCACACACACGCGCGCGTTAAGTAAGCTCTCTTCGCGCGCGCGCGCGTGTATCTGTTGGTGTACGCGGTCGCTCATCGGTCGATACCTCCGAGAATCGGGTCGAGCATCGCGAGCGTTGCGATCAGGTCGGCGATATAGGAGCCCTCGGCCATCGCAGACAGCGCCTGCAGGTTCACGAACGACGGATCGCGCATGTGAACGCGCGCCGGCTTCGATGAGCCATCGGAGCGTACGAAGCAGCCGAGCTCGCCGCGAGGGCTCTCGATCGGGAAGTAGACCTCTCCCGGAGGCACCCTGAAGCCCTCGGTGACGAGCTTGAAGTGATGTATCAGCGCCTCCATCGAGGTCGCGAGCTCGTGGCGCGGGGGCAGTGCGACCTTGCGGTCGGTCGTGATGTGCGGGCCCTCGGGCAGACCCTCGATCGCCTGCTCGATGATCTTGACCGACTCGTACATTTCGGCGACGCGCACAGCGAAGCGGTCGTAGTTGTCGCCGACGGTACCGACGGGAATCTTGAATTGGAAGTCCTCGTAGGAGCTGTACGGATCGGCCTTGCGAAGATCCCAAGGGTTGCCGGCGGCACGCAGCAGCGGACCGGTGACGCCGAGGCTCAGCAACGTATCTGCGTCCACCGCGCACGTTCCGCGCAGGCGCGCGAGCACGATCTCGTTGCTGTGCAGGAGCGCGTTGTATTGATCGGCGCGCCCGGGCATCACGCTCGTGAAGGCACGCACCTTCTCCTCGAATCCGCGCGGAATGTCCTCGATCACGCCGCCGACCTGGATGTAGCGCGTGTGCATGCGCTGGCCCGATGACATCTCGAACAGGTCGAGGATCTGTTCGCGCTCGCGGAAGCAGTACCAGAACATCGAGATCGCGCCGAGGTCCAGGGCGCTCGTCCCGAGCCACAGCAGGTGCGAGGCGATCCGGTTGAGCTCGAGATGGATCACGCGTAGGTACTGGGCGCGCTTGGGGACCTCGACCTCTGCAAGCGTCTCCACCGCACAGCAGTAGGCCGTCGCGTTGAAGTAGTAGGAGGCGTAGTCCATGCGCTCGACGACGGGGATGACCTTCCAGTAGGCCTTGTCCTCGGCGGTCTTCTCGATGCCGGTGTGTACGTAGCCGATGATCGGCTTGATCGAGCGCACTACCTCGCCCTGGAGATTGACGAGCAGGCGCAGCACCCCATGTGTAGCCGGGTGGTGGGGGCCGAAGTTGAGCGTCAGCAGCTCGTCGTGAGAGCCATCCGGATGGGGCTTGCCCATGGCTGAAAGCGTGATGCTCTCCTCCCGGCGACGGTACTCGGAGACGCCCGTTGCGTTCATCGCGCGTCCCCCTGCCAGTCGTGCTCGTTGAACGTGAACTTGATCGGTTCCCCGCCGACGGGGAAGTCGCGTCGCTGGGGATGGCCCTCATAGTCCTCGGGCATCAGGATGCGCCGCAGGTCGGGGTGTCCGCGGAAACGAACGCCGAACATGTCGTAGATCTCGCGCTCCTGATGGTCGGCGGTCGGCCAGCCGGGGCCGTCGGGGCCGTCGGGCGTGACCGAGTCGATGACGGGCGCGTCGGTGGGAACGCGCAGCTTGACCGCGACCCGGTCGACGCGGCTCATGTCGAGCAGCTCGTAGTGGACGCCGAGACGCGGCTCGTGCGGCAGGTAGTCGACGCCGTGGACGCTCGCCAGGAACGTGTAGCCGCGCTCGCGCAGGGTCCCCAGTACGGGGCGGATGCGCTCGGGCGCGACGATCAGCGCGGCCTTGCCGCGGAAGTGCAGCGTCTCCAGCACTCCATCCGCGCCGATCGCCTGCGAGGAGCGCAGCTCGTGTGCGAGCAGCTCGAGGCCCGTCGCATCAGGCACCGGCCGGGCCTTCTCCGCGTGGATTCGCCGCGCCGCGTAAGACGCTGCCCTCGGGTGAGCCGGCGCCGCCCTGCTCGCCGCCGGTGCTGGGACGGCGCTCCTCCGTGCCTATCGCACCGTAGCGCTCCCGCCAGGGGGCGTCCGGGTGCTCCTGGACCATCTTGCGCAGCTTCAGAATCCCGTGCATCAAGGCCTCCGGCCGTGGGGGGCAGCCGGGCACGTGCACGTCGATCGGCATGAACTTGTCGGCGGGGACGAGCGCGTAGTTGTTGAAGACCCCCATAGAGCTGCAGCAGGCGCCCATCGAGATCGCCCACTTGGGCTCGAGCATCTGGTCGTACAGCCGGCGGATGATCGGCGCCATCTTGATCGATACTCGCCCCGACAAGATGATCAGGTCCGCCTGGCGCGGCGAGGCCCTGAACGCCTCGAAGCCGAAGCGCGCGATGTCTACACGTGAGGCGACGACGTGCATCGGGGCCTCCAGGGCACAGCAGGCAAGCCCGAAGGCGAGCGGGAAGAACGAGTTGGAGCGCCCCCACGCGACGGCCTTCTCGAGCGTCGTGGTCAGCACGCGTTCGTGTACGTACCGTTCGAGCTCCTCGCCCTCCAGGTCCACGGTCGCTACGTGCCGGGGCACGTTCGGCCCGTGCAGCTCGGCGCCGCGAAGCAGCTCTCGCGAGCGCGCCCGTCGCACGCGCAACGCGCCGCCGGACGCCTGCCCGTGCTTGCGCCTCACTTCCACTGCAGCGCTCCCCTGCGCCACACGTAGATGAACGCGACCGCCAGCAGCGCGATGAAGACGACCGTCTCGGCAAGCGCGAAGCCGCCGTACGCTCGAAGCTGGACCGCGATCGGGTAGAGGAAGACGACCTCGATGTCGAACAGGATGAACAGCATCGCGATCAGGTAGAAGCTGATGCCAAAGCGCATCCCGTGCTTGATCTCGGACGGGAGTCCGCACTCGTAGGGGTCCTGCTTGCGCTCGACGCGGCGGCTCGGGCCGAGCTTCGAGTTGAGCACGGCAAACGCCCCTCCGACCGCTCCGCCGAGGAGCAGGAACACGATCGCGGGAAGATAGCTGCGCAGCACCGCGCTGTTATATCACCCTTGTGACAAAATGTTACATAGTGCCGATTGCCTCAAAAGATGACTAACGCCGTCGAGTGGGGGGCGCTTGCGCTGGCTGCGCTCAACGCCGTTCCGGGAGCGCTGGGCGCTTGGCGCTGGCGGCGCAACGAGAACAGCCGTGCCTTCTGGGTGGCGCTGCGGATCGGGCAGGTCGCGGCGATCGTGTTCGCGGCGGCTGTCGGGGTGCTCGCGGCGACGGGGCGCAACTCGACCGAAGGCCTCTTCTACCTGTACGCGCTGCTGCCGCTCGCCGTCGGCTTTGTCGCCGAGCAGTTGAGGGTGCTTTCCGCTCAGACGATTCTCGATCGGTGCGATCTCGCGAGCGCGCAGGCGGTGGGAGAGCTGCCGGCGTCCGAGCAGCAGGAGATCGTGGCAGCGATCGTCAGGCGCGAGATGGGCGTCATGACGTTGTCGGCGCTCGTCGTCGTGTTTCTCGCGCTGCGCGCGGCCGAAACCGCTCACGGGTTCTGAATCAGCGTCGTCGCTTGCGAACATGAGGCGTCCGCAGGTGTCGGCGTGGGCGGCCCGTGTCAGCGCCTCGGCCTGCGCGCCCTATATATTCCGCCGCGCATGAGGCCTCCCTTGAAGATGCTCGTCTCCTTCGCGGCTCTGCTTGCGAGTGGCGGTGCGCTCGTCGCCTGCGGTACGCAGGGCATCTCGGTGTCCAAGTCGAGCCCCTATTACCGAGGCGCCGTCCTGTTCAGGGACCACTGCTCGGGATGCCATACCCTCTCTGCCGTCGGCGCCGAGGGCTCGGCGACTTCGATCAAGGATCGCGTGAGGACGAACGGGCCGAACTTCGACATCCGCAAGGAGAACGTCGAACAGGTTCTCTACGCGATCCGCAACGGCGGCTTCTCGGGGGCGATCATGCCCGAGAATATCGTCGTCGGTGAAGATGCCCAGGACATCGCCAAGTTCCTGGCGGCCTACTCTGGGCGGCAGTCCCAGCACGTGCCGTCCGTCAACATCACGCTGACGACCAAATAGGATCGCGGCCGGCAGTGACCCGCCGGGGGTATAGCGGCGGGCACGGGTAGGCTCCTGGGGCGTGCTGGACCTAAAGCTGATCAGACAGGACCCGGACGCGGTGCGTGCGGCGCTGGCTCGGCGCGGCGATGAAGTCGCTCGGCGTTTAGACGCCGTGATCGGGCTCGATGGGGAGCGGCGGGCCCTGATCCCGCGGCTCGAGGAACTTCGGGCGCAGCGCAATGAGGCCGCGGACACGATCGCGCGTGCGAAGCGCTCTGGCGAGGATGCAACCGGGGCGATAGCGGCGCAGCGCGAGGCTGGGGCGCGCGAGAAGGAGCTGAGTCGCGAGCTGGCGGAGATAGAAGAGCGTCTCGAGGCGGCGCTTGCTCCGCTGCCCAATCTTCCCGATTCCACCGCGGCGCCGGGACCCGAGGATGAGGTTCTGCGCGTGGCCGGAGATGTTCCCAAGCTCCCGTTCAAGCCACGCGATCATCTCGATCTGGCCGGGTCGATGATCGACATGGAGCACGCCGCAACGATGTCGGGCGCGCGCTTTGCCTATCTGAAGGGCGATCTCGTGATGGTCGAGCTTGCGCTGGTGCGCTTTGCGCTCGAGAAGCTGCGCGGGCACGGCTTCGAGCCGGTCGTGCCACCTGTGCTCGTGCGCGAGCGCGCGCTGTACGGGACGGGGTTCCTGCCCGACACCGAGCAGCAGATCTATCGCCTTGCCGACGACGAGCTGTTCCTCGTCGGCACATCCGAGGTGGCGCTCGCCTCGCTGCACGACGATGAGATCGTTGCGGTCGAGCGCCTGCCGTTGCGCTATGCAGGCTTCTCGCCGTGCTTTCGCCGCGAGGCCGGCGCCGCCGGCAAGGACACGCGCGGCATCTTCAGGGTGCACCAGTTCGAGAAGGTCGAGATGTTCAGCTTCGTCGAGCCCGATGCCTCGACCGAAGAGCACGAGCGTATCCTCGCGATCGAGGAGGAGATCCTCAGCGAGCTGGATCTGCCGTATCGCGTTGTCAACATTTCCGTCACGGACCTCGGCAACAGCGCCGCCAAGAAGTACGACTGTGAGGTGTGGCTGCCGAGCCAGGAACGCTATCGCGAGCTGACCTCGTGCTCGAACACGACCGACTACCAGGCACGCCGCCTGAACATCCGTGTGCGCCGAGAGAAGAAGATCGCGCCGCTGCACACGCTCAACGGCACGGCCGTGGCAGTCGGGCGCACGATCATCGCGCTGCTCGAGAACGGCCAGCGCGAGGATGGCACCGTCGCGCTGCCGGACATCCTCGCCGCTTACGGCGCCCCAGCCGTGCTGGGCGCCTGATCAGGCCAGCTGAATGTGGTCCGCCTCCGCCGCGCCCGGGAACGGGCGGGTGAGGCCGAATTTCTCGAGCACCGACTCGGGCACGCCCTCGACCCCGGGGGTGTCCGATGCTTCGCCTCTGGTGTGTGGGTCGTCCGCGAAGCCGCCGACCTCGACGGAGTGCTGAGGGGTGCGATAGCCGGAGATCCCGATCAGGTGCAGGTGGAGAGCCTTGCCGAGCGTGTTCAGGCGCGCGGCGATCGTCGGCTCCTCGCCGACGCTGTAGTTGGTACCTGGCGCCGGGAAGAAGCCGTATTCGCCCGAGGGCGCCCCATATTCGCCCGAGCCGCCGGCGAACGATTCGCTCTGCGAGCGGTACTCGCTGATCTGGATCGCCGCGAGTTCTTTTTCGAGTAAGGCCCGATGCGAGCGCAACTGGGACAGTTCGCTGTTCGCGCTCGCGCGCGCGTGTATGTACTGGAGCTGGCGGTCCACCAGCGCTATGTGCAGTCTGGCGACCTCGTCGCGCTGCACGAACACGGCGGTCGTCTCACGGCTGCGAGTCGCGAACAGGCCGGCCAGATGCCTGGTTTCCGTGTACACGGCGCCGCGGGCGTTCGCGACGCGCGTGGTTGCCTGTGCGTTCTCGTTCGAGATGGCGCGCTCCTCGTCGATGCGCTCGAGCATGTCAGCGAAGCCGTGCGCCTCGAGGATCACCGTGACGATGCTCGGCGGCGGCGACTCATAGGCGGCCACCACCTGGGCCACCAGGGTCTTGCGGTCCTGGGCCAGTTCGGCCACCAGCGTCGCGAGGTGCGCGCGCGCCGTGGATAGCTGTGCTTTCACGCGGTCGAGCAGTTCGCGCTCGATGTGCAGACTCGTTTCGAGCGCGTCGAGGCGCGCTTTGAGGTCGTCGATGCTGCCCTGGAAGGAGTCGATCTTGCTCGTGTCCGACTGGATCCCCGAGTTGAGTGCGCCCTCCCTTTCCATCGAGGCGGAGATCCCGCTTTCGAGCGCGCCCTGGCTCTGGCCGGCGAGCGCCGGGCCGGCCGAGAAGGCAGCGATGAGCATTACGATCAGGGTCGCGAGGCGACTGGCACGAAGACGGATGCGGTTGTTTCGCTCTGCGGGCAAGCAGCGCAAGCTAAAGGCGAGAGGGCCGATCCACAAGCCGATCGGCCGGCGTGCATAGCGATTTGCAGCGCCGTTGTCGGCGAGGTCTGCGCGCTGTCACCGAGACCGCGCCGACAGCAAGGCCGCAACCGCCTCGCACGGGAATCGGCGGAGCCTTCGATTACGCTCACGACAGGTGTCCCGCTACTTCGGCTTCCTCCTCACCTCGCAGCCGCCCTCCCGGCGCGTCGGCGTGGTCGTAGCGGTTGCGCTCGTCGCGCTGTGCACGCTGCTGATCTACCCGCTCGAGCATGCCGCCCCGGTCGTGTCGCTCGGGGTCCTCTACATGATCGCTGTACTCGTCGTGTCGATCACGTGGGGCGTGTGGCTGGGGATCGGCACGGCAGTGTTGAGCGCGCTTGCGTTCAATTACTTCCACCTGCCGCCGGTCGGGCGCCTCACGATCCGCGACCCGGACAACTGGGTGGCGCTCATCACCTTCACGGTCGCGGCCGTGCTCGTCAGCTCTGTTGCCGAGGTTACGCGCGCGCGTGCGCGTGAGGCCGCCGAACGGCGTGTCGAGGCCGATCTCGCAGCTGAGATGGCGCGGCTGCTGCTCAGCGGCCGGCGACTCTCCGAGGATCTGCCGACGGCGGCCGCGCGTCTGGCACAGGTGCTCGAGCTGCCCTCGGCCGCTATCGAGCTCGAGGCCGTCGAGGGTGACGAGCGCCGGATCGCGTTCGCACTGCGTGAGGGGCCGCGTAGGCTGGGGACGCTGCTCATCCCCTCCGACACCTCCGAGGCGACGCTGCGCCGGCTGCAAGAGCGCATCGTGCCTGCCTTGGAGTCGCTGCTCAGTGCGGGGCTCGAGCGCGAGTCGTTGCTGACGGACGTCGTCGAGACAGTCGCGCTGCGACGGGCGGACGTGGTCAAGACAGCGCTGCTGCGCGCCGTCTCCCACGATCTGCGCTCTCCGTTGACCGCGATAGCAACGGCCGGCGAGGCGATCGGCTCGCCGTCGCTGTCCGAAGAGGAGCGCCGCGAGATGGCGAGCATCGTCCAGGACGAGACGAGACGCCTCGCTCGCCTCGTCGACAATCTGCTGGACCTCTCCCGTCTGGAAGCGGGGGCCGCCGAGCCGCGCTTGGCGCTGGCATCCTTGGAGGAGCTGTTGCGCGCCGCGGTTGCGGAGCTTGCGCCAGGCGAGCAGGAGTTCGCACTCTCGATCGACCGCGATCTGTCCCTGGTCAGCGTCGATCCGGTGCAGATGGAGCGCGCCGTCGTAAACGTGCTCGAGAACGCCCGCCGGCACTCGGGCGGGCATCCGGTTTCGGTGCGGGCGCGCGCGGTGCGCAGTCTCGCGGCCACATCACCTGGCGCAACAGTCGAGGAGCGGGAGCTTCCGGGAGCGCCCGTCGCACCGACTCCGCTGGCGCTTTCCCCGCATGACGGTCCCACCGGCGACCGATTGGTCATCCGCATCGTCGATCGCGGTCCCGGCATCCCACCCGCGCAGCTCGAGCGGGTGTTCGAGCCGTTCTACCGCGCGGGCACGCCTGGAGGTGACCATCGCGGGTCAGGTCTGGGGCTTGCGATAGCGCGCGGGTTCACCGAGTCAAACGGCGGTCGCCTGCACGTCGAGTCGCTTCCCGGTCAGGGCGCCACGTTCGTGTTCGAGTTGCCTCTCTCGCGCGCGCGAGTGGCGCACGACACCTCGCCGAGGGGAGCCGGTGAGAAAGGGATCAGGGAGGAGCGCGTGTCATGAGTACGCGCGCGGCAGACAAGCCGACGCCGGCCAAGCGGATACTCGTCGTCGACGATGAGCCCCAGATCCTGCGGGCGCTGCGTGTCGTGCTGCGTGACGCAGGCTTCGAGGTCGTGCCGGCCGAAACGGGAGTGGATGCGCTCGACAGGGCCGCCGTGCGCCCTCCGCATGCCGCGATCGTGGATTTGATGCTTCCCGACATGGACGGCGTCGAGGTCGCGCGCAGCCTGCGCGAGTGGAGCGAGATGCCGATCATCGTGCTCTCTGCGATCGGGGAGGAGGAGCAGAAGGTGCGAGCGCTGCAGGCGGGCGCAGACGATTACGTGACCAAGCCGTTTGGATCGCGCGAGCTGGTGGCGCGCCTTCAGGCGGCTCTGCGTCGCGGCGGGAGATCGGGGGGGCAGCCGCGCATCGTCGTCGGCGATCTGGAGATCGATCTTGCGGCTCGCTCCGTGCAGCGCGCCGGCGCGTCGATCCACCTGACGCCGATCGAGTTCGACCTGCTGCGGGTGCTCGCCTGCAACCGCGGGCGGCTCATGACCCACCGCGCCCTGCTGACCGAGGTGTGGGGGCCGGGGTACGCCGACGATGTCCAGACGCTTCGCACCCACATAGCGCGCCTTCGCGCCAAGGTCGAGCCGGAAGGGCAGACGCCCCGCTGCATCGTGACCGATCCCGGCGTTGGCTACCGCTTCTCCGCCTGAGAGGAGCCCTATGAGCACTCTCCCGGCGGCCGTGCTGTTCATCCTGTCCCTGTCTGTGACGCTGATCGCGGCGCGGCTGTTCGCGCGGCGCCTGGACTCGCTCGGGCTGCGCTTGGGGTTCCCCGAGGCGCTCATCGGCCTGCTGACCGCGCTCGCGGCCGATGGTCCCGAGATCTCATCCGCCCTGTTCGCGCTGGCGAAGGGAGCGCACGGCGTCAGCGTCGGCGTGCTCGTCGGCTCCAACGCCTTCAACCTCGCAGCCATGATCGGGGTGAGCGGGCTGCTTGCCGGCAGCGTGCGCCTCTCGCGCGACACGCTCGCGTTGGAGGGCCTGGTCGGTGCGGCGATCACCGCGATCGGCGCCGCCCTGCTGCTCGGATGGCTCTCACCTGCTCTCGCCGCGGTCACGGCGGGGTGCGTCATCGTGCCATATCTGCTGCTCGTGATCGGCGGGTCGGAGCTGCTTGCGCACATGTGGGGCGGCGAGCACACCCTTACACGCGTGGCGCATGCGCTCCAGCAGAGACCGCCGGCTGCATCCGCTCGCGAGCCGTCCTCGAAGGCGACGCATCACCTGCTCGCCTTGATCGTGCTCGACGTCTTGGTGATCGTCGCGGGCAGTGCCGGCATGGTGCAGGGAGCGCTGACTCTCGGCGATCGTTGGCACATCTCGGACGCCGTGCTCGGCATGCTGATACTCGCGCCGCTCACGAGCATCCCCAACGCGATCACCGGCGTGCGTCTCGGGCTCGCCGGCCGCGGGGCTGCGCTCGTGGGGGAGGCGTTCAACAGCAACTCGCTGAACATGGGCGCCGGCGTGATCGTGCCGTCGCTCCTCGTAACGTTCGCCGCGCTCTCGGTCACCGCGAAGCTCCAGCTCGCGTGGCTGTTCGCGATGACAATCGCGTGCCTGGCCATGCTCGCGTCCAGGCGCGGCATGGGGCGGGCCGGGGCGGCTTCGCTGATCGTCCTGTACATCGCGTTCGCAACGCTCCAGCTCATCTGAGCGGTCGCGGGCCAGCGCGTGTCGGTCACGCGGCTCTTTCGCGCGGGCGTAACGAAATCGTTATGCCCGTTGTGTGAATCGTGATGCGGGCGTTATGAATGTTTCTCAATACTGCGCCTATGGACTTGCTCGCCATAGCGATCGCGGTCGCGACGTTCGCGATCCTCTACGGCCTGATCCGAGCGATCGACCGGATATGAGTCTGGTGCTCGCCACGATGAGTGGCGCCGACGTGTTCGGCCTGATCGCCTCGGTGCTGGTCGTCGCCTACCTGCTCTACGCGCTGGTGCGAGGGGAGAAGCTCTGATGGGGCAGGGCTGGCTTCAGATTGTGATCTTCCTGGTCGTGCTCGTGGCGCTGACGCCGCTGCTCGGCAGCTACATGGCGCGCGTATACACGGGCGAGACCGTGATGCTTGAGCGCGTGCTCGGCCCAGTCGAGCGGCTGCTGTACCGCTTGTTCGCAGTCACCGTTTCAGACGGCCAGGACTGGAAGCGCTACGCGCGCTCGATGATCGTCTTCTCGCTGTTCGCGTGGCTGGCGATGTACCTGATCCTGCGCACGCAGACGATCCACCCGTGGAGCAACTACCTGGGGAAGACCTTCCACTCGGGCACCTGGGACGTGACGTTCAACACCGTCTCATCGTTCATCACGAACACCAACTGGCAGTACTACGGCGGCGAGACGACGCTGACCTACTTCAGCCAAATGATGGGGATGACGGTCGAGAACTTCGTCTCCGCCGCCGTCGGGATCGCGGTGCTGGTCGCGATGATCCGCGGCATCGTCTCCCGCAGCGGCTCGAGCCTCGGCAACTTCTGGCAGGACCTGGTTCGCACGATCCTCTACATCCTGCTGCCGCTGTCTGTGATCGTGACGATTCTGCTGGTCTCGCAGGGCGTGATCCAGGATCTCTCGCACTACACGACCGTTCATACGCTCGCGGGCGGCGAACAGACCCTGGCGCAGGGTCCGGTCGCGTCTCAGATCGCGATCAAGCAACTGGGGACCAACGGCGGCGGCTTCTTCAACACCAACTCCGCGTACCCGTTCGAGAACGCGACACCGTTCTCGAACTTCATAGAGATGCTGTCGATCATCCTCATCCCGGCGGCGCTCGTCTACATGTACGGCAAGATGGTCGGCAGCCGCCGCCAGGGCTGGGCGATCTTCGCCGCGATGGCAGTGCTGTATGTCGCCGGTATCGCCGTTTCCTATCAGGCCGAGCAGCACGGCACGCCCGCTCAGCACGCCGCGGGCGTGAGCACCCGCGCGATCTCCGGCTCGAGTGGCGGCAACCTCGAAGGCAAGGAGCAGCGCAACGGGGTCGTGAACTCGGCGCTGTGGGCGACCACGACCACCGTCACCTCCAACGGCTCGGTCAACGCCTCGCTGGAGTCGTTCACTGGGCTTGGGGGCGCCGTGCCGATCGCGAACCTGGGGATGAGCGAGGTCGTCTTCGGCGGCGTCGGCTCCGGCCTGTACGGGATGCTCGTGTTCGTGCTGCTCGCTGTGTTCCTCGGCGGGCTGATGGTCGGACGAACACCGGAGTACCTGGGCAAGAAGATCGGCGCGCGCGAGATCAAGCTCGTGTCGCTCGCTGCGCTGGCGACCCCGCTGATCGCGCTGGCGACCGCGGCAGCGTCGGTGGCGAGCGCGGCAGGGCGAGCGTCGATCTTCGCCAAGGGTCCACAGGGCTTCTCGGAGAGCCTGTACGCGTACATGTCGCAGGCCAACAACAACGGCTCCGCTTTCGCCGGCTACACAGGCTACATCCAGCCCAATCCCGGCAATCTTGGCGCTCACGGCGTCAAGTTCGCAGACATCGTCGGCGGTCTGACGATGATGTCGGCCCGCTTCATCCCGATCCTGCTCGTGCTCGCGATCGGCGGTGCGCTCGCTGGCAAGAAGGTCACGCCGGCCGGTCCGGGCACGATGCGCACCGACACCCCCACGTTCGTCGCCTTGCTGGTCGCCGTGGTGATCCTCGTCGGCGCGCTCACGTTCTTCCCCGCGATCCTGCTCGGCCCGGTCGTGCAGAGCCTGAGCACCCACCTGTTCTGACATGCGCCGCGACGTCTTCACATCCATAGTCGCCATGATCGCCCTGACGCTTCTGCTGGGCTTGGTCTATCCGCTGGCGATGACCGGCATCAGCCAGGTCCTGTTCCCCGGACGAGCCAACGGCTCGCTGGTCGAGAAGAACGGCCAGGTGATCGGCTCGCGGCTGATCGGACAGGACTTCCGTAAGCCGGTGATCGGCAAGAACGGCAAACCGGAGGAAAGGGCAAGCAAGCCGGTGATGGCGGCCGACCCCGCGTTCTTCCAGGAGCGGCCGTCGACCGCTACCTCCTACAACGCGGCCGGCTCGTCATTCACCAATGCCGGGCCGAACAGCCTCGAAGCGATGGAAACGTATAAGGAAAACCTTCAGAGCTACCTGGGGCTCGAGCGCCCGTATGACCCCGGTCTCACCGCTGCGCAGGTCCCGATCGACGCGGTTACGAGCTCCGGCTCGGGTGTCGACCCTGAAATCTCTGAAGCGAACGCCCTCATCCAGGGACACCGCGTCGCGGCCGTGCGTCACCTGTCCCTCGCAGCCGTCGACCGGCTGATCAGCCAGAACACCAACGGCCGATTCCTGGGCGTGCTGGGCGAACCGGGCGTGGACGTGCTCGAGCTCAACCTCGCCGTCGAAAGGCTCGCGGGAGGGGCAGGCTGATGTCCACCGTTCAGCACGGGTCCACAGTGGCGACCGGCCATGAGCGGCGTGCGATATCGCTGTTCCAGCACGACATCGTCAGGCGCGCCTTGGTCGACAGTCTCAAGAAGCTCGACCCGCGCGTGCAGATCCGCAACCCGGTCATGTTCGTCGTGGAGGTCGGCTCGGTCATCACGACCGTCACCTGGTTGATCCAGGTGTTTGGCGGCAAGCCCTTGGGTGGCGGGTACGAGCCGGCGTGGTACACGCTCGTGATCTCCGCCTGGCTGTGGCTGACGGTCATCTTCGCCAACATGGCCGAGGCGTTCGCCGAGGGCCGTGGGCGCGCGCAGGCCGACACGCTGCGGGCTATGCGCAAGGAGACGGTCGCAAGGCTCGCCGACGGCTCCACCAAGCGCGCGTCCGAGCTCATGCGCGGCGATGTGGTCGTCGTCGAGGCGGGCGAGCTGATCCCCGGTGACGGCACCGTGATCGAGGGGATCGCTACGGTCGACGAGTCGGCGATCACCGGCGAGTCGGCGCCTGTCATCCGTGAGTCGGGCGGCGATCGCTCTGCCGTGACCGGCGGCACGCGCGTCACCTCCGATCGCATCGTCGTCGAAATCACGCAGGAGCCGGGCAAGTCGTTTCTCGATCGCATGATCGCGCTGGTCGAGGGAGCGGAGCGGCGCAAGACCCCGAACGAGATCGCGCTGAACATCCTCCTGGCCGCGCTCACGCTGATCTTCATCGTCGTGGTCGCCGCGCTGCGCCCGATGGGCCTGTTCGCGCACACGGCGATCTCCGAGACCACCCTGATCTCGCTGCTCGTCGCGCTGATCCCCACGACGATCGGTGCGCTTCTGTCGGCTATTGGGATTGCGGGGATGGACCGGCTCGTGCGCCGCAACGTGCTCGCGCTGTCCGGTCGCGCGGTCGAGGCCTCTGGCGACGTCGATGTGCTCTTGCTCGACAAGACGGGCACGATCACGTTGGGCAACCGCCAGGCGTTCCAGTTCATACCTATGCCGGGTGTCCCCGAGTCAGAGCTTGCCGAAGCGGCTCAGCTGTCCTCGCTCGCCGATGAGACCCCGGAGGGCCGCTCGATCGTGGTGCTCGCCAAGCAGTACGGGATCCGCGAGCACGACATGTCCCAGCTACACGCCCACTTCATCCCCTTCACGGCACAGACGCGCATGAGCGGCGTGGACTTCGACGGTCAACAGCTACGTAAGGGCGCCGGCGACGCGGTCATCGAGCTCGTCGAAAGCGAGGGTGGCCAGGCCCCGCCGGAGCTGAACGAGCAGCTCGATCGCATCGGCCGAGAGGGGGGGACCCCGCTCGCCGTCGCTCGCGACAGCCAGGTTCTCGGCGTCGTCTACCTGAAGGACACGATCAAGGAGGGCATGAAGGAACGCTTCGACCAGCTGCGCGCGATGGGCATAAAGACGATCATGATCACCGGCGACAACAAGCTCACCGCAGCCAAGATCGCCCAGGAGTCGGGCGTCGATGACTTTCTCGCCGAAGCCACTCCCGAGGCGAAGCTCGAGCTGATCCGCGAACAGCAGGCGGACGGACGGCTCGTCGCGATGACCGGCGACGGCACGAACGATGCCCCCGCGCTCGCGCAGGCCGATGTCGGCGTCGCGATGAACACGGGAACCCAGGCGGCGCGCGAAGCGGGCAACATGGTCGATCTCGACTCAAACCCGACGAAGCTGATCGAGATCGTCGAGGTCGGCAAGCAGCTCTTGATCACACGCGGCGCGCTCACAACCTTCTCGATCGCCAACGACATCGCCAAGTACTTCGCGATCCTGCCGGCGATCTTCATCAGCACGTACGCCGCCGGCGCCGGCGGCGAGGGGCCGCTACACGTGCTCAACATCATGGGCCTGGGAAGCCCGAGGTCGGCCGTGATCTCGGCGATCGTCTTCAACGCGATCGTGATCCCGCTCTTGATCCCGCTGTCATTGCGCGGGGTGCGCTACCGCCCGATCGGCGCCACCGCGCTGCTGCGACGCAATCTCTTGATCTACGGGCTGGGCGGGATCATCGCGCCGTTCATCGGCATCAAGCTGATCGACCTGCTCGTCCACAACCTGCTCGGGGCCTAGCGCTCAGGCTGCCTTTTCAGCGGCGTCGCCTTTGTCTCGCCGTGTGACTTGGCCCGCTCGCTCGATGGGTGTAACATAGAAACCGACGGGTCGGTTTTTGATGCGTGCCCCTTTGAGGTGCCTCTTCGAGCAGGAGCGTGACCGATTCCCAAGATTCGTCCGGAGACCCGTGTGGAGCGTCGCCAGTCGCTGGTTGACGCGGCGTGGCGGTGCGCGGCCGTGCGCGGCTTTCGCGACCTGACCGTCGATGACGTTTGCATCGAGGCGAATGCGAGCAAGGGCGCGTTCTATGGGTACTTCAAGCAGAAGCACGACCTGCTGCTGGCGCTGCTCGAGGACGACGCGGCGCAGCTGGATCGTGAGCTCGAGCGGATAACGCACGACAGCTCTTCGGGGGTTGAGCGGGTGAGACGCTTCGCGCGGGTGATGCTCGCGCGCGGCGATGACCCTGCGCAAGTGCAGGTTCACGCCGACCTGTGGGCTGAGCTGTTGACCGACGACGCGGTACGCGTCCGGCTGGCTGAGGCGACGCAGCGCAGGCGTGAGCTGGTGCGCTCTTGGATCGAGGAAGCGGTGGGCAGCGGTGAGCTGGTCGCGATCCCCGCGAACGCGCTCTCCTCGATCCTGCTCGCGCTGACCGACGGGCTCATGCTGCACGGCGCGCTCGACCCCGGCGGGTTTCGCTGGCGCAACATCCGCCGCGCGATCGACGTGATGCTCGCCGGCATCGAGGCCGTATGAGGGCGATGCGCGCCGCAGGGGAGGCACATATGGACGAGCTGGGCCTGCGTGCGCGGGCGCGGCGCTCGATCCTGAGTGGCTCGACTGGACTGACGGTGCTGGCGCTGCTGGTTGGTGTGGGGTCCGGCTTGGGCGCGGTCGCCTTCCGGTACATGATCCTCGGCGTCACCTACCTGCTCACTGGGCATCGCGACTACAGCGCAGCCGGCCATGCCGCCAACCCGCTCCTGCCTGGCCTCGGTTTGTGGTTCGTGGTGATCGCCCCGGTGCTGGGGGGCTTGGTCTACGGACCGCTGGTCTCGCGCTTTGCGCCGGAGGCGCGCGGGCACGGCGTGCCCGAGGTGATGCTGGCGGTCAACAGGCTGGGTGGGAGGATGCGCCCGCAGGTGCCGATCGTCAAGTCGCTCGCATCCGCCCTGTGCATCGGCTCGGGCGGCTCGGTTGGGCGGGAGGGGCCGATCGTGCAGATCGGCTCGGCGCTCGGCTCGGTAGCCGGTCAGCTCATGCGGGTGTCAGAGTCGGAGCTGCGGCTGCTCGTCGCGTGCGGCGCCGCCGGTGGGATATCGGCCACGTTCAACGCCCCGATCGCCGGAGTGTTCTTCGCATTGGAGCTGATCCTGCGCAACTTCCAAACCCAGTCGTTCGGACTCGTCGTCCTCAGCTCGGTCACGGCCGATGCGATCGGACGGGCGGCGTTCGGCTCGCACCCGTTCCTCTCGTTGCCGGCGTTCAGCTTCAGCTCGCCTCTGGAGCTCGTCCTGTACGCCGGTCTCGGCGTGCTCGCCACCGGGGTTGGGCTCGTGTTCGTACGCGTCCTCTACACGGGCGAGGACATCTCAGACCGGCTGTGGGGGCGCCGCCCGGACTGGCTGCGGCCCGCGGTAGGGGGACTCGGCCTCGGATTGCTGCTGCTCGCGGTTCCGCAGATGTACGGGGTCGGCTACCCGGTCTTGCAGAACGCGGTCGCCGGCCATTATCTGATTCTCGCGCTGATCGGACTGCTCGCTGCGAAGGTGCTCGCAACGAGCCTCACGATGTGGATCGGCGGGTCGGGCGGCGTATTCGCCCCGTCGCTGTTCATGGGCGCAATGCTCGGCTCCGCCTATGGCGCCACCGTGCATCATCTCGCTCCTCACCTTGCCCCCGCCGCAGGGGCGTACGGGCTCGTGGGGATGGGCGCCGTGTTCGCCTCCGCGGCGCGCGCCCCGATCACAGCGGTGATCATCATCTTCGAGCTGACCGGCGACTACCACGTGATCCTGCCGCTGATGTTCGCGATCGTCGTCACCACCGCCCTCTCGAACGCGCTCACCCGCGACACGATCTACACGCTGAAGCTGCGACGTCGCGGAGTAGACCTGGATGCTCCCCGTGCCTCTGGCCTGATGGGGCGGATAACGGTCGGCGAGGCGATGGGCAGCCCGCCGCGTCCGTTGCGACCAGGGCAGCCATTGGATGAGCTGGTCGCGCGGTTCGGCTCGGAACGAACCAGCGCTCTACCAGTCGCAGACGACGACGGCGGGCTGCTCGGCGTCGTATCCGCAGTCGACCTGGAGCGAGCGATCGCCAAGGGCGCGGACGAAGGCGAGCTCACGGTGGCTGCGCTCACGCGCGAGGCGCCGCCGTTGCGCGTGCACGACACGCTGGAGCAGGCGGTGCTCGCGCTCGCCGGCACCGATGAGGACGCGCTTCCGGTTCTTGCCGCCGACGGCAAGGAGCTGATCGGATGGCTCACCCACCGGCGGTTGCTCAACGCCTATCGCGCGCGATTGGCCAAGGGATCCGAGGATGGGCATGCAATGGCGCAGACTGTGGCTATCTGATGAAAGACCACTCGGGACACCATCACGTCGATCCCGACACCGATTCGCGCAGGCTGGCGATCGCGCTTGGCTCGATCGCGGGCCTGATGGCGATCGAGTTGAGCGCAGGGGCGATCGCACACTCGCTGGCGTTGCTTTCGGACGCCGCTCACATGCTCACCGACGCCGCCGCGATCGGCCTCTCGCTCGTCGCGGCGCGGCTCGCGAGCCGGCCCCCGAGGGGCGGCCTTACGTATGGGTTTGGACGCGCGGAGATACTCGCCGCCCAGGCAAACGGCGTGACCCTCCTGGTTCTGGCGGCCTTCATCGCCTATGAGGCCGTCCGGCGGCTCGTCTCACCGTCGCACGTCCACGCCTCTTTGATGCTCGTCGTCGCCCTCATCGGAGTGCTCGTCAACCTGGGTGTGACCCTGACACTGGCGGGCGCCGACAGGCGAAGCCTGAACGTCGAGGGTTCCTTTCGCCACATCCTCACCGACCTCTACGCGTTCGCCGGGACCGCCGTCGCGGCGCTCACGATCCTGCTCACCGGCTTCGAGCGCGCAGACCCGATCGCCTCGCTGCTCGTGGCGGCGCTGATGGTGCGGGCCGGCGTGGGGCTCGTCAAGGAGTCCGCGCGCGTCTTCATGGAGGCCGCGCCCGCCGGGATCGATCCGAACCGCATCGGACGAGCGCTTGCCGGCGAGCCGGGAGTCGTGGAGGTTCACGATCTGCATGTCTGGGAGGTGACCTCGGGGTTCCCTGCTCTCTCGGCCCACGTGATCGTCTCGCCCGAGAGCCCCAGCCACGACGTGGCCCACAAAC
>DAHUYZ010000009.1:0-256 GCA_027306855.1 Solirubrobacterales bacterium | reverse complement strand
GAAGCGACTCGCCCACGACCGGTTCGGTATCGACCATACGACCTTCCAGGTGGACCATCGCGTGGCGGAGAAGCCGTTGGACATCGAGCCATTCGGAGCGAGACGTCTGCCGTAGCCTCGGAGATGCCGCAACTAGCGGTCCACTCACTTGTCTAAACATTCAACAACACAACGCTAACCGTCTGGCCGTCCCGCGAAGGGCTGCCGGCGCGGCGGAAACTGGAGGGGATGATGCGAGGGAGGTGTCGGTGGGGGG
>DAHUYZ010000099.1 GCA_027306855.1 Solirubrobacterales bacterium | reverse complement strand
CGAACTCTCCTTCAAGGGCCTGGTCTCCGACGAGGTGCTCGCCGACCAGCAACACCGCCTCGAAGACCAAAAGCAGCAGGCGCAGAAGCTGCTCCAGACCGCGCAGCTACAAGCCGAGGACATCGACACCACCCTCGCACAAGCCCTCGCCACCACCGAGACGCCGCACGCCACCTACAGAGCCAGCAGCCCGCTTGAGCGCCGCCTACTCAACCAAGCATTCTTCAAGCGCATACTCATCGGCGAAGACGGCGAAGTGCTCGGAGCGACCCTCACGCCCGTCTACGACGCCCTCGCAGCCTGGCACCCACCCCTCGGCAAGACCAAGGCCAAGAGTGCCCAGAACGCCGCCGTGGACGGCCTGAAAGGCCCGAAAGCAGCAAACCCCGGCCGCCTTTCCGACGGCCAGGGTTTGTACTTGACTCCTATGGTGGAGCTAGTCGGACTTGAACCGACGACCTCCTGGGTGCGATCCAGGCGCTCTCCCAACTGAGCTATAGCCCCGCGGTACAGACCCAAGTCTAGTGGCGAGCCGCACGGCCTGCGAAGTGGCCGCAGAACGCGCGCCGCTCCGAGCTTCGTCGGGCGCGCAAAAGTTCCGTGTGGTGGGCGGTGTATGGTCACGTCCGTGGGTTCGTTCGACGATGCGATCCGCCAGCACCTCGACCTGAAGCGCAGGAAAGGCGCCGACCCCCGTGTGGTCGCCGACCTGGAGCGCGAGGCGTTCGGCGGCGATCTCGAAGCCCCGGATCGCCCCGCCACGTCTCCATTCGACGTCGCAGCTCTCAACTCGGGCGACGCCGCGGCCGGCTGGCCGGGCGACGGCCATTACGCCGCCCACCGCTCCAGCCTCAGCCAAGAGACGGTCGAGATCGACATGGAGGCGTACATCAGCGCCAGCCGTATCGATCCGGCAACCGAGCACCGCGCCTACGACTGGAGCGCAGACGCAGCGAGCCGCCCCGACATCGGCGATCCCGCCAGCAGCTTCGAGTGGGAGACTCCAGTCCGACAGCGGCTCCCCGGCGCCGCCTGAGCCGCCCGGCGCAGCCGGGCCGTCCGCTGGTGCCGTTCGGCATCGGCCGATAGACTGACTTCTGCGGGGCCATAGCTCAGCTGGGAGAGCGCCTGCTTTGCAAGCAGGAGGTCGCCGGTTCGATCCCGGCTGGCTCCATCG
>DAHUYZ010000098.1 GCA_027306855.1 Solirubrobacterales bacterium | reverse complement strand
AGCGCGGGCGACGTCTTCTTCGCCTTCAACGAAGGCCATGCGCAGTGGGGGCCGACGATCGTCTCTGGCAACGGCGAACTGGTCTGGTTTCACCAGGTGCCGCCCGATGAACACGCGATGGACTTCAAGGTCTCCGAATACGAACAGCAGCCGGTGCTCGTCTGGTGGCAGGGCTACATTCCCCCGATCGGCGTGGGCTTCGGCCACGATCAGATCTACAACGAGCATTACCAGAAGCTCGCCCAGGTGAACGCGGGCAACGGCTACTTCGCCGACCTGCACGAAATCAAGCTCACCCCGCAGGGACAGGCGTACATCACCGCCTACTCGCTCGTCCACGCGAACATGTCGGGCGTCCACGGCCCCAGCGACGCCGGCCTGCTCGATGCCGTGGTGCAGGAGATCGACATCAAGACCGGGCTCGTGATGTGGGAATGGCAGAGCGTCGGCCACGTGGCGCTGAGTGAATCCTACTCGCACCCGCCACACCGCTCCAGCGGCGTCTACGACTTCTTTCACGTCAATTCGATCTCGCTCGACCCGTCCGGCGACGGCAACATCCTGATCTCCGCGCGCAACACGTGGGCCGGCTACGAGCTCAACCACCACACAGGTCAGATCATGTGGCGACTCGGTGGCAAGAAACCCAGCTTCAAGATGGGCCCCGGAACCGAAACCGCCTACCAGCACGACATCCGCTGGCAGCCCAACGGCACGATCACCGCGTTCGACGACGGCGCCTCCCCGCAGGTGCACAAGCAGTCGCGGGTGATCCACGAGCGGATCGAATGGAAGAGCAAAGAAGTGAAGCTGATCCACGCGCAGGTCCACACGCCCGCGCTCGTGGCGGACAGCCAGGGCAACTACCAGCTTCTGTCCAACGGCAACGCCTTCGTGGGCTGGGGACAGGAGCCGTTCATCGACGAATTCGCGAGCAACGGCACAGTGCTCTTCCAGGCGCAGCTCCCGGCCAAGGGCACCTCCTACCGCGCCTACAGGCTGCCCTGGAAAGGCACGCCCTCGACGCCGCCGAACATCGTGGTGCAGAGCGCGGCCAGCGGCACAGACAGCGTCTATGCGAGCTGGAACGGCGCGACCGAAGTCAGCTTCTGGAGAGTGATCGGCTGGAATGAGATCCATCACGTCTCTCGGCTGGCCATCGCCCCGTTCGCGGGCTTC
>DAHUYZ010000097.1 GCA_027306855.1 Solirubrobacterales bacterium | reverse complement strand
GGGTGCTGGCGGTGCTCGGTGACAGCGTCACCACCGACCACATCTCCCCGGCGGGATCGATAAAGCAGGGTGGCCCCGCCGCTCAGTACCTCAACTCCAACCACGTCGAGGCCGCCGATTTCAACTCGTACGGCTCGCGCCGCGGCAACCACGAGGTGATGATGCGCGGCACGTTCGCCAACATCCGCCTGCGCAACCTGCTCGCGCCGGGCACGGAGGGGGGCGTGACGCTTCACCTGCCCGACGGGGAGCAGATGTCGATCTACGACGCCGCCATGCGCTACGCCGACGAGGGCGTTCCCCTGGTCGTGATCGGCGGCAAGGAGTACGGCTCGGGCTCCTCGCGCGACTGGGCCGCCAAGGGCACTCTGCTGCTCGGCGTGCGCGCCGTCATCGCCGAGAGCTTCGAGCGCATCCACCGCTCCAACCTGATCGGCATGGGCGTGCTCCCGCTTCAGTTCCCCGACGGTGAGTCGGCGTCATCGCTTGGCATCGACGCGCGCCAGCCGGTCGCGATCGAGGGCTTCGCGCAGCCGCTGAACGCAGGCGAGCTGCCGAGGACGTGCTCGGTGACCGTCGGCGACGTCGCGTTCGACGCGACCGTCCGCATCGACACGCCCAAGGAGGCCGACTACTTCCGGCACGGCGGGATCCTGCAGTACGTGCTGCGAGGGCTGCTTGCCTCGTAAGCGGCTATTTGAGCCAGTATCCGAGGATGACGCCGATCCAGCCGGTTGCGGCCTTCTGCAAGTCGGCACTCGCGTGCTCGGCCAACAGGATATATAGCCCTGCTGCCAAGAGCGCCACGCTTATGGCGAAGGCTATGAGCAGCTTTGCCGCATCTTCGGACATATACCGAACCCTACTGACGGGTCCGGAGGTCGATTACCTCGTGCGACGTTCAGCGAGCAGCTCAGAAATGACTTTGGCCGCCCAACGAATTTTGTTCCCGAACAGCCGGCTAGGCTGGCGATGAGGGCGGCCAAACTCCTCGATCGCCGTGCCGTGCTGGATGATCGTCTCGGGCGTCGTCATAACGACATGCTCGGGATGGTGTCCCGTGAAGGTGGACATCACCATCAGTCTACACTCGGCGGTCCCTTTCGACGATCGGGTGTCGCTCACGGTTACTTGCATATAGATTGCGCTCTGAGCGTGCGCTCTGAGCGCATATCCGAATCCTCACGGCGAGAGCGCCGAGAGAGGGGCAACAGTTGATCGACACTCCACGGCGGGTCGCCATCGTCGGCGGCAACCGCATCCCCTTTGCACGCTCGAACTCGGTGTATTCGCATGCCTCAAACCAGGACATGCTCACGGCGGTGCTCGACGGTCTCGTCAAGCGTTTCTCGCTCGAGGGCGAGCAGTTGGGCGAGGTCGCCGGCGGCGCCGTGCTCAAGCACTCGCGTGACCGCGATCTCACGCGCGAGTCGGTGCTCGGCACGCGCCTTGCGCCAGAGACGCCCGCCTACGACGTACAGCAGGCGTGCGGCACGGGCCTCGAGACGACGATCCTCGTCGCGAACAAGATCGCGCTCGGGCAGATCGACGCGGGCATCGCCTGCGGCGCGGACACGACCTCCGACGCGCCGCTCGCCCTCAACGAGGGCCTGCGCCAGATCCTGCTCGACGCCAACCGCGAGAAGTCCACCGCCGGTCGCCTGAAGCACCTGCTGAAGGTCCGCCCCGGACAGATCGTGCCTGCGATCCCCCGCAACGAGGAGCCC
Source organism: Solirubrobacterales bacterium (assembly GCA_027306855.1). Classification (GTDB taxonomy): domain Bacteria; phylum Actinomycetota; class Thermoleophilia; order Solirubrobacterales; family Solirubrobacteraceae; genus Palsa-744. Next base: position 935 of record DAHUYZ010000097.1, on the reverse strand, counting down.
CGCACCGGCCTGTCGATGGGCGAGCACTGCGCAATCATGGCCTCAGAGTGGGGACTCGAGCGCTCCGACCAGGACGAGCTGGCGGTCCGCAGCCACCACAACCTGGCCAGCGCATACGAGCGTGGCTTCATGGACGATCTGGTGAGCCCATACCTGGGCCTCGAACGCGATCAGAACCTGCGGCCCGACTCGAGCATGGAGAAGCTCGCCAAGCTGAAGCCCGTGTTCGGCGGCCCAGAGGGCACGATGACGGCCGGCAACTCCACGCCGCTGTCCGACGGCGCCTCGGCTGTGCTGCTCGCGAGCGAGGAGTGGGCCAGAGAGCGCGGACTGCCGATATTGGCCTATTTCGTGGACGGGCAGACCGCGGCTATCGACCACGTGCACAAGCGCGAGGGTCTCTTGATGGCGCCCGCGTACGCGATGCCGCGCATGCTCGACCGTCTCGGCCTGAGCCTGCAGGACTTCGACCTGTATGAGATCCACGAGGCGTTCGCGGCACAGGTGCTGTGCACTTTGCGCGCCTGGGAAGACGCGAAGTTCTGTCGTGAGCGTCTCGGGCGCGAGCACCCACTCGGCGCGATCGACCGCGAGCGGCTCAACGTCAACGGCGGCTCGCTTGCCGCCGGTCATCCCTTCGCGGCCACCGGCGGGCGGATAGTCGCGTCGCTGGCGAAGGCTCTGCACGAGCGCGGCTCGGGCCGCGGTGTCATATCGATCTGCGCGGCGGCCGGCCAGGGCGTCGTCGCTGTGCTCGAGAGCGCTGGAGGAGCACGATGAGTGACCGCTATGCACAGGTTGTCAACTCCTTTCCCGGCCGTCTGGTCGCGAGCAGGGTCGGCCTGCCCCAGCCGGCCAAGCTCGAGCGCCAGACAGCCGGAACGCCCACCGTCTTCGGCCCGGTTCTCCTCGGCGGAGCGCCCGGCGGACGGCTC
>DAHUYZ010000096.1 GCA_027306855.1 Solirubrobacterales bacterium | reverse complement strand
AACGCCACGATCGGCGACACAGCCAGCTGATCGTTCCCAAGCGCCGCGCTCCAGTCAGGGACGACCAAGGGGTGTTCTGTGCGGATCCAGACCGACGTGTCGAACAGGTAGGCCCGGTCCGCCGGCAGACTCACGGATCGACGAGGCGCTTGCCCCAGGCATCGTCCTTGAATGCTGCTTCTTCCTCGGGGCTGTAATGCCGCTCTTTCGTCGTGTACTCGACCAGCGCCTCGATCGCTTCGCGGCGAGCCTTGGAGCGGATCCGTCCAGGGCGAGTCGCAGTCGAATAGCCGTTAGACCCGGACGCGGGCTTGGCGGTGGTCGTGCGCTTCTTCGTCTCTCTCTCTCGCCGGGTAGCCGGAGGGGTTCTCACCCTCCGGCCCCCACAGATCCGCACGTGAGCCTCTCGACTCATACGGCTCGTGTTGTCCGGCTTTTCTCAACATGGGGCGCAGTACCTCCAGTGCGCGAGCAGGGCTGGTTGTCTTGAATGGACTCCTTTGAGCCATGCGCGTGCCTTTCTGTTGCTACGCTCCAATCGCTTGTACTTCCAGCGCGCCCACCGCACCAGGTGATAGTTGAGGCGGTGGCCGAGTGGTCTGACCGCAGTCGGGTAGAACGCGGTGTAATACGCAAGCCAACCCCCAATGACAGGATTGATGTGCGCTGCGAGATCATCGAGGGTGAAAGTCGTGCGCCGGTGAAGCCGCCATGCTGCTGCGCGGCGGCTCATCTCGCTCAACTGTCCCTGGCTGACAGCGGGCAGAAAGCCGGTAAAGGCTCTGCCTTCTGTCTTGTTGTACGCCTTGCGGGGCCGGAACGCGTAACCACAGAACTCGAACGAGACGTGCTCGTGCACACCCGTGCGGTTACTGTTCTTGCAGTACACGATCCGTGTCTTGTCGGGGTGAAGCTCCAACCCAACTTCGACCAGCCGAGACGCGAGCGCCTCCCGTACCTGCCGGGCTTGGCGCTCGGTCGCGCAATGGATCACCGCGTCGTCTGCAAAACGCTCGAACTGGACGGCCGGGAACTCCCGCGCCATCCACGTATCGAACCCGTGGTGCAGGAACAAGTTGGCGAGGACGGGCGATATCGGAGACCCCTGCGGAGTCCCCTTCACCCTCGGGACCAGGCTGCCATCGGCCATCAACATCGGGGCTTTCAACCAGCGCTCCACGTACAGCACGACCCACTTCTGGTCGGTGTGGCGCGCCAAAGCCCTCAGCGTCAAGTCCCACGGCACGGAATCAAAGAAGGAGCGGATGTCGAGATCGAGCACCCAATCCTTCTTGAAACACCGCTCACGGCACACCGCGACCGCTTCCAGTGGCGAGCGTCCGGGACGGTAACCGTAGGAGTCATCGTGGAACACCTGCTCCACGCCTGCCTCCAACGCCATAGACGCCGCCGTCTGCGCGACCCTGTCTGCGACACTCGGGATGCCGAGCCGCCTGACCCCCTGCTTCTTGGGTATATCCACCGTCCGGACCGGACCAGGGAAATACGATCCCGAGCACATGCGGTTCCACAGGACGTACAGGCGGTCGGTGACCTCCTGCTCGAACTGCTCGATGCTCACGCCGTCAGCCCCGGCCGACCCACCATTCTCCTTCACCTTCAACCACGCATCCCACAACAGGCGCTTGGGGATACGAAACGACTTGCTGTTCAAGCTCGACTCACGCACGCGCTTCCTCCCTTGCGGTTGAGCGCGCTCGCAAACCAGGACAACCCCGCCCCTTCGCTCCACCCACGCTGCGATACGCGCGAGCTTCACAGCTACTACGAGCAGGTCCGCCAGCACCCCCGGCGACGGTACTCTGCTCCTCACGGATTCTGCCGCTCGGAGCGCTCCCTCTCGCCACCAGTCTTCCGGCAGCGGTGTCCGGGTGCGCCTTCGCACGTTCCATAGAAGCGCCTCGATCGGGTTCATGCTGCCTGTATGCCGGATGCCGCCTGGGCAGTAAACGGGTGGCCCCCAGGCTCCTCCCAGGACAGAGAGACAGCCCTGGTTTCGACATCATCTGACAGTTTTTCGACACGTCAACGGCAGAGGACTCGCGTCCATCGCTCATCTCCCCGACCCACACCTGCCGCGATCCAGTCGCGACTTTTCCCACAACGCTCACCACAACGGTCTTCAGCCAACGCAGCAGTGGGCGGTTTAGCGCCTGCCCCCGCAGGCCGACGCTGGAGGGCCAAACAACCCCCATCGCTTCTACAGCACCGCGATCAGCAGGGACCACCATCAACCAACTCCCCACCCATCGCGTTCGTGCTCGCAATCTCTCTGAACTGCATCCTTCGCGATTCCCAAAAGTCGACTACGCATTGATTGAACTCCCAATCGCGTTTCTAGCAACGAAACGCTCAGCTATTGAGATAAAGGACACAGGCTCAGATGAGACAGAGGGAGCCTTTACTTGTTTACTTCCTTGGTTACTACCAAGCTTGTGCCGGGCGCCGGCCGGGGGGGCGAGGATGTGTGGGTGGTGGCTCATCGCTCGTGAGCGGCGCACCGGCGCCTGCTCGAACGCCACCGCCGGAGAGGGTTCGGAGCGATGGCGCTCGAGCAGAGGCCGGCCCTGGCAAGACGCGGTGCTCGCCATGCGCGTCGCCGCGCTCCCACCGACTGTCGCCTCGCTCCCGCTTGACACTCAGACCCCTGTTCCCTCTCCCGTTGCTCCTCTGCCGTGCCCTCTCGTGGCGCCCGGCCCCTTGGCATCGCGAGCCGCTCTTCGGACTCGCACGCACAGCATCTCCGGACCGTCCCCCCGAGTCAATGCCGTTAATGCAGGTATTCGAGCCGGGCCTCGTAGGAGGTCAACTCCGGGCAGCTCTACCAGACCGGCAAGGCCCGCTGGAGCGCTACGGGCCGATCGAGCGCGCGACGCGCGACGCTCGGTGCGCTCCGCGAACGCTGAGGGCGCCGCACTCGCGGGCGAGGGAGAGCATCCCTTCGCCGCGCTCGTCCATGCGGGCGTACTCGCGCAACAGCGCTACGCCCATGTGCGCGTTCACGGCGATGCCGTGCCGTTGCAGTCGGGCGTGTTGGCGTTCGCGGGCAGCGATCACCATCTCCTGGGCGCGAGCGGAGCTCGTCAAGGCGCGTCCCTGG
>DAHUYZ010000095.1 GCA_027306855.1 Solirubrobacterales bacterium | reverse complement strand
CGCAGCACCGTCCAGCTGAGCGGAACGAGCATCACGGCCACGGTCGCCGCCCAGGCGACGTCGGCGGCGTCCGATCCCACGATCGCGTACAGCAGTCCACCAGAGACGATGCCTGCGCTCGCAGCGGCGGGCGCGACATAGGTGCGCAGCGCGCGCAGCAACGACATCGTGCGCTTGCCGGCGGGCTTCGAGCCATGCGCAGCGCCGGAGCGCTCAGATCTCGCGTCGCCCGCGACGCTCGAGTCGGGGGGCGTGCTCATCCGGTCACCTCCGGCGAGCGGGTCGCCTCGCTGAGACCGAAGCCTGCAAGCACCAGCGCGCCGATCGAAACCGCCGCGGCTAGGATCGCCGTCGCGAGCATCCCACCGCCAGGGGGCGCGAGCTGGAAGAACGAGCGCAGGCTCGGCACGATCAGCACCGCTACGTAGGCGCCGGCGAGCAAGAGGCACATAGCTCCCACGATCCCCGAGCGGCGCAGCGAGCCGCTGGACTCGAGCGCAAGCACGAGATAGAGGCCGACGACGATCAGCACGGTGGTGGCGATCGTGCGCGCCTGGACGACGGTGTAGTCGAGATTGTGAAGCGCAAACAGATAGCCGGTGACGGTCCCAGTCCCGACGATCACCCCCGCGGGCACCGCGAAGCGCGCGACGCGCCGCACGAAGCCGGCAGGCCGCCACTGCCCACTGGAGGGCGCCAGCGCGAGCACGAACGTTGGGATGCCGATCGTCACGGCCGCGGCGAGGCTGAGGTGGCGAGGCAAGAGCGGATAGGCCTCCGAGCTCGTGCCGATCGTGAGGATCAGGAAGGCCGCGAAGGCCGACTTGGTGACGTACAGCTTTGTGACGCGCTGCAGGTTGCGAAGCGCCTTGCGGCCCTCTTGCACGAGTCGCGGGATAACGTCGAAGTCGCCGTCGACGAGCACGAGGTCGGCGACCGAGCGGGCGATCTGGGCGCCCGAGCCCTGCGCGATCGCCAAGCGAGCACTCTTCAGCGCGGGGACGTCGTTGACTCCGTCGCCCAGCATCGCCACGTAGCGGCCCTGCTCCGCGAGCGCCGCGACGATCGAGCGCTTGCCCTCCGGGGATATGCGCCCGACGACGCTAGTTCCTTGTGCGAAGGCGCGTAACTGCAACGGATCGTCGGGGATCTCAGAGCCGTCACGCACCTCGGCTACCTCGATGCCGGCGTCTCGTGCGATCGCCGCCGCCGTATCGGGGGAGTCGCCCGAGAGCACCTTGACCTCGACGCCCTGCTCGGTGAGGAAGGCGATCGTCTCAGACACATTAGGCCGCAGCCGCTCGGCAAGCACGACGAGCCCAAGCGTGCGTCGCTCGAGGGGCGGTCCATCCGCTGAGGAAGGCGGGGCGTCGCTGCTTGACAGCGCGAGCACGCGGCGGCCTTCCGAGGCGAGCGTTCGGGCGCGCTCGGCCAGGCGCTCGTCCGCCGCGACGAGCAGCTCGGGGGCGCCGAGCACATAGGAGAGGCCGTCGAGGCGCATCGCGCTGAAGCGCCGCCTGGAGCTGAAAGGCGTCTCCTCCTCGGGCTGCTCGGGCTCAGCCGGAAAGGCGTCGCCCAGCGCCTGCAGGGTCGCGTTGCTCGTCGACGCGCTTGCCGCGAAGCGGCCGAGAAGCGGTCCCAACCGCTGCTCCTCAACGCCGGGCGCGGGCTCGAGCGCCGCGACGCGCAGAGCCGGTTCGGTGAGCGTGCCCGTCTTGTCGACGCAGATGACGTCGACCGAGGCGAGCGACTCGATCGCGTTCAGTTGCTGAGCGAGCACGCCGCAACGCGCCATCCGCACGCATGCGACGGCGTAGGTGAGGCTGACGAGAACGATCAGGCCCTCCGGCACGAGGCTCACGACGCCCGCAACCGACGTCGAGACGGCTTCATGAACAGCGACGTGACGGTGGTAGAGCGAGTATCCGAGCACTGCGCCGAGCACGACCATCAGCGCGAGGAGACCGTAGAGCAGGCGGTTGATCGCGTATTCCAACGGCGAGCGGGGGTGCCTGAACGAGCGCGCCTCGCCGACGATCCTCGACGCAAAGCTCTGATCGCCCACAGCGCTCACGACGAACGCGCCGGCGCCTTCGACCGCGAATGCGGCTGAGCGCACGCTGTCACCCACCGCGCGCGCGACCGCGCTGGACTCGCCGGTCAGCACGGACTCATCGAGGCGCAGCTCGCGCGCCTGCACGAGCTCGCCGTCGGCGACGATCTGATCGCCCGGGCCCACACGCACGAGATCCCCGACGAGGACCTCCTCGACGGGCAGCCTGCGCGCGGCGCCATCTCGTACGACGAGCGCGTGCGGGGCGACGAGCAGCGCAAGGCGGTCGAGAGCGTGCTTGGCCCGGACCTCCTGGACGATGCCGATCGTCGTGTTCGCGACGATCACGCCGAGAAACAACGCGTCGCGGGCGTCACCGAACGCGAGCGTGACCGCGCCGAACACGGCCAGGCTCCGGTTGAACACCGTCAAGGTGTTCGCTCGCGCGATGCTGCGATAGGAACGGCTCGAGGCCTGCCCGCGCGGCGGCCCGGCGGCGGCGAGACGCGCGGCCGCGTCGCTCTCGCTCAGCCCCCAAACGGGTGTATCAGGCCCGCTGGGCGGCGCCTGCGGATCGCTCGTGAGGCTGTCCATCGCCACCCGCCACGCCGCGGGGCACGACCAGCACAGGGCAGCGCGCTTCGCGCATAGCGCGCGCTGAGACGCTGCCGAGAAGCACGTGGCGCAACGGGCCGTAGGCACGCGACCCGAGCACGAGCAGATCGAGCTCAGGGCTGCGCTTGATGAGCACGCTCCCCGGATCGCCCCTGATCGTCTCGCGCTGCACCGCCGTGCCGTCCCCGGCGCCCAGCTCCTCGCATACCTGCGCGAGCTCGCGTACCGTGTCGTCGTAGATCTCGCGCTCCACTTCGTCGAGCGCCGGCGAAGAGAAGGCGTAGGAGGCGAGCGCCGGCTCCAGGCCCGCGCCCGCGATCACACTCAGTGTGGCGCCCGTACGCTCGGCGAGCGCGTAGGCGGTCGAGATCGCGGCTCGACCCTCTTGCGAGGAGGAGAAGCCCACGCCGACACGGCTGAGCACATGGGGCGCGCTGTCGGAGTAGCCCGCCGGCGCGAC
>DAHUYZ010000094.1 GCA_027306855.1 Solirubrobacterales bacterium | reverse complement strand
GATCAGAGCGGTCGTGACGACCTCCGCCCAGCCGGCCGCCAGCTCGGACGCCGGCAGCGTGGCGAGCGTGTCGGGGTCGGCAAGCACGCCCGCGGGCTGGTGGTAGGCGCCGATGTAGTTCTTGGCCTGGGGCATGTCGACGCCGGTCTTGCCCCCGTAGGCGGAGTCGACCTGCGCGACGAGCGTGGTGGGAACGTGCACGATCGGCACGCCTCGCTGGTAGGTGGCGGCGCAGAAGCCCGCCAGGTCGCCGACCACCCCACCACCGAGCGCGACGACGTGATCCGCGCGCGTCATGCCTGCCTCGACGAGCGCGCTCCACACGCGCTCGGCGCTCGCAAGAGTCTTGTGGGTCTCGCCTGGTGGGATCGCGATCGGCGCCCGTACGCTTTCCAGGCGATCCCCGTACAGCGGGGCGACCGTTTCGTCGCTGACCAGCAGCGGCCTCGATCTCTCCCGATCGAGCGGCCACAGCAGCGGCGTGGCGCACACCTCGCGGCGTAGCAGCCCACGCCCGACGAACACGGGGTAGTCGCCGGATGCGGCGTGCGCCCACAACAGGCGCGTGCCGGTCGGCGCGTCGGGCAGTTCGCGCAGCTCGCGCAGCGCTCCGAGAGCTCTTGCCGCGCGCTTCGCCACTCCCCGGACCTGCGCCGGCAGGATCGCGTCCGCCAGCCGCTCGTAAAGCGGCAGCCGCTCTTTGTGAAGGGCGCTGAAGGCTTCGACGTCGAGCGCCAGCGGCCTGACGGAGCCCTCGCCGCTCACGCGCGCCCACGCGCCCGCCGCGTCGATGTCGAGCAGCACGGTGACGTGCGGAGCGAGCGCGGCGCGCACGTGCTCTGACAGGACGCTGCCGCCGCCGAGCGCGATCGCCTCCTCGCCGGACGCCTGCTCGAGCCGGCGGCAGACCAACTGCTCCTCGCGAGCCCTGAAGGAGGCCTCCCCGGCGCTTGCGAACTCCTGCGCGATCGAGTGCCCCATCTCGGCCTCGAGCAGCGCGTCGCTGTCGAGCGCGACGCCCCCGAGCGCCCCGGCGAGCTCGACCGCCGCGGTGCTCTTGCCGGCCCCCATGAAGCCTATGAAGACGAACGCCATCCGATCCGCTCGCGATACGCGTCCACGGCCGCGCGCGCATCGTCGATGTGGTCACCCGCGAACTTGTGCCTGTAGGCGTCGGCGAGCACGAGCGCGACCATCGCCTCCCCGACGACGCCGGCGGCGGGCACGGTGCACGAGTCGGTGCGCTCGCGCAGCGCCTGCGCCGGCTGGTGCGTCGAGATGTCGACCGAGCGCAGCGGCTTGGTGAGGGTGGGCAGCGGCTTCATCGCGCCGCGCACGATCAGGGGCTGGCCGGTCGTCATCCCGCCCTCCAGGCCCCCTGAGCGGTTCGTCTCGCGGTAGTAGCCGCGCTCTGGCGAGTAGAAGATCTCGTCGTGGGCACGGGAGCCGGGCACGCCGGCGACGGCGAAGCCGTCCCCGATCGCCACGCCCTTCATCGCCTGGATCGAGAGGATCGCCATCGCGAGACGACCGTCGAGGCGCTCCTCCCAGGAGACGTGCGAGCCGAGGCCGGGCACGAGCCCGAACGCCTGCACCTCGAAGACCCCGCCGAGCGACTCGTTCGCCTTGCGCAGCCTGTCGATCTCACAGACCATCTCCCGCGTTGCCTGCGCGTCGAGGCAGCGGACAGGCGAGGCGTCGACCTCGTCGAAGTCGGACAGCTCGAGCGCCCTCTCACGCTCGGGCGCACAGACGGACGCGATCTGAACGACGTGCGAGCGGACCTGCACGCCGAGCTTGGCGAGGAACGCCTTGCACAGCGCCCCACCCGCGACGCGCGCCGCTGTCTCGCGCGCGGAGGCTCGCTCGAGGATGTTGCGCACGTCGGTCTGCTTGTACTTCTGCGTGCCGACCAGGTCGGCGTGGCCGGGGCGCGGGAGATGGACCTCCGCGACGTCCTCCGTGACCGGCCAGGGCGACATGCGCTCCTGCCAGTTGGCGTAGTCGCGGTTTGCGACCGCCAGCGCGATCGGCCCTCCGAGCGTGCGACCGTGGCGCACTCCGGCCGTGACCTCGGCCGCGTCCTTCTCGATCTTCATGCGCCCGCCGCGACCGTGGCCGAGCTGGCGGCGCGCCATGTCGGCGTTGATCGACTCGGCGCTCAGCTCGAGCCCCGCGGGCAGGCCCTCGAGAACGCAGGTGAGGCCCGGGCCGTGCGACTCGCCCGCCGTGATCATGCGCACCGTCATGTGCGGTGCAGCCTATCTGCCGCGATCGCTCAGTAGCGCCCGGCGAGCTTGACCATGCGCTTCTCGCCGCCTTTGTCGACCGCGAGCAGCTCGACGGTCAACTGCACGCGATGCAGGCGGCCGAGCTTCGCCATCACGCTCTTGGAGAGCCGCAGGTGGAACGCGCCGCTGCTGGCGCTCACGCCCTTGATCGTCCCGCGACCGACCATCACAAGCGACTCCCCCCGCCTGAAGCGGATGTGGGCCTTCCTGGCCTCGACCGCCGAGATGAAGATCGACGCCACCCCGTCGGCCGGCTGATTGGCGCTGGCCTTCAGCGCCACGCCGGAGCGCAGCAGCCCCTTGCGGCTCTCGGGGATGAGCAGGGCGGTCAGCGTGAATCCCTGGCTTGCGACACCTGGTCCCGCTACGGCGGCGAGACTGGCCGGGGCGGGTGGCGCGGTGATGGCAGTGGAGCCGCTCGATGCCGGAGTAGGCGTAGGCGCAGGCGGAGACGGAGGCGCGATGACTTCTCCGTTGGGTCCGAGAACGTTGATCGTCTGGGTTGTGCTTCTGACGTAGCCGCCTCGATCCGTGACGGTCAGCGTTACGGAGTAGGACCCACCTTTTGCGAAGACGTGCTCGACGCTCGGCCCAGTGCCCTTCGTCCCATCGCCGAATTCCCACGAGTAGCCGGCCGCGGGAACGACCAGCGTTGAGGGAGTTACGGATCCGTCGAACGCGACCACCTTGCCCTGGTCGATCGGGCTCGGGACAACGAACTTCGGTTCGAGGACAACGTGAATCTGGCACGGCTGCGCGTAGGGCTCGATCACCAACAGACCGCCGTTGTTGAACTCGCGTTGTAGGAAATACGTGTCTTTCCCGACCGTTGTGCTGTCGAGGCCTTTGGCGAGCGGCTTGCACGTGTTGTCGTCGATCTCCGACCCGTTGAGCGCGAACCAACCGTTGA
>DAHUYZ010000093.1:267-3338 GCA_027306855.1 Solirubrobacterales bacterium | reverse complement strand
GGTCCAACTTGTTCACCGCGATCACGAAGTGCCGGATGCCGAGCCACGCCGCGATCGCCGCGTGCCGCCGCGACTGCGGCAGCACCCCCTTGCGCGCATCGAGCAGGATCACCGCCAGGTCTGCCGTCGAGGCGCCCGTGACCATGTTGCGCGTGTACTGCTGGTGGCCGGGGCAGTCGGCGATGATGAACCGTCGCTTGGTCGTCGCGAAGTAGCGGTAGGCGACGTCGATCGTGATTCCCTGCTCGCGCTCGGCCCTCAGGCCGTCGGTGAGCAGCGCGAGGTCCAGGGCGCCATCGCCCCCGCGCCGCACGCTCGCCTGCGCGACGTGGTCGAGCTGATCCTCGAACACCTGCTTGGTGTCGTACAAAAGCCGCCCGATCAGAGTGCTCTTGCCGTCGTCCACGGAGCCGGCCGTCGTGAAGCGGAGCAGGTCCAGCGTCATAGCCGGCCCCGTATCTGCGTGATGGTCTCCTCGGGGACGCGGGCGCCGCGCGCGCGGAGCGCGAAATCCCCCTCGATAGCCCTCATTAGAAGTACCCAGCCTTCTTGCGGTCCTCCATTGCGGCCTCGCTCACACGGTCGTCCGCGCGGGTCTCGCCCCGCTCGGTGATGCGCGTGGCGGCGATCTCGGTGACGACTTCCTGGAGCGTTGCCGCTGTCGAGCGCACGCCGCCGGTGCAGCTCATGTCGCCGACGGTCCTGTAGCGGACCGTCTCGACGAAGACCGTCTCCCCGTCGAGCAGCTCCGCGCCCTGCCGCCAGGCGTAGAGCATCCCGTCGCGCTCGAACACCTCGCGCTCGTGGGCGAAGTAGATCGCCGGGACCTCCAGGCGCTCGGAGTCGATGTACTCCCAAACGTCGAGCTCGGTCCAGTTGGACAGCGGGAAGACCCTGGCGTGCTCGCCCTTGCGGATGCGCCCGTTGTACAGGTTCCACAGCTCGGGTCTTTGGCTCTTGGGGTCCCACTGGCCGAAGTCGTCTCTGAACGAGAGCATTCGCTCCTTGGCGCGCGCGCGCTCCTCGTCGCGGCGCGCGCCCCCGAAGGCGGCGTCGAAGCCGTGCTCTGAGATCGCGTCGAGCAGCGTCACGGTCTGCAGGCGGTTGCGCGACGCGCGTGGGCCCGTCTCCTCGACGACCCTGCCCTTGTCGATCGACTCCTGCACGCTCGCCACGACCAGACGCTCTTTCAGCTCGGCTACTCGCCGGTCGCGGAACTCGATCGCCTCGGGGAAGTTGTGGCCCGTGTCTACGTGCATCAGCGGGAACGGGAACGGGGCGGGCCTGAACGCCTTCTCGGCGAGCCTCAGCAGCACGATCGAGTCCTTGCCGCCGCTGAACAGCAGCACGGGACGCTCGAATTCGGCGGCCACCTCGCGCATCAGATGGATCGCCTCGGACTCCAGTGCCCGCAGGTGGCTGAGGCGTGGACGCTCGGCGACGCTCACGAGCTCTCCGTGGCCGTCAGGCCCTGCTTGCCGGCCGGAACAGCGCGCGCCGCCGCCATCGCGCGTCTGCGCGCGCGTGTCTGCGGTCGCAGCTCCAGCAGCAGGCCGATGACGCCGACGGCTATCGGAGCGCCGAAGATCACACCTACGGGCACGCTGCCACCCGCGCTGTTGACCATCGCGAGCGCCGAGCCCATAAGCACCGCGCCGAGCGTCACCCGCAGGGCCTGGTCGGGCACGCGGTCGACGAAGTGCGCCCCGATCCACACGCCCGGGATCGAGCCGATCAGGATGTTGCCCACCAGTCCGTAGTCCACGTTCCCGCTCGCCATCTGCGCCAGTCCGGCCACCCACAGAAGCGCGGCGGCCAGGAAGACGCTCGACCCGGCCACGCGTTGAGGCGTGAGCCTGAAGATCACGATCATCGCCACCCCGATCAGCGCCCCCGAGCCGACCGAGGTCATGCCGAGGATGACGCCCATCACGAAGCCCAGCGCGATCGCCGCCGCCGCGGCCCGCTTGTTGAAGTGGAAGCTGTGCTGCTCGCGTATCGCGAACCTCGTGATGAGCAGCGTGCGCACGAGCACCACGCTCGCGACGATCACGAGCGCTCCCGCCACGCACCCGACGAGCGCGTGGTCGAAGCTCTTGCCATAGACGCTGTGCAGGCGGTCCACGAGCAGCACGCCGATCAGCGAGCCGGGCACGCCCCCGTAGGCGAGCCACTTCGACACGCCGAGATCGACCGTGCCCTTGCGCAGGTGCTTGTAGCCGCCGAGCGTCTTCGTGATCGCTCCGTATGTCAGGTCGGAGCCGACGGCGACGAGTGGGTGGACGCCGAGCGCCACGATCAACAGCGGCGTCATCAGCGCCCCCCCGCCGATCCCCGTCAGGCCGATCAGGATGCCGACGCCAAAGCCGAACAGCACGATCTCAGGGTTGATCCCGAGCATCAGACGTGCAACCCGCACTCAGTCTTCGTCGTGCCTGACCATCTGCCTTCGCGGCCTTCGCCCGGTTGGGTGCACGGGGCACAGCCGATCGAGGAGTAGCCGGCGTCGTGCAGGGGGTGATAGGGCAGATCGCGCTCGTGGATCCGCCGCCAAAGATCCTTCTCGGTCCATAGAGCCAGCGGGTTGTACTTGGCGATCCCGCGCTTCTCGTCGTGTTCGATCAGCTCGGCTTGTGCGCGCGTGGGGGACTGCTCGCGCCGGATGCCCGTAATCCATGCCTCGGCGCCCTCCAGCGCCCGCTCCAGGGCAGCGACCTTGGAAGCGGAGCAGCAGTGCTCAGGTCCCGTCCAGGGGTTGGATGGGTTGCTCGCGTCGTGGACCTCGACCGAGGTCCCGAAGCGCTCCTCGAATGCTCGCCAGGTGGTCATCGTCTCTTCGAACAGAACACCGGTGTCGATCGTTGCGATGCGCACCGGGGTGTGACCGTCCCCGATCCGCAGCAGCTCGTCGATCACGACGGACTCCTCCTTCTGGAACGAGCACAGCAGCACGAGGCGATCGCCGTGGCGTTCGACGGCATCGCGCAGGGTGTTGCTCAGCGAGCGTCCTGGATCGCTCTCGGTTGCGAGACCTTGTGGGGAGGAGGGTTGGGTGTCTATACCGCGCACTC
>DAHUYZ010000093.1:0-257 GCA_027306855.1 Solirubrobacterales bacterium | reverse complement strand
GTCGATGAACATGTACATCGACTCTAGGCTGAAGTCGACGGGGAGCGAGAGGTCCTTGACGAGCTCCTCGAGCTCTGTGGTGCCGACGCGCTGCACGAACGCGCCCCACTCCTCGCCGTCGTTGCGGGTCGCCTCGTAGTGGCGGATCCAGCGCTCGACGGCCTCGGGCACGCGCTTGGCCGGCAGTCTGAGCTTCAGGCGCTGACCGAAGGAGACCTCGCCCCCTTCCCAGACGCCGCCGACGTGGGGGATATAGG
>DAHUYZ010000092.1 GCA_027306855.1 Solirubrobacterales bacterium | reverse complement strand
TCAACACCGTCGACGAACACCATGCCTGCCTGCTCGCGCTCTTTGAAGCGCGCCCCGCGCTCGTCGATGTCGAGCGGGACGCCGTTGTCCGCCTGAAAGATGTCCTGCGGCGCGACCCCGACCGACTCCGCGAGCTGGGCGTGCAGGCGCAAGCGCTTGAAGTCCCCATGGAATGGCATGACGTAGCGGGGCTTGACGAGGTTCAGCATAAGCTTGACCTCCTCGGCGTGCCCGTGCCCCGATGCGTGCACGGGGGCGTCGCGCGCCGTCACGACGTCGCAGCCGATGTTGGAGAGCCGGTCGATCGTCTCATTGACCGCGCGCTCGTTGCCTGGGACAGGCGTGGCGGAGAACACGATCGTGTCGCCGTCGTGGAGCTTGACCTGCGGATGGTCGCGGTAGGCCATCCGCCGCAGCGCCGACAACGGCTCGCCCTGGGAGCCCGTCGAAATGATGACGAGCCGCTCATCCGGGAAGTCCTCGATCTCGCGCGCGCCGACGAGCAGGCCGTCGGGAACGCTTACGTGTCCGAGCGTTCGGCCGATGCTTACGTTCTTGCGCATCGAGCGCCCGACGAGCGAGACCTTGCGATCGAGCGCGGCCGCCGCGTCGATGACCTGCTGCACGCGATGTATGTTCGAGGCGAAGCTCGTCACGACGATCCGCCCCTCGCAGCGCGCGAACGTTTCTTCCAGGTGGGGCCCCACAAGCGACTCAGACGGCGAGAAGCCGTCGCGATCGACGTTCGTCGAGTCTCCGCACAGCAACAGGACGCCTTCCCGTCCCAGCTCGGCGAGCCGCGACATGTCGGCCGGTGGGCCGTCGACCGGAGTCTGGTCAAACTTATAGTCGCCGGTGATCAGAATGGTGCCGAGCTCTGTTCCCAACGCTACGGCGCTCGAGTCCGGGATCGAATGGGTCATGTGGACCAGCTCGAGCGAGAACGGACCGAGGTCGACCATCTCGCCGGGGGCGATCTCTTCGAGCGTAATGTCGCGCAGTTTGTGCTCTTCGAGCTTCGACCGCGCCATCGCGATCGTAAGCGCCCCGCCGTAGACCGGCGGTGTCTGGTCTTGGGCCAAATCGCGCATCACCCAGGGCAGCGCTCCGAGATGATCCTCGTGCCCGTGCGTAACCACGATCGCCTCGATGTCGCGCGCCCGCTCGCGCAGGTAGGAGAAGTCGGGCAGCACGAGATCGATGCCGACCATCTCGGGGGTGGGGAAGCGAAGCCCGACATCCACAACGATGATCCGGCCGTCGTGCTCGACGACGGTCATGTTCTTGCCTATCTCCCCCAGTCCGCCGAGGGGAAGAATCCGCAGCCGGCTCACGCGTGGCTTGCCGGCGCGGCGGCCGTTTGGTCTGTATTCGTCGCGGCGCTCGCCCGGCTCGCGTCAGCTCGACCCTCATCGCCGAGCAGTCCATGGCGGGCGAGCATCTTGCGCACCGCTTCGAGCTCTTGATCGTCGGCCTCGATCAAAGGCAGGCGCAGACCGCCGACTCCATGTCCGAGCAGGTTCAGCGCGGCCTTCGTACAGGTTGGGCTCGCCGTCATGAAAAGCGTCTCGTACACGTCTTTCAGGCTCGCGTCGATCTCGTGGCGGCGGTCAGGCTCGTCCACCATGCGTCGCATCTCATCGCCGACGATGTGGCTTGCGACGCTGATGCCTCCGGCGCCGCCCATGTCGAGGGTGCGCGCGAAGCTGGGATCGTTGCCGGTGTAGAGGGTTAGGCCGTCGATCGGCTGCAGCTCCTCGTCGTTTGATTGCTTGACCCCGTCGATGTGCTCGACTTGGGCGAGGCGCGCGAGCAGCTCCGGCGACATGTTCGACGCGGTGCGCCCCGGGATGTTGTAGAGCAGGATCGGGCGGTCGGTGGCGCGCGCGACCTCTTCGTAGTGGCGCACAATCCCGCGGTCGCTAGGTTTGTTGTAGTACGGGTTGACGCTGAGCGTCGCGTCGACACCCAACTCGGTGGCGCGCGCAGTGAGGTGCACGGCGTGGGCGGTGTCGTTGGAGCCCGTTCCCCCCACGATCGTCGCCGGCGTCCCGCCAGCCAGCGTAGGGCGCTCGCGCACAGCAAGGCCGATCAGGCTTAGATGCTCATCGTCGGTGAGCGTCGCGGCCTCGCCTGTTGTGCCGCACACGACGAAGCCGTCGGACCCGTGCGTCGCCAAGTGCCTCATCAAGTTGACGAACGACTCCTCGTCCACCCCGCCACGCTCATCGAAGGGGGTGACGATCGCGGTGAGGATCGTGCCGAGGTGGGCTTTTGAAGTGCTCATCGCTTGCAGTATCTCATTCCGCTCATACGGGCCTCAGGCGCCCTTGAACAGCAGATGCTCGAGGCCTATCACGGGGGAACGCTGCAACGCACGGATCTCGCGAATCGCAAGCAGCACGCCCGGCATGAAGGACGCGCGCCCGGTCGTCTCGTGGCGGATCGTCAGCGTCGGGCCGACGTCACCGAGGATCACGTCCTGGTTTGCGACGAGGCCGGGCAGGCGCACGGAGTGGATCGGCGGCTCCGCTCCGTCGCAGGCTTCGGCCATCAGCCTGGCCGTGCGCGCGGCCGTGCCGCTCGGAGCATCGAGCTTGGTCGGATGGTGCAGCTCGACGATCTCCGCCCCCGCCATGTGACGTGCGGCCTCGGCGGCGAAGCGCATCATCAGGACGGCTCCGATTGCGAAGTTGGGCGCGATCACGACGTTGGCGCCAGAAGCCGCCATCAGCGGCTCTGGGTCAAAGCCGGTCGTCCCGATCACGACATGGACACCCGCCTCGATGCACGCCATCGCATTCGCGAGGGCCGTGTCGGGCTGGGTGAAGTCCACGACGACTTCAGGCCGCTCCTCAGAGATGACCTGCGCAAGCGTCGTGTCCAGCGCGGGGTCGGCGCGCCCTACGAGCAGCATGTCATCGGCCCCTTCGACCGCCTCGCAGACCGTCGCGCCCATGCGCCCCGCCGCGCCCGACACCGCAACTCGAATCACTGGATCACCACCTGACCAATCCTGTCCTCAGCGGACACCGAGACTCCAATCACCGCGTGACCTCCTCGTCGACGGAGTGCTTGTCGTGGGCAGACCCCATGGCGGTCGGAACGCTTGTCGGGCCGAGTGGCTCCAGAGCCGCCATGAACGCCTGTGCGTCGGGCCCGATCCCTGAGACAGACAGCGACGCCGGTCGGTACAGCTCGCCCGCGAGCTCCCGCAGATCCTCCACGCTCACCGCATCGATCTGTTTGACCACCTCGTCGGGAGAGAGTATCGGCATCCCGCTGATCAACGACTGTCCGAGATCGGCCATGCGTCCCATCGGGGACTCGAGCGCCAGCATCAGTTTCCCCTTCGCATTCTCCTTGGATCGC
>DAHUYZ010000091.1 GCA_027306855.1 Solirubrobacterales bacterium | reverse complement strand
TTACCCTCAACGCTCACACGATCAAAGCAGGGGTCCTTCGCTCCCGGCGCGTTGTTCTGCACGCCGATCTCAACTACTACGACCCCCTCGGACTCCCGCTGACCTCCGCTCGACTTCGCCATCGGCTTATACGAGCGGTCTTTGCTGACGAGGCTGGCCAGACGGGTCTCCCTTGTTCCGTGATCAGACCTTGCGCGCGTGCAAGTCTCCCTACCCCGCAGGGACCCGCCGCACCCGATCCGGATCAAGGACTGGCGGACATGGCCTTCGCCGTGAAATGAGCGGCTCGGCTCCCCAATTGTTCCTATGACGAGGCTGCAATCCCAGCCCACACGCTTGCTCCCTCCAAAGAGGCTCTCGACGCCCCGCTCAGCCCGCCACCTCTCGACGACGAACCGGGGCCTGCTACCGGGCACTCCGGCGTCTACCCGGACCGGACTCACACCGGCCAGCCTGATCCAGCTTTCAAGGCGCACCATCTGCAACAGACTACGGAACCGGGGGTTGCGCTGCGTCGGTTGAGTCTGAGCTTTGGTCAGGTTTGCGCAGTGTCGGGTCGGACACGATCCTGACGTCCACGCCGGGCAGTCCTTCGAGCAGTCGCGTGAGGATCGACTCGCGCAAACGGCCCAGGCCGCGGCGCGAGGCGGGCGTTCCCATCAGCACGTACGTGCTGCCAAGCCTGCCCGCCGTCTGGATCGCCACAGCCGCGATGTCCTCGCCTTCCTCGACGAACAGGCGCGCGCCCAGCATCGCGGTGAGCCTGCGCAAGGACTCGAGCAGCTCGCGGTCGGCCGCGCTCGGGGTCCTGCCGGGACGGCGCACGACGAGCACGTCCAGGCGCGCGCCGAGGCGTTCGGCCGAGCGTGCGGCGCGACGCACGATCCGCTCTGACTGGGGCGCCAGCGCGACCAGCGCGAGCAGCCGCTCGGCGATCGCTTGCGTCTCCGCGCCCCTGATCGTCCCGTCGGTCCCCGGCTCGAGCTCTTCCTCGCGGCGCACGGGCAGCGTAGCTGTACGCGGCGCCAGCCGCTTGATCTCTACGCCCTCGGCGACGTGGCGCAAGGCCGTCTCGCGCAGAGCGCTGAGGTTCTCGACCTTGAAGAAGTTGTTGAGCGCGGCGGGGACGCGCTCGCGGGGATAGATCTTGCCGGCACGCAACCGCTCGATCAATGCCTCGGGGGTCAGGTCGACGAGCACGACCTCGTCGGCGCTCGCCAGCACTTCGTCGGGGATCGTCTCGCGTACGCGCGTGCCCGTGAGCTGCGCGACCTGGTCGTTGAGGCTCTCCAGGTGCTGCACGTTGACTGTGGAGAGCACATCGATGCCCGCGTCGAGCACGTCCCCGACGTCTTCGTAGCGCTTCTCGTGCTCTGTGCCGGGCGCGTTGGTGTGGGCGAGCTCGTCGATCAGGCACAGCTCTGGCTTGCGGGCGAGCACCGCGGGCAGGTCCATCTCCCACAGCGGGGTGCCCCTGTAGTCGACCCTGCGCACGGGTATGTGCTCCAACCCCTCCGCCTGCGCGGTCGTCTCCTCCCGCCCGTGCGGCTCCAGATAGCCGATCGCGACATCGATCCCCTGCTGCGATTCGACGCGCCCCTCCTGGAGCATGCGATAGGTCTTGCCCACGCCCGCGGCCATACCGATGAAGACCTTCAGGCGGCCTCGCTCTGTCTGGGCTCCGTCGGGCGACATGCGGGCATTGTCGCCGAAGCGGTCTTCCAGGGCGCCCTACGAGTTGGGAAGCGGCGCGGTCATCCTCTGATCGTCTGCGAGCCGGCGAGCACTTCACCAGAGGCGCCGATCGCCTGGACAGCGAACCAGCCCGCCGAGCTGCTGACCGGTATCGCCGTCTCGAAGCCGCTCTTGGCGGCGGTGGCGAGGGGCGTCATGCTCGACGGGCTCGACCCCGCCAGCACGCGCCACTGCGCCACCTCGGTCGCGCCGTTCCAGCTCGCGTACACCGTCTCGGCGCCCGGCCCCATGGCCTTCGCAGCGATCGACGGCGGTTCGGCGGGCGTGGCGGTCCACGGGAACCTGTAGGCCCTGTAGGACTGTGCGGGCGCCTGCAGATGACCGTCGTAGAGCAGCTGGCCCGATGGGCTGAATTCGCTGAAGTACGGCTCTGCGCCCCAGCCGACGAATGAGTCGCCGTTGGGCAGGACTTGGTCGTTGCCCTGGCTGCCGGCCAACAGGGTCGGCGTGTGGACGTCGCGCCCGACGAGCGAGACCGAGCGGCTCTTCCAGTCGATCCGCTCGCGGATCACCCGGGACTGGGAGTGCTCCTTGGGCGTGGCGCCGTCGTCGAAGATCGTGATCGTGTGGTCCGGCTGCCAGCGCGCGTTGTGCTGCCAGGCGGTGTCCGTGCCGGAGCCCATGCGGAAGCTCGGTTTCTTGCCGCCGAGCCGCCACAAAACTGCTCCGGTGGCGAGGCTCACGTCGTACACCGTCCACGTGTTGCGGGCAGAGATGAGCATGTCGTCGTTGGGACCGAGCGAGATCGAGTTCACGTGGAACCAATCCCACGGATTGGTCGGCGAGGTGGAGCGGGTGAAGGAGTCACCAAGCGCCACATGGCCCCACGCGTGCCACTCGAACATCACAAGCCCGGTCTTGATGTCGATCTCCTGCACCACCCCGTCCGCAAGCGCCCCTTCTCGATATCCCCCGATCGGGGACAGATCGGCGCGCACGAGCGTATCGGCGGTGATGAACGCCGAGCCATGCGGCGTGATCTGCACTTCGTGCAGGTCAGCCCAATAGCCGTTGCCCGCGTGGATCTGCGCCACCTGGTGATAGCTGGAGTCATAGATCTCGTCCACGCCGAACCCGAGACCGAGCTGGGCGAGCGGGGCGTTGCTTCCCTGCCACCACAAGAGCACGGGCTTGCCTTCGTAGCTGGAAACCTTGAAATCCATCGCTCCTTCGTTGTTCGACAGCGGCTTGAACCACACGAGCTGGCCGGCGCTGTCGATGATCATCGGACCCTGCGCCCCGGTATGCCTCGGCGCCAGGAATATGTCGCCAGATGATGCCCCAGCGGAGTCGGCGGTCACGCTCACGAGCGGCGCCTGCAGCGACGGTGCGGATACGAAGCTCTGGAACGTCCCCGGCCTCGGGGGGCCGGGCTTGGGCAGGGGTCTGAAACGGTAGGCGTAGTCGTGCCTTGCCACCGTGAAGGCGCTGGTCACCTTGCGGGCGCCCGCGGATGAGCCGATCAGCGCGCTCACCCGAACCTGCTCGCCTTCGACGAATGGCTTTGAAGGCAGGAAGCTCGCGCCCGGCGCGCTCTCATAGGAGCGCAGCTGCCCGCTGTGGACGCCGCTGCGCGAACCGATCACGGACACGTTTCGGATCTCGTTCGCTGCCACGCCGAGGAAGCTGATCTGGGTGCTCGGCGACGCGTCGCGCGTACCCGGCAAGGGAGAGATCGTCACCGTCGGCGCCGCCGTCGCGCCCGGCGTCGAGGCCCGCGTCGGCACCGCCGTCGAGCCCACCGTCCCCTCCCGCGTCGACGCCCCCGATCGCCGGCGCGCAGAAGCCCTTGAGGCAGATGTCGCCCGAGGCGCAGGCGCTGCCGCACTGGCC
>DAHUYZ010000090.1 GCA_027306855.1 Solirubrobacterales bacterium | reverse complement strand
TCATGCTCGGAGCCGCGCAGACGCTGCTGCGAATCGAGAGCCGGATCGAACCCGAGGGAAGGGACCGCTTGCTGCGAACCGCGGTCGAGCAAGGCCAGCGGCTGAAACTGCTGATCGAGGACCTCCTCCTCGTCGCCGCCGCCGAGCGTCCTGCGGCGCAGGGCAACTGGGGCAACGCCGACGACTGGCTCGCCGGTACATTCCGCGCCGCCACGGCGGAGAACCTGTTGAGAGAGGCAGACGGACGGCGCACCTCCACGCTCGCACGGCTCGGCTACCTCGCCGAGTGGGCAGGCCGCGACGACATGGCCGAGGAGATCGAGGCGCTGCTGCCCACTCGGCTTCCGGTCGCGTTCCTCGGCCCTCGCGACCGCCACGCGCAGTGGAGCAGACGCTGGCACGTCTATGACTCGCTGCTCCCACAGCGATGATCACGCAGGGCTACCTCGCGCGCCACTTCCAGGGTCGCAGCGGCATGCGCGATCCCGCCCTGCTCGACGTCGCCCAGGACTACGCGCTCAAGCACCTCTAGGACCAGGGTGTGTCCAAACCTGGCGTCGTACTCAAGGGCGGCACCTCCTTGCAGAAGCTGCCCGTACGAACATCCGCAAAATTGCATAGTCCGTGCGCTCGACGCCGGCCTAGCGTATAAACATCCGCAAAAAGCGGTATTATGTACCTGCATGCCAGGCCGGGTCTTCACTGAGATCCTTGCGCTTGCCGCCGAGCAGAACGGCTTTGTGCGCACGCGCGAGGTACGCGAGCTGGGCATCGACCCGCGCCGCCTGAACGACTACGCCCAGCGCGGCTTGGCCGAGCACGTCGGCCGAGGCTTGTACCGCATCGAGCTGGTGCCGCGCGGAGACTTCGACGAGTTCGCGCGAGCCACCCAATGGCCGGATGGACGCGGCACGCTGAGCGGCGAGACAGCACTCGATCTCCACGAGCTCTGCGACGTAAGCCCGGCTCACATCGACATCACCGTCCCGCGCGACTACCGCACCCACCGACAGATACCTGCGCATTACCGGCTGCATCGACACGACCTCGCCAACGATGAAGTGACCTGGCTGCGAAACGTCCCGATCGTCACTCCGGCGCGCGCGATCGCCGACGGCATCGAGCTTGGGCTGCGACCTACCCTCATCGGCCAAGCCATTGACACCGCCGCCCGCCAAGCGCTCATCACCGCCGAGCAGGAGGCCGATCTGCGCACAACGCGAGCTCGGGGCGCGGCATGAGTGAGCCTCGCTACGACACGCCGCCCAAGAACAAGGCCTCACTGGAGCAGCGCCTGCGCAACCTCATCGGCGACGACGCGCTGCAGCTGCGCGCCCGCCGCCAGATCGGCTATATCGCCGTGATCGCCGCGCTCGACGCTCACGCCCGCGACGAGAACGGCGAGCCGATCTTTGCCGTCAAGGGCGGCGTCGCCGTCGAGCTTCTGATGGGCCAGGAGGCCCGGGCGACCAAGGATCTCGACGCGGCCGTCCGTGCCCGGGCCGAGCAGATCGAGTCCCTGCTGCGAGACGCCCTGGCCTGCGGCTGGGACGGCTTCAGCTTCCGGTTGGTCTCATGGGAGCCGATCCACGACACCGCGGCCTGGCGCGGCGACATCAAGCTGCAGTTCAAGGGCCAACCGTTCTCCACGGTGCAGTTCGAGGCAGCGCCGGCCGAAGGCGACGCAGGCCGCGGCACGCAGCTGGTCGAGAACACACTCGTAGACGTCGCCGCGCTCGGCCTCTCCCCTGTGGGCGAGCTGCCACTTGTCACGCTCGCCTACATGCTCGCGCAGAAGCTCCACGCCTGCACCGACCACTCCCTCCCCCATCGCGAGAACGACCGCGCCCGCGACCTGATCGATATCCTCCTCGTCCGCCGCCTGCTCGCCGACGATGAGTTGCCCGGCGTGCGCCGGGCGTGCATGGAGATCTTCCGCCTGCGCGACAAGCACCCGTGGCCACCGTCGGTCACGGTCCTGCCAGAGTGGCCCACAATCTATGCGGGCGAGCTAGCCAAGACGCCCGGCTTCACGCCGGCCCAAGTCGAGCAGGCCGCAGCCGATGTGGACCGGCTGATCGCCGAGATCGACGAGGCATCGTGACTGCTCACGCCCCACCCAGTCAGCCGTCGGCATGCGCAGCTTCGGTCATACCGGCTACCACAGTCCTCGCGCGGGGCGCGCCGGCGTGTGATGCCCGCACCACACCGAGCCACTCAGCCGCACCCGGCCACGGAAGGCGGAGCCGAGCACCGAGAACAGCAAGGCAAAGCCGCGGCGCGGGGCGGGTGCATCCCAGCCCAAGATCGTCAAGGAGCTCGACCTGCGGCCGAAGGGCAAGGGGTCGTTCGCAGACTTCGTGAAGGCGAAGAACCCGACGAACAACCACGACAAGCACGCCGTGGCGATCTACTACCTCTCGAACGAGGCCGGGCTCAGCACCGTGTCGAGCGACGATGTGTTCACGGCGTGGCGCGACGCGGGATGGAAGCTCCCGCCCGACTTCCTGGCGTCGCTGCGCCTGACAGCGTCGAAGAAGCGCTTTCTCGACACAAGCGACAGCGAAGCTCTGCGACTGCTCAACACCGGCGTCAATCGGGTCGAGCACGACCTCCCGGTCCAGAAGAAGGGCTAAAGCGATGGCGACGGCAGCGGCTGGCGCCTCGCTTACGAGCGTGCTCGGCACCCTTTCCGTGGGACTACGGAAGGAGCTGTTCGACGCCTTCAACCAGATCGTCAAGAACTTCCGCGAGCGGCGGTGGGAGCCCTCAGAGTTGAACGGTGGCAAGCTCTGCGAGGTCGTCTACACCATCCTCAGGGGCTACGCCGATGGCAAGTACCCGGCGAAGGCCGCGAAGCCGAAGAACATGGTGCTGGCGTGCCAAAAGCTCGAGACCGAGGCCGCCGGAGCCCTGCGCTCGATCCGTATTCAGATCCCGCGGATGTTGATCGCGCTCTACGAGATCCGGAACAACCGTAACGTCGGGCACGTTGGCGGCGACGTCGACCCTAACCACATGGACGCGGTCTGTGTGCTCCAGATGGCGAAGTGGATCATGGCCGAGCTCGTGCGGGTGCTCCACAACGTGTCCACGGAAGAGGCTACCGCGATCGTGGACAGCTTCGCCGACCGCGAGACCCCGCTGATTTGGGAGGTCAACGGGAAGAAGCGGGTCATGAGCAAGGGGCTGACCATGCGCGCCAAGGCGCTGCTCCTTCTCTACGCCTCGAACGGGCCGGTGGCCGAGGCCGACCTTGTGTCCTGGATAGAGCACTCAAACGGGAGTGTGTTTCGGCGTGACGTGCTCCGGCCGGCGCACAAGGAGCGCATGGTCGAGTACGACGCCGACGCCCGGACCGTGCAGATCTCCCCGCTCGGTATCGCGCATGTCGAGGAGGATCTGCTCCCGGGCCTGGGCGGCTAGATGATTGTCACGCACTGAGAGCTCGTTGCGAGCCCGCTTCTCGTCGCGCCAGAGGGCATGCAATCCATTGTTCGTTTGCTCTGATCGCGCCCCATCAACCAACCGCGCCGACAGGTGCATCTATGACGAAGAAACCAGAGCGCCACAAGGGCGGCCAAGGCGCGGCTCACACTGCCCCACGCCGCACTCGAAAGAGCGTTTGGGACGACGCAGACAACTGACATAGCGGGGGCGGGTTATGTACTTATATCCCCTACCACCGCTACAAGCCTGCTGTATCGTATCACTGAGCTGCTTTTGATGGCCTAAAGGCGTAACCGTTCAGTGGGTCGGGGGGACATAACCCGGCGGCGTCGAATATGGGCGTGTGGATCGGGCGGAGGCGGAGGC
>DAHUYZ010000008.1 GCA_027306855.1 Solirubrobacterales bacterium | reverse complement strand
GGCTGCCCGGATACTCCACGAAAGACGCCGCCGAACACCCCAGCGTGCCCTTCCCGGCGCCGCCCGCCACACCAACAGCACTCACGACGCCCACACCCACCCGCCAGACACCGAACCAGGTCGCGTTCAGACCGTTACTGCACGATCCGGGCTAGGAGCGCGCCAAGCCGCGGCGCCCCCGCGGCCGGTGCGCTCGTGTCGCGGCACCCAAGCGTAGGGCCAGCGAAGCACGGGCTTCGGGGTAAAGCCCTTCGTCGCCGGACGCGTCAGCCCACGCGCAGAAGATGTAGTCGCCGGCGCGCAGCGGCATCATGTTCGCGCGGATGAGCCACGGGCCGCCGTCGAGCACGCGGTCGATGATGTGCACGAGTTCCTCGGCGGCGTAGTTGACAGGGCAGCGCCGGCGTGTCAGCGGTAGGCCCTCGACGACGAGCCGGCGGGCCGCCTCGGTGGTGGCGGTAAGCTGCAGCGTGAAGCGGCTGCCCGGCTGCGGGCGCCCCAGGGTGCGCAGCGACAGCGAGATGCGGGGCGAGCGCACCTGGATCGGCAGCGATGCTGCCGCCGTCACCGGCCCTCCGTCGGTTTCCAGGAAGCCGGCCGGTGTCTCAAGCCACCCGCAGAGCGTGAACGCGCCGGGGGCCGGCGGGGTGTAGTCGATCGAGCCTTGGAACTGCCCGAGGTGGCCGCCTTCGAGGACGTGCTGCGGCGTGATCGTCTGGCCGGTGTCCCCGCTGGGTTCGCTGGCGCACGGCACGCCGGGGTTGTTCGCTGCTATGACGACGAGCGTCGGGCCTTCGCTGCTCGCAGACCAGCTGATCTGGCTCGCGATGCTCGCGGTCGGGTCGGGGCTGATCGACAGCGACAGCGAGTCGGCTGCCGCGATGGCGGGCTGCGCGGCGGCTGCGGCGAGCAGCAGGCCGAGTGCGCGCGCGAGAGCTCTGGGCACGCCAGCCAGTCGTGGGCAGCGGCCAGGGAGTGTGATTCTCATGGTGGAGTCCTTTCCGTTCGGGTTCACGGGCGTACTTGCCTAGTCGCCTGTCGGGCGCAGACCCCGTTCTCCCCCCAACTTATTTTCGGCTGTCCTACAGGGGCCAGCGCAGCCAGCGGCAGCGGCTGGCGCCGGCGCGGCTCAGGCGGCCTGCACGCCTGCCGCGCGTGCCGCCTCATGTGCCAGGCGGGCGCGCCCGGCCTTTGGCGGCACGCGGCGCGGCGGGGGAATCATCGGCGGCGGAGCGCCGGTGCTGCTGAGAATCCCTGTGAGGGAGCGGATCTTTGACGATTGAAGGGGCCGGAGGGCGATCTCCTGATCCCTTCCTTACCAAGAGGTGCTCTACCGGCTGAGCTACGCTCTCGGCGTAACGCTAAGGAACGCTATTGCCGCGCGCGATCACTCTCGGCCAGCGTAGTCACTTAGAGTCTGTCCGAAAACTCGAGCACGCGTCTGGCGGCGCCTGACGCTGCGTGCCGCGGTGTCCTCGGCCCTCGACTTGGCGCCACCAAGCCTTCGGTCCTGCGTCCTTGCGGCCCTAGGTCATGCACACGCCATCCAACGCACTCGAGTTTTTGGACAGACCCTCTTAGCCTGCGTCGCCCCACTCGCGCTCGGCCTGCTGCTCCATGCGCTCCAGACGGATGTAGTAGTCGGGGAACTCCTTCAGGTGCGCCAGCGCGATCTTGCCGGTGACGAACGGATCGTCCCCGGTCACGTCTGTCTCAGGATCGTGCCGGCCATGCTCTAGCTCGACTTCCATGCCGATCCGGAACTGCTCGACGTCGAACTTCGCGGAGGACCAGTCGATGCCAATCGCCTCGCCGACTTCGCTTGCCTGCTCGTCTGTAAAGCGCTGCTCGGCTCCCATGAGATGGCTCGCTATCGCTTGCGTCGCGCCAGCTGAGTGGCGAAGTAGGAGAGCAGGATGCCGACGATCAAAGACACGAGGATCACGACGATCAACGGAGCCCCGCTCGTGCCGAAGATCCAATTGACCTCGACTTCTTTGACGTTGAGCACGGCGAACAGCGTGATCAGGACGGCCAGCACGATCAGCGCCCCGGTTCGTGCGATCTCGCGGCGGGTGCGGCGGCGCTCCGGCGTCTGCTGGACATCGGACATCGACACCGGTGATGGTACCCGCTACATCTGAACGAACAACGTCGCAAGGATGCGGCGCGCGACCCATGCCGGAATGCGAGGATGCGCTGCGGAGGCGTCGAATAGGAAGGTGTGGCGAAGATGACCATCGAATCTCGCGGTAGAGCGCTGCACGGTCGCGGTGGGTTGCTTTCCGCTCGCGGCAGAGCGCTGCTCGGCGGCGTGCTGATGGGGGCCCTGGCTATGTCGGGTTGCGGGTCGAGCCCGACGAAGACCGTGTCGGTGTCGAGCGCCTCGACTCCCGCCGCAACCGAAAAGACGCCGACCTCGACGGTCCCCACCACAAAGCGCTCCTCCACGACGGCCGTTGCGCCGAGCACTACATCCGGCGGCACGACACCAGGCACGCAGGGCGCGACGCGTAGTGCTCCCACGCCGGCCTTCGCGCAGCAGCAAAGCTCCGGCGGCGAAGGACTCGACGCTGCGGTAGCGCTGGTCAAGGCGCATGGGTATACGCCGAACAGCACCTCCGACTACCACTCGGGTCAGACCCTGCGCGTCCTAATCGGCACGCGTACGGGCTCCGGCGACGGGTATGGCCAGCAGGCGTTCTTTTTCATTGACGGCCGCTATATCGGCACCGACGCGAGCGAGCCGAGCGCGACACTGAAGGTCGTAGCCCAGAGCGACACCGAAGTCACGCTCGCCTATCCCCTCTACCGCGCCCACGACCCGCTCTGCTGTCCGGGCGGTGGCGAAGCGCGCGTCCACTTCCAGCTCAACAACGGCCACCTCGTTCCACTGCAGTCGATCCCGCCGGTCAGCTCTAGCACTGGGCTCAGCCGGCAGTAGCAGCCTGGCTAATAGCGCCCCGATGGCCGGACTTGGCCTCATGCCGGTCCAGTAGCGGCGGAGATGGCGGGGGCAGGATTCGAACCTGCGAAGGCTGAGCCGCGTGATTTACAGTCACGTCCCTTTGACCGCTCGGGAACCCCGCCAGGGAGGGCGATGATAGCGCCGGGCGAGGTGGGTCTCAGCTCGCCTCGCGAAGCTGCTGGGCCTCGGGCAGCGTCTGGAGCTTCTTGAGCGTGCGGCTCTCGATCTGGCGGACGCGCTCGCGGGTGATGTTGAAGGCGCGGCCAACCTCGTCGAGGGTCCTCACGCGTCCCCCGGTGATGCCGTAGCGCATCTCGATCACCTCGCGCTCACGGGTAGGCAGCGATGCCAGCACGCGCTCTACGCTCTGGCGCCGTAGCGTCTCCGAGGCGATCTCGAAAGGCGACTCGGCCGAAGCATCCTCGACGAAATCGCCGAGCGCCGAGTCTTCCTCATCGCCGACCGGCTTCTCGAGCGAGACCGGCTGCTGGGCCATGCGCTGCACATCGCGCACCTCCCGCGCCGAGCAGGCGAGCTCGGTTGCGATCTCGGCGGGGGTCGGTTCGCGGCCGAGTCGCTGGATAAGCTCACGTTCGGCGTAGATGACCCGATTTAGTCGCTCCACCATGTGGACGGGTATGCGGATCGTGCGAGCCTTGTCGGCGATTGCGCGTGTCACCGCCTGGCGGATCCACCAGGTCGCATAGGTCGAGAACTTGTAGCCACGGCGGTAGTCGAACTTCTCGACCGCCCTGATCAGGCCGAGCGAGCCCTCCTGGATCAGGTCGAGGAAGTTCATGCCGCGACCGAGATACCCCTTGGCGATCGAGACGACCAAACGCAGATTCGCCTCGACCATGTGCTGCTTGGCGGCGACGTCGCCGCGCTCGATGCGCTTGGCGAGGCAGACCTCCTCTTCGGCGGTCAACAGGGGGACGCGCCCGATCGAACGCAGATAGAGCCGCAGCGAGTCGAGGCTCGGCTCGACACTCAGGTCGACCTCAGCCTTGTGGAGCTCCTGAAGGCGCTCGCGCAGCGCAACATGATCGATTTGCCCGGCGTTCTCGTCATCGTCCGGTTCTAGGAGGCTGTCCTCGTCCTCGTCCTTATCCGTCGCCGCGACCGGCTCCAGCGACTCCTCTAGCTGGCTCTCCTCGCGAGGCGCACTGTCAGAGCCGACGATCTCGACGCCGTGCTCCTCTAAGTAGCTGAGGAGATCCTGTGTCTGCTCGCCGCTCAGGTCGGCCTCATCGACGATCGACGCAAGCGCCTGCGAGGTGAGGAACCCCTGCTCCCTTCCCTCGGCGATCGTCGCCTGAACCTCCTCCAGCTCCACTGCGGGCGTATCCGCGCCGACCAGCAGCCCCTCACCCTTCTCGCTCAACGAAAGGACCCCCAGGATCCATACGACTCCCCATCGAAGCGGTACGCGCCTCGACCTCCCCGTGACCTGCTAGTTGCCTCCTATGCGATTCCTTTGTGGCATTGACAGTGCGCCTCATGCGCTGGCCGGGAACGGCGCCTGACTGATCGGACCGACATCCCGGCCTAGTGCGGAGTGATACCAGATATGGGCGGCGCCGGTACCCGTAAGGCGCGCCGGGCAAGGACGTGCGGTGTACTACGCTAGCCGGCGACATGGCCATCACGATCGGGCTGAGCAAAGCCTCGTCATCGTCGCGGGGAGTCGCTGGGGGTTCTGGGATCGCCGGCTTGGCGCAGCGCGCGGGCGAGGATGTCCAGGCACGCACGCCGAGCGTCCCGATCGGGCTCTCGCGCGTGGGCGTCACAGGCGTGGAGAAGGTCATAAGGGTCCACGAGGAGCTGTTCTATGCGCGACTCGACTGCTTTGTCGATCTGAGCTCCGACCAGAAGGGCGCTCATATGTCGCGCTTCGAGGAGGTCGTCAACGAGGCGATCGGCGAGGTCGTGCTCGGCGAGGCCACCGTCCGCGCCGAGACCCTCGCCGAGCACATCGCTCAGCTGGTCCGCGAGCGTCAAGGGGCGGAGCGTGCCGAGGTTAGGATCGCTGCGCGCTACCCCGAGCACAAGCCTGCGCCCGTGTCGGGGGTGCAGACCCAGGAGATCTACACCCTGCATGGTCGCGCCGTCGCCCTGCCTACCGGCACTCGGCGGATGGTGGGCGTCTCGGCGACCGGCATGACCGCCTGCCCCTGCGCGCAGGAGCTCCTCGCCGCGCGCGCGAAGGAGAGGCTGCAGGCGGACGGGTTCGACGACGACCAGATCGAGCGCGTCTTCGAGCACGTGCCCGTCGCGACCCATAACCAGCGGGGGCTCGGCACGCTGCATATCGGCTGCTTGGAGGAGTGCGATGCGGAGATCGAGGCATCGGCGCTGCTCGAGATCGTCGAGGGCTCGATGTCGTCTGAGATCTACGAGCTGATGAAGCGCTCAGACGAGGTCGAGGTGGTCGAGAAGGCCCATCGCAGGCCACGCTTCGTCGAGGATTGCGTGCGGGAGATGATCGCGGGTGTCGTGGCCACCTTCCCCGAGCTCGATGACGGCTCGTTCGTATCCGCGCGCCAAGAGAACCTGGAGACGATCCATCAGCACAACGTCGTCGCCGAGCGCCACGGCGTCATGTGCGAGCTGCGCGGCGAGGTCCAGACGGGTCTTCCTTCGCTCCGCCAGACGAGCCTGGACGCATGGCTCGAAGGAAGTAGTCGAGCCCGGACAGGACAGTGATCGCTACGGCGGCGTAGACGAGCAGCGACATCCAGAGTGGCGATCCGTGCACGGCGATGACGGCCATGATCGCCACGATCTGAAGCGCGGTCTTGAGCTTGCCGAGCCTGCTCGCTTCGACGACTACGCCGTGCTGGGCGGCGCCTACGCGCAGGACCGTGACGGCGAGCTCGCGCGTGATGATCACCATCGCGACCCATCCTTCGAGGCGGTGCAACGACACGAGCGACAACAGCGCGCCGACGATCAAGAGCTTGTCCGCGAGTGGGTCCATCAGCTTGCCGAACGTCGTTACCGACCCGCGCGAGCGCGCGATCCAGCCGTCGATGAAGTCGGTCAACGAGGCGAGCGCGAATACGATCGCGGCGAGGACGTCACCCGCGGGCGTGTTGCCGAGCAGCGCGACCACAAGCACCGGCACGAGCATGATGCGCAGCACCGTCAGCACGTTGGGCAGATTGATCGGCATCACCCGCCCATTATGTCCGTGCGCGCTCATGACCGGCCCGAGACCTCAGCGGCACGATAGGGTGGGGTGGCGATGGACATGCAGCTGATCCCTATGGTTGTCGAGCGAACGGCGCGCGGCGAGCGCGAGTTCGACATCTACTCGCGCTTGCTCAATGAGCGCATCATCTTCCTAGGGACCCCGATCGACGATCAAATCGCCAACCTCGTCGTCGCCCAGCTGTTGCATCTGGAGTCCCAGGACGCCGAAAAGGACATCTCGATCTACATCAACTCCCCCGGCGGCTCCGTCTATTCGGGCCTTGCGATCTACGACACGATGCGGTTCGTCAAGCCCGACATCGCGACGATGTGCGTGGGGGTGGCGATGTCGATGGGCTCATTGCTGCTCGCCGGCGGCACGAAGGGCAAGCGCGCGGCCCTCCCGAACAGCCGCATCCTCATCCATCAGCCGTCCGCGGGCTTCGAAGGCCAATCGACCGACATCGAGATCCACGCGCGCGAGATCCTGAGCGTGCGAGAGCGGCTCGACGCGATCTACTCAGAGCACACCGGTCGCACCAAGGAGGAGGTACGTGCCGACATGGAGCGCGACCGCTTCTTTACGGCCGAGCAGGCCCTCGAGTACGGGCTGATCGACCGGGTTCTCGAGAGCCACTGAGCCTCACTCGTACAGCGTCAGCGTGGCCAGGATCACGTACAGCGCCACGAGCGCGTAGCCCTCGAACGCTGCGGCCTCGCCGTCGGCGGTGACCTGCCAGACCGCGAGCGCCATCACGAGCAGCGCGCCCACATAGACGGGCGCGAGCGCAAATGTCAAGGTCGTCGCGAGCATGAACGAGATCAGCACGAGCAGCGGGAACAGGAACGCCGCGATCTGAGCGACCGAGTTCTTGACGACGGAGATGGCGAGATCCGAGCGCCCCTTCCAGGCGAGTACGAGCCCAGCCGTATTCTCGACCGCGTTGCCGGCGATCGCCACGATCACGAGGCCGGCGAACGCCTGAGAAATGTGCAGCAGCGAGATCGCGGGGGCGAGCGCGCTTATGAACCAGTCGGACACGAACGCCGAGGCGACCCCGGCGATGAGCAGCAGCGCGAGCGCCACACCAAGCGACAGGCGCGGGCCGTCGATCCGCTCGAGCAGCGGCCCTTGCGACGCGGGTCCTTGCGACGCCGGCAGGCCGGCGGGCCGCAGTCCGCTTGCGCTCGCTCCTTCGGCTCGGGATCCCGCGCCAGGAGCGACGTCTGCGCGCAGATAGGGGATGACCCAGGCGAGATAGACGACGAGCAGGCTCACGGCCCCGACGGTCGAGATCGCGTCCACGTGGTGGCTCGCAGGATCGTGCGAGGCGAGCGAGAGCCCGAGCAGCACAATGATGAACACCGTGACGAGCAGCAGCGTCGCGGTGTCGCGGGGAAGTCTGTGCGAGAAGCGCATGACCCCGTCTGGAGCGCGGCGCGCGCCAACGACGATCACGAGGCCCAGCACGAGCAACGCATTGGCTAGCAGCGACCCTACGATCGCGGTCTGGGCGACGATCAGCTCGCTCTTCTGGAGCGCAAAGATCACGACGAACAGCTCGGGCAGGTTGCCGAGCGTGGACTGCAGCATACCTGTGATGCCCGGGCCGAAGCGCTCGCCTAGTTGCTCGGTCGCAAACGACACGACCCACGCCAGGCCCGCCAGAGCGAGCGTGGCGAGGACGAAGCGCGGAACCGCCGCCCATTTGCCGTAGTTGGCGGCGCCGGCCAGCGCCGTCAGGATCGCGACTACAAGGAGCGCAATGCGCTCGAGCGGGGTGAGGCGGGTCATCGTGCCCGCCGACGATAGTGCGCGTGCCGGGCGATACGCTTGCCCGGCCATGCGCCTCGCCACGTTCATTGCATCCGGAAGCTCCACGCCACGTGCGGGGACGGTGGACGGGGATCGCGTGAGCGCCTTCGCGGACGAGCGCGTCACGGTGCTCGACTGCCTGCGCGAGCTGACCGCCTCGCCGGGCGGGCGGCCAATGGGGGAGGGGCTTCTTGACGGAGGATCGCCTGGGGATGGACCATCCGGCGGCGGGCTGGCCGTCGGGGAGTCGTTTGCGCTGGAGGACGTCACCCTGCTCGCGCCTGTGCCTCGCCCGAGGGCGATCTTTGGGATCGGCCTCAACTACGCCGACCACGTCGCCGAGATGGGCGGGACCCCGCCGGAGTCACCGGTCGTATTCATGAAGCTGCCCTCTTCAGCCGCGCCCCCGAACGCGTCGGTTCGCTGCCCGGAGGTTGTGCGGCGGCTCGACTACGAGGGCGAGCTCGCGATCGTGATGGGGGAGGGCGGGCGGATCGCCGGCTATGCCGTCGCCGACGACGTCAGCGCCAGAGACCTCCAGAAGCGCGAGCCTCAGTGGACGCGCGCCAAGGGCGCCGACGGCTTCTGTCCATACGGCCCATGGATCACGACGGTCGACGAGATCCCCAACCCGCACGCGCTCGCCCTGAAGACCTGGGTCAACGGCGAGCTGCGCCAAGACTCGAACACGTCGAACCTGATCTTCAAGGCGGACGAACTGGTGGCGTTCATCGCGCAGACCTGCACGCTCGAGCCTGGGGGTCTGATCCTCACAGGGACCCCAAGCGGAGTCGGCATGGGCCTCGACCCCCCACGCTTCCTCGAGTCCGGCGACGTCGTGCGCATCGAGATCGAGCGACTCGGCGCGATCGAGCATTCGATCTCATAAGAGCCTGGGCCCCGAAAGTCGTTCGCGGTCAGCCTCCGGTCCCAGGCCTGAACAACGACCCGCAGCCCGACCCTCCTGCTCGCACCTGAGCTTCGCTTGGAGGATCGTCGGTGAGCAGCCTCGGCACGCTCACCGTCCGCAGGTGCTTGCGCTGGATCGCCGCAAAGATCGAGAGCATCGCCCTGATCGTCTGGCCGTGGTTCTCGTGCATCAGGATGATCGAGCCTGGGCGCAAGCCTTCGATCACGTTGCGTTCGATTTCGGCGTAGTTCGCTCCGAGCGAGTCCCTGCTGTCGACCGTCCACATGATCGGAAGCAAGTTGTGGGCCCTGGCGATGTTCTCGATGGTCGCATCCAGCGCGCCATAAGGTGGCCTGAACAGGAAGACTGGACCGCCCGAGGCCCTTTCGACGACATGCTGCGTGCGTACGATTTCGTTTTCGGCTTCGCCTGCGGACAGACCCGTCAGCAGGGGATGCGTGAACGTATGGTCGCCCACCGCCCCAAGCGCCCGCTCTTCGCGCAGGGCGCGCGGGAGCAGATGGATGTTGCGCCCGACGATGAAGAACGTCGCTTTGATCCCGTGCCTGCGCAGCTTGGGGATCGCAAGCCACGTGTATTGGCCCGGACCGTCGTCGAACGTCAGCGCGACCTCGTTGCCGTGAGGGGCGGCGCAGTAGATCGGCTTGCCGAGCGCGATCAGTCTGCGGATCTCCGGCGACTCGACCGATTCGCCCGCTCCGGCGGATTGTGAGTCGGCCCTCGCGCGCGCACGCGCGCGCGTGTGTAACAATGCGGACGAGATCGATGCTCCATGTGAGCTTGGGTGTCGATCGGCTCCCCCATCCAAGAGCAGCGCGATCAGCGCTACGGCGACTCCTACGACGAGCACTGCCGCCCCTGCGCGACGGCGGCGCAAACGACGGCGGGCCTGCGCACGCCGCAGCGCCAAGTGCTTGGGGGCGCTAGACTTCACGGCACCTCGCGCCGGGCGAGGTTTTTCTTTCCTCGCCGGCGTGTTCATCGACGACCACGCAGGGATCTCTAATCATGGCTCGCGGAGACGTTCGGATAGCAATCACTCTCGCATGCGAGGAGTGCAAGCACCGTAACTATCAGACGAACAAGAGCAAGCGCAACACGCCCGACCGGGTCACGCTGCGCAAGTACTGTCGCTGGTGCCATCGTCACACCAGCCACCGGGAGACCCGTTAGCGCGGAGGCGCTGTCGTGGCTCGTGATCGCAAGCGCGCAAGGCAACGTCGTGCGAGAAGACCTGTCCGCGAGGGGGCAAGCGCTCCGGCTCAGCACCGGCCGGTTCGCGCCGACCTGCCCGGTGCGCTCGACCATACGGGCGACGTCGACGAGTTCGACGCCGCGCTCATCCGCGGAGCAGGCGGCGTGCCGGTCGAGCCGGCCTCACTGTCCGAAGACGAGCAGGTGCTCGGTGGGCCAGATGAGCGAGAGCGCGAAGCTCCCGGGGAGCAGGAGCCCATGGCGTCCGGCGCCGGTGTGGGTGGTCGTGGGCGTGGGGGCGCCGGGGCTACTTCTGAGCGTCCCGGCGAAGAGGCGTTCGGCGGCGAGGCGGCCGCTCCCGCAAAGCGGCCCTCCCAGTCGATCGGCGCCCGGGTCGTCGCGTTCCTGCGCGCCAGCTGGGCCGAGCTTCAGCGCGTCCAGTGGCCTGATCGCCGCGAGGTCACCCAGGCGACAGCGGTCGTGCTCGGGTTCGTCGCCGTCATGGGCGCCTACTTGGGGGCCGCCGATTGGGTGGCCCAGAAGATCGTCAACCTGATTTTGTAGTCCGCTCCCGTAACTGAATAGTCAGGAATATATGTTTCGTTGGTATGTAGTCAACACCTACTCAGGGCACGAGAACAAGGTCAAGCAGAACCTCGAGCACCGGGTCGTCTCGCTCGGTCAACAGCGCGCCGTGCGCCAAGTCGTCGTCCCAACCGAGTCCGTCTCGGAGATGAAGGACAACCAGAAGGTCACGGTCGAGAAGCGCACGATGCCCGGCTACGTGCTAGTCAACATGGAGCTCAACGAGGACTCCTGGGGGGTCGTCAAGGGCACGCCCGGCGTGACCGGCTTCGTCGGCTCATCCCAGGAGCCCGTCCCGCTCACGCAGATGGAGGTCGATCGGCTGCTCCACAAGGAGGTCGTCACGGCCCCCCGCGCTCGAGCCCAGTTCTCGATCGGCGAGACCGTTAAGGTCGTGTCCGGGCCGCTGTCCGACTTCTCGGGCGAGATCTCCGAGATCAACGACGACGCCGCCAAGCTCAAGGTCCTGGTATCAATCTTCGGCCGCGAGACCCCCGTAGAGGTGGGATTCGACCAAGTCAAGAAGTTGTAGGCAGGAATAGCTATGGCCAAGAAGGTTCTGACAACAATCAAGCTGCAAGCGCGTGGCGGGCAGGCGAGCCCGGCGCCTCCCGTCGGCCCTGCGCTGGGCCAGCACGGCATCAACATCATGGAGTTCTGCAAGGCGTTCAACGCGCAGACGATCAGCGAAACGGGCACGATCATCCCGGTCGTGATCACGGTCTACGAGGATCGCTCGTTCACGTTCGTCACAAAGACGCCCCCCGCCGCCGTCCTGATCAGGCAGGCGCTCAAACTCGAAAAGGGCTCGGGCGAGCCCAACCGCAACAAGGTCGGCAAGATCTCAAACGCCCAGCTGCGCGAAATCGCCGAGCGCAAGCTCCCCGATCTGAACGCCCACGACGTGGACCAGGCCGTGAAGATCATCGAAGGAACGGCGCGCAGCATGGGCGTGGAGGTGGCGGCATGACCGCGCGTCACGGGCGCCGCCACTCCGAGGCGCTGGCGAAGGTGGATCGCGAGCGCGAGCACCAGCCCTCCGAGGCGGTCTCGCTCGTCAAGAGCCTCGCCGGCGCCAAGTTCGACGAGTCCGTCGAGATCCACATCCGCACCGGACTGAACGTGCGCCACGCCGACGAGCAACTGCGCGGCACGATCGCGCTTCCGAATGGCCTCGGCAAGGACGTCAAGGTTGCCGTCTTTGCCCAAGGACCCAAGGCCGCCGAAGCCGAACAGGCCGGCGCCGATGTGGTTGGCGCCGATGATCTCGCCAAGCGCATCGAAGAGGGCTTCGACGATTTTGACGTAGCGATCGCCACGCCCGACCTGATGTCGGTCGTTGGGCGTCTCGGCCGCATCCTCGGACCGTCCGGCAAGATGCCCAACCCCAAGGTCGGCACCGTCACGATGGACGTCGCCAAAGCCGTCGAAGACTCCAAGTCCGGCAAGGTCGAGTACCGCACCGATCGAACCGCGATCGTCCACATGGTGATCGGCAAGGCCTCCTTCGACGAGCGTCGCCTGCTCGAGAACTACGCCGCCGTCATCGAAGAGCTCGTGCGCGCCAAGCCGTCTGCCGCCAAGGGCCGCTATCTGCGCTCGATCACGATGACCTCGACGATGGGGCCCGGCGTCAAGATCGACCCGACCCGCACCCGCGACATCCTCGGAGAGGCGCCCGTCGCGGCCTGATTTAATCCAAGCTCAACCGCCCCAGACCCCCGGCGCCGCCCAGCGGAGAAGACCGGGGCAGGTGGAGTGAACGAAGCGGCTCATCCCGCCCTCTTCGCCCGCCTGCATGCGGGCGTTGTGCTTCTAAACGAGAGCAAGGGACGAGATGAACCGAGACCAGAAGGCAGCGACGATCGAGGCGCTCGCAACGGAGATAGACCGCTCCGAAGCGATCTTCGCGGTGGACTATCGCGGGCTGTCGGTGCCGGGCGCGGCCGAGCTGCGCGCCAAGCTGCGCGACGCCGACGCCACCTTCACGGTCGTCAAGAACTCGCTCACCGAACGCGCCGCCGACCAGGCAGGAGCGCAAGAGCTGAAGACGTTCCTCACAGGCCCAACCGCGCTCACGTTCGTGCGTGGCGATATCGCGCTCGCGGCCAAGGCGATCTCCGACTACGCGCGCGCCACCGAGCTCCTCCCCTTCAAGGGGGGCCTCATGAACGGCGGCGTCCTCGAGATCGACCAGATTCGCGCTCTC
The DNA here is from genome assembly GCA_027306855.1 of Solirubrobacterales bacterium. Lineage (GTDB taxonomy): Bacteria > Actinomycetota > Thermoleophilia > Solirubrobacterales > Solirubrobacteraceae > Palsa-744. The sequence goes on along the minus strand of DAHUYZ010000008.1, from coordinate 44,091 downwards.
TCGCGCCTTCCTTCCCGCGAAGTGCTCTACGGACAGCTCGTCGGCATCGTCGCCTCGCCCGTCACCGGCCTCGTGCGGACCTTGAACGCGCTCATCGGCGGCCTCGCCGGCGCCCTCGGTCAGGTCCACGCCAAGAAGGAGTCCGGCGAGATCCCCTCAGGCGAGGCCCTCCCAGTAGAGGCGCCTGTCGAGGAGGCGACCCCAGAGGACTCTCCCGCTGAGGAGGATTCTGCAAAGGACGCGCCCGCCGAGGACACTGCCGCTGAGGAGCCGCCCGCCGAGGAGGCATCTGCGGATGAGCCTGCCGCTGAGGACGCGCCTACTGACCAAGCTGAGCCGGCGCAGCCGGCACAAGACGACAACAAGGACGCTTCGGAGCAAGAGCCCGACAGCGCCGAAGCGACCAAGGAGGACTGACGACGATGGCAACCAGCACACAAGAGTGGATCGACGAGCTCAAGAGCATCTCGGTGCTCGAGCTGGCCGAGCGGATCAAGGCGCTCGAGGAGGAGTTCGGCGTCTCCGCAGCCGCGGTCGCCGCGCCCGTAGCAGCCGTCGGCGGTGGCGCTGCCGGGGGCGACGGTGGCGCAGCGGAGGACGAGGGATCGAGCACGGTCGACGTTATCCTCGCCGGGGCTGGCGACAAGAAGATCCAGGTCATCAAGGTCGTTCGCTCCGCGACCGGCCTCGGCCTGAAGGAGGCCAAGGCGCTCGTCGACGAGGCCCCCAAGCCCGTCAAGGAGGGCATCGAGCGCGAGGAGGCCGACAAGCTCAAGGCCGAGCTCGAGGAGGCAGGCGCCACCGTCGAGCTGAAGTAGCGCTTCGCCCGGGCGGGAGTGCTTGGCCATTTTGCTGGCGCAAGCGCTCTCCGTCCGGTACAATCCAGCCGCCGGCCGATAGCCGCAGCCGTCCAAGCAAGCGCGTCGCGCCACATACGCGTCGCGGGGGCGGGGTCCGTGAGAGCCGGCTGCCCACTTGAGGGCGTCGATAGGCTCTGCTATCTTTGCAGGTCGCGCCTTGCGCCCTCCTCTGCCCGTCTCTCGCACTCCGAAGGAGTCATTTCTTGGCTGCTGCTGATGCTCTCCGGACGCGCCGCTCATTTGCGCGCCTGACCAAGTCGGTCGACGTACCAAACCTCATCGATATCCAGCGCCGCTCGTTCCAGTGGCTGACCGATCCCAAGAAGGGCGGTCTTCGCGAGACGATCGACGACATCTCCCCGATCGAGGACTACACCGGGAACCTCGCCGTCCAGTTCGGCGAGTTCGTGTTCGACGAGCCCGTCGCCTCGCTAGAGCAGTGCCGCGAGAAGGACCTCACCTACGCCCGCCCCCTGACCGTCACGGTTGCGTTCATCAACCGCGAGACCGGCGAGATCCGCGAGCAGTCCGTCTTCATGGGCGACTTCCCCTGGATGACCGATCGCGGCACCTTCGTCATCAACGGCACCGAGCGCGTCGTCGTCACACAGCTCGTGCGCTCCCCCGGCGCCTACCTGATGGAGCCCAAGGACCGCGAGAAGCAGGTCTTCATCGCCAACCTCATGCCCGCCCGCGGCTCCTGGCTGGAGCTCGAGATCGACAAGAAGGGCCGCGTCTACGTCCGTATCGACCGCAAGCGCAAGCTCCCTGTCACGGTGCTGCTGCGCGCGATGGGCTACGCCTCCGACGAGGAGATCCTCAAGCTGTTCGAGAACTCGCTCTACATCCGCAACACGTTGGAGGCGGATACCGAGCAGACCCGCTCCGAAGAGGGCTCTCTGATCGAGCTGTTCAAGAAGCAGCGTCCCGGCGAGCCGCCCTCGGTCGAGAATGCCAAGGCGCTGCTCAACCAGCTGTTCTTCGACCCCAAGCGCTACGACCTGACGCGCGTCGGGCGCTACAAGCTCAACTCGCGTCTCGGCCTCGACATCGATATCGACACGCGCACGCTCACCCACGACGACATCATCGCGCTCGTCAAGGAGCTCGTCTCGCTACCCAAGCGCCTCGGCATGCCCGAGGACCCCGAGCTCGAGGTCAAGGACTATGCGGTCGAGGCTTCCTCGATGCCGCGCGAGCCGGTCGCCGAGCACCTCGACGAGTACGAGCACTTCGGCAACCGTCGCCTTCGCACCGTCGGCGAGCTGATCCAAGAGGCCTTCCGGATCGGCCTCTACCGCATGGAGCGCGTCGTACGCGAGCGCCTCACCACCGAGGACGCCGACACGATCACGCCCCAGACGATCATCAACATCCGTCCCGTCGTCGCAGCGCTGAAGGAGTTCTTCGGGTCTTCCCAGCTCTCCCAGTTCATGGACCAGACCAACTCGCTCTCCGGCCTCACCCATCGCCGGCGTCTGTCCGCGCTCGGCGCCGGCGGCCTCACGCGCGAGCGCGCGCCTATCGAGGTCCGCGACGTGCACCCCACCCACTACGGTCGCATGTGCCCGATCGAGACCCCCGAGGGACCAAACATCGGGCTGATCGGCTCGCTGTCCGCCTTCGCCGAGGTCTCCGAGTACGGCTTCGTCACCACCCCGTACCGAGTCGTCAAGGAGGGCGTCGTGACCGACAAGGTCGTGCGCCTGGACGCGACGCAGGAGGAGGAGCAGCTGATCGCGCAGGCGAATACGCCGATCGACGAGAAGACCGGCAAGCTGCTTGGCAAAGAGATTCTCTGCCGTACCCAGGCCGGCCAGTACTTGACCGTCGGCCCCAAGGACGTGGACCTCGTCGATGTCTCGCCCGAACAGATCTGGTCGGTCGCCACGGCGATGATTCCGTTCCTCGAGCACGACGACGCCAACAGGGCGCTGATGGGCTCGAACATGCAGCGCCAAGCCGTTCCTCTGCTGAAGACCGACGCGCCGCTGGTCGGGACCGGCATGGAGCGCCGCGCCGCCCTCGACACAGGCGACGTGCTGCTCGCCAAGAACACCGGTACGGTCGAGTACATCGATGCCAACCGGATCATCGTCGAGACCTCCGAAGGCAAGGACGACTACGAGCTGCAGAAGTTCATGCGCTCAAACCAGGGCACCCTGATCCACCACAAGCCGCTTGTTTCGGCCGGCCAAAAGGTCAAGTCAGGCGACGTTCTCGCCGACGGCTCCTCCACCGACAAGGGTGAGATGGCGCTCGGCAAGAACCTGCTCGTCGCCTTCATGTCCTGGGAGGGCTACAACTTCGAGGACGCGATCATCCTCTCCAAGCGGCTCGTCTCCGACGACGAGCTGACCTCGATCCACATCGAGGAGTACGAGATCGACGCGCGCACGACCAAGCTCGGCGACGAGGAGATCACACGCGACATCCCCAACCGCTCCGAGGAGTCGCTGCGCAACCTCGACGACCGCGGCATCGTCCGCGTCGGCGCCGAGGTGGCCTCCGGCGATCTGCTCGTCGGCAAGGTCACCCCCAAGGGCGAGACCGAGCTGACCGCCGAGGAGAAGCTGATCAGGGCGATCTTCAAGGAGAAGGCGCGCGAGGTCCGAGACACCTCGCTGAAGGTGCCCCACGGCGAGGGCGGCGTCGTGATCGACGTGATGACGTTCTCACGCGACGAGGGCGACGATCTGCCGCCCGGCGTCAACGACCTCGTGCGCGTATTCGTCGCCAAGAAGCGCAAGATCTCCGAGGGCGACAAGCTCGCCGGCCGCCACGGCAACAAGGGGGTCATCTCCAAGATCGTCGATGAGCAGGACATGCCGTTCCTCGAGGACGGCACCCCCGTCGACGTGATCCTCAACCCGCTCGGTGTGCCCTCCCGCATGAACGTCGGTCAGATCCTCGAGACGCATCTCGGCTGGGTCGCGGCGCAAGGGTGGTACGACGACGGCTCGGACGCCTTCAAGGGCTCGCGCTCTCCTACCGGCAACGGCCGTGTCTACGTGGCCACGCCCGTGTTCGACGGCGCCACCGTGCAGGACGTCGACACCGCGCTCGTCAAGTGGCAGGACGCCCACGAAGGCGCGATCAAGATGGATGTCGACAAGTCCCGCCGCGTCGGCGAGCAGGCCTCGGGCAAGGTGACGCTCTACAACGGGCGCACAGGCGAGCCGTTCGAGGAGCAGGTAACAGTTGGGTACATGTACATCCTCAAGCTCCTACACCTCGTTGACGACAAGATCCACGCGCGCTCGACCGGTCCATACTCGCTGGTCACCCAGCAGCCGCTCGGCGGCAAGGCGCAGTTCGGCGGTCAGCGCTTCGGCGAGATGGAGGTCTGGGCGCTCGAGGCGTTCGGCGCCGCCTACACGCTCCAAGAGATGCTGACGATCAAGTCCGACGACACCGTCGGCCGCGTCAAGGCCTATGAGGCGATCGTCAAGGGCGAGAACATCGCCGAGCCCTCGATCCCCGAGTCCTTCAAGGTGCTGCTCAAGGAGATGCAGTCGCTCGCGCTCGACGTCGATGTCGTCTCCGAAGAGGGCGTCCACGCCGAGCTGCGCGACGAAGACGACGACCTGTTGCGCGCTGCCGAGGAGCTCGGTATCGACCTCTCGGGGGTTCGCGCTCCCGCCGAGGGCTCAGAGGAGGCGCTGGACGACGGCGAGACTTCCGAGGAGGACGGTTCCGTCAACGGCGCCCAAGACGCAAGTGGATCTGACGGCCAAGACGAGGATGCCGAAGCCGGCTTCGACGCCGAGGCCATGCTCGCCGAGGATGTCGACGGGATCGGGCTCGAGGAGCTGGAGGAGATCGGATCCGAGGGCGCAGAGGAAGAGCAGCCACAGGAGAGCGAGACGTAGTCGCCAGGTCCCATCCCGCCGCCTGACAGTGCGGCTCGGATGGGCGTTTGGCCGGGCCGCCGAACGGGCGGCGGCTCCTAGCCCAAGGGTCGCTCAGGACCCGCATCGAAACCCGTTTCACCCGCGAGCGAAAGCCACCAGCATGATCGACATCAACAACTTCGACGCCATCGAGATCTCCCTCGCCTCCTCCAAGCAGATCCGCTCCTGGAGCTCCGGCGAGGTGACCAAGCCCGAGACGATCAACTACCGCACGCTCAAGCCCGAGAAGGACGGCCTCTTCTGCGAGCGCATCTTCGGCCCCACCAAGGACTGGGAGTGCTACTGCGGCAAGTACAAGCGCGTCCGCTACAAGGGCATCGTCTGCGAGCGCTGCGGCGTCGAGGTCACGCGCTCGAAGGTCCGTCGCGAGCGCATGGGCCATGTCGATCTCGCTGCTCCCGTCAGCCACATCTGGTTTTTCAAGGGCGTGCCCAGCCGCATCGGCTACCTGCTCGACATGGCTCCCAAGGAGCTCGAGAAGGTCCTCTACTTCGCCGCCTCGATCGTCACCTGGGTCGACGAGGAGGCCCGCTCCAAGGACCTCGACATGCTCGAGAAGGAGGTCAACAAGGTCCTCGACTCCTACGCCGCCGAGCTGCAGGAGCGAGTGCTGGAGCTGCGCGAGTCGCTTGCGCGCCGGGAGAAGTACCTGCAGACCGGCAAGCAGACATCCTTCAACGACGAAGACCACATCTGGGCCGACTCCCTGGAGGTCAACCTCTCGAAGATCTCCGACGAGGAGCGCGACAAGCTCATCAAGGAGCTCGGCAAGGCCTTCGAGGCCGACATCGCCGACACCGAAGCCTATATAGAGGACGGCGCCGAGCGGATGCGCAACGTCTGGGAGCTCTTCAAGACGATGGAGCCCAAGCAGATCGAGCACGACGAGACCACGTTCCGCGAGCTCAAGGAGCGTTTCGGCTCGCCCTACGGCTTCGGCGAGTACTTCCGCGGCGGCATGGGCGCCGAGGCGATCCGCGACCTTCTCCAGCAGGTCGATCTCGACGCCGAAAAGACCGACCTCGAGGAGCAGGTCAAGACCGCCAAGGGCCAGAAGCAGGCCCGCGCCGTCAAGCGCCTGAAGGTCGTCTCCGCCTTCATCCAGTCCGGCAACAAGCCCGAGCAGATGGTCCTTGACGCGGTTCCCGTCATCCCGCCGGAGCTGCGTCCGATGGTCCAGCTCGACGGCGGGCGCTTCGCCACCTCCGACCTCAACGACCTCTACCGCAGGGTCATCAACCGCAACAACCGCCTCAAGCGGCTACTCGACCTGGGCGCGCCCGAGATCATCGTCAACAACGAGAAGCGCATGCTCCAAGAGGCCGTCGACGCGCTGTTCGACAACGGCCGTCGTGGCCGTCCCGTCACCGGCCCGGGCAACCGGCCGCTGAAGTCTCTGTCCGACATGCTCAAGGGCAAGCAAGGCCGCTTCCGCCAGAACCTGCTCGGCAAGCGCGTCGACTACTCGGGCCGCTCCGTGATCGTGGCCGGCCCCTACCTGAAGCTGCACCAGTGCGGCCTGCCCAAGATCATGGCCCTGGAGCTGTTCAAGCCGTTCATCATGGCCCGCCTCGTCGAGCGCAAGTCGGCGCAGAACATCAAGGCCGCGAAGAAGATGGTCGACTCGATGATCGGCGAGGTCTGGGACGTGCTGGAGGAGGTCATCCACGAGCACCCCGTCCTGCTCAACCGCGCGCCGACGCTTCACCGTCTCGGCATCCAGGCGTTCGAACCGCTGCTGGTCGAGGGCAAGGCGATCCAGGTCCACCCCCTCGTCTGCCACGCCTTCAACGCGGACTTCGACGGCGACCAGATGGCCGTTCATCTGCCCCTCTCAGCCGAGGCCCAGGCGGAGGCCCGCATCCTGATGCTGTCCTCCAACAACATCCTCAGTCCCGCCCACGGCGCCCCCCTGGCGACCCCCACCCAGGACATGATCCTCGGGGCCTACTACCTCACGTACGGCCCCGAGGCGGATGAGCTGGCGAAGATCGACCGGGCCACACACGACCCGCGCCCGCACGTGTTCCGCACCGCCCAAGAGGCCGAGCTGTCGTATGAGGCCGGCGTCGTCAAGCTGCACGACATCGCCGAGTTCCGTCCCTACGGGCGCGAGGGCGGCCACGTCCTGACGACCGTCGGGCGCATCATCTACAACGACCGCATCGAGCGCGCTCTGGCCGAGGCGCTCGGCGAGGAGTTCGACGCCACCAAGTACGCGTTCGTCAACCAGTCGATGCGCAAGCGCGACACAACGCGCCTGATCGACGCGCTCGTGCAGACCTACGGTGCGCCCACCATCTCGATGGTGCTCGACGCCTTCAAGGACCTCGGCTTCAAGTACGCCACCCAAGCGGGCATCACGATCTCCAAGAACGACGTCGTCATCCCCCCGAGCAAGGCGGAGATCCTCGAGAAGTATGAGCACCAGGTGGGGGAGATCTCAGACCAGTACGACATGGGCCTGATCACCCAGGAGGAGCGCCACGAGGCGGTCGTCGAGAAGTGGAACGCCGCCACCGACGAGGTCGCGGACGCGATGATCGAGAATCTCGACACGCTCAACCCGATCTTCATGATGGCCAACTCCGGCGCCCGCGGATCCTTCAAGCAGATCCGCCAGCTCGCGGGCATGCGCGGCCTGATGGCCAACCCAAAGGGTGAGATCATCGAGCGCCCGATCAAGTCCAACTTCATGGAGGGCCTGTCGGTGCTCGAGTACTTCATCTCCACGCACGGCGCTCGAAAGGGGCTTGCCGATACCGCTCTGCGTACGGCCGACTCCGGCTATCTGACGCGACGCCTCGTCGACGTCGCCCAGGACGTGATCATCCGCGAGGCCGACTGCGGGACGGACGAGCACATCGAGATGGCCGTCTGGAACGACTCCGGCGAACCGAACGAAAACCTCGTCGGACGCATCGCCGCTGCGCCGATCACGACCAAGCGAGGCCGCGTAATGGTCGAGCAGGGCTCAGAGATCGGGAGATCCGAACTGGCCGACATCGTGCAGGCGCACGAAGACGACCACGCCAAGGGCACGCGCGTCACCGTGCCGGTGCGCTCCGTTCTGAAGTGCCGCGCCGCAAGCGGGGTCTGCCAGGCCTGCTACGGCCGCGCGATGGCCACCGGCCAGACCGCCCAGATCGGTGACGCGGTCGGGATCATCGCCGCCCAGTCGATCGGCGAGCCCGGCACCCAGCTGACGATGCGCACGTTCCACACCGGCGGCGTCGCAGGCGCCGACATCACCCACGGCCTACCACGCGTAGTCGAGCTGTTCGAGGCCCGCAAGCCGAAGGGCCTCGCGAAGATCGCAGAGCAGGACGGGACCGTCTCGATCGAAGAGTCCGAGAAGGCCCTCACCGTTGTGATCACCGACCAGGCAGGCGACGAGCACCGCCATGCCTTCCCCCGGCGCACGCGTCTATACGTGTCCGTCGGCGAGAAGATCGAGGCCGGCACCCAGCTAAACGAGGGATCGCTCTACCCCCACGAGCTACTTGCCATCAGGGGACGCACCGAGACCGAGCAGTACCTGGTCAAGGAGGTCCAGGAGGTCTACAAGTCTCAAGGGGTAGACATCAACGACAAGCACATCGAGCTGATCGTCCGCCAGATGCTCAAGAAGGTCCGCGTCGATCAGAAGGGCGACACCGACTACCTGCCGGGCCAGTTCGTCGATCGCTACGAGTTCGCGAGCGCCAACGACGAGGTACAAGCCAAAGGCGGCGAGTCCGCTCAGTACGAGGACATCATCCTCGGCATCACCACGGCGTCGCTCAACACCGACTCCTGCCTATCGGCCGCTTCCTTCCAGGAGACGACCAAGGTGCTCACCGACGCGTCTCTCGAAGGCAAGACCGATCGCCTGAACGGCCTCAAGGAGAACGTCATCATCGGCAAGCTGATCCCCGCCGCGACGTGTCTCAAGCGCTACCGCCGCATCGAGATCGAACCATCCGAGCCGCTTCCTCGGGCGATCGACGAGGTCGGGCTGCTCGACCACGAGGAGATCGCGGCCGAGCTCGGGCTCTCAGACGGCGAGACCCTCGGCGCCGGCTACGGCAGCGAGTTCGACGCCGACCTCGCCTCGCTTGAGAAGATCGGCGCCGGCGGCGCCGACCCCGGCTTCATCGATGGCCTCGGCGAGTTCGAGGTTCCCGAGGAGCCCGAGGAGTAGAGCCTGGCCCAGTCGGCCAGCAGATCGGCCTCGCGCTGCGTGAGGCCGATGGCCGGTACGGTCTGGACGAGCAGCGTCGGAGCCTCGCGCGCCTGCGCCCACGCGTGGCAGGCGTCGTTGAAGGCGTCGTCGATCCATGCGAGCGGCCGCTCGCCGGCATACGAATCGATCGCGTCGAGCTTCCAGTGCGCGTTCGAGCGCCCCGGCGAGCGGTCGAAGCTCAGATAGGGAAGCGGCTCTTTCAGGCCGAGCAGGTGGGGGAGGTATTCGTTGGCCTTCTCCTCCCACCCGCTCGCCCACACGAGCTCGAACAGCGCCTGGAGCGCCAGCAGGTGCTCGGCCGCGGTGGACGAAAGGAAGTGCGGTATGCCGTCGATCGAGTGGAACGAGCCAGCGGGGCGCGCATGCGAAGTGTCGCGCGTCGCCGGATCCCGCAAAGGGTGGGTCCCGTCGCGGGGGAACCCGAACAGCGAGATCACCCCGTCGATGTCCACGAGCAGCAGGGGCCTGAGGTCGTCTTTAGCTTGCACAGAGGTTGCGCCCGGTAATCTGGCTGGGTCGCCGCGCAGCAGTAAAGCAGCAACTTCCCACTGCCGATGTATTCCACCGTTGCGCGGCCTTCCCCAATGACCCTCGAGATCGGCATACTCCTCGCGCTCGCCTGCGCCTTCGTGGCGAACCTTGGCTTCTTCTACAAGTATCGCGGTGCCAACGCGGTGCAGAAGGTCGCGGTCAGCCACCCGCTGCGGTCTGCTCGCGCCCTGTTCTCCTCGCGCTGGTTCGCCTTGGGGATGCTCGTCGCCGCCGTCTCCTGGGCTCTGCACGTGGCGGCCCTCGCGCTCGCGCCGATGTCGGTCGTCCAGGTGGCGCTTGCCGGCGGTGTCGTGCTGATCGCCGTTATGGCCGATCGCATGTTCGGCTTCAGGGTCGGGCCCCGTCAGTGGCTTGGCCTGTGCCTGATGGCAGCCGGCCTCGTGACGCTTGGCGTCACGCTGCCCACGATGCACGGCGCCCACTCGCACTTCTCCGATGCGGCGATGATCTCCTTCGAGGCCGGTCTGTTCGGCATCGGCGGCCTGTTGATCATGGGGCCGCGCATGGGCGGGCCGGCCGAGCACCACGGCATGATGCTCGGGGCGGCCGCAGGCGTCCTGTTCGGAGTGTCCGACAGCGCGATCAAGGCGCTCACGGGCATCATCGGCGCCCACGGACCGCTTGCAGTGCTGCTGAGCCCCTGGCTCGCGGTGGCTGTGCTCGCGTCGATCCTCGCCTTCTACGCCTCCGCGCGTGGGCTCCAAGACGGCGACGCCGTGCCCGTCATCGCCGTGACCGGAACCGCCGCCAACATCGCGGGCATCGCCGGAGGTATCCTCGTGTTCGGCGACCCCCTCCCCGGGAGCGCGGTCGGGATCGTCCTGCAGTCGCTCGCCTTCGTGCTCGTGCTCGTCGCCGCGGCCCTCATGCCCGCGCCGGTGCGCTCCGCGGGCCTGCGCGCCACCGCGTGAGCGCGGGCGCTGCTAGGATTCGCGCCCGAATGCCCACCACCTCGCAACTAGTCCGCAAGGGCCGTGTCGCCCCCAAGAAAAAGCTTGCCACTCCTGGCCTGAAGTCGGGCAAGGGGCGCAAGAAGAAGGTCGCTGCCCCGCAGCGCCGCGGTGTGTGCACGCGCGTGTACACGACGACACCGAAGAAGCCCAACTCCGCGCTTCGCAAGGTCGCGCGCGTGCGCATCGCCGGCTCGATCGAGGTGACCGCCTACATCCCCGGCGAGGGCCACAACCTGCAGGAGCACTCCGTCGTGCTCGTGCGCGGTGGTCGCGTCAAGGACCTCCCCGGCGTGCGCTACAAGGTCGTGCGCGGCACCCTCGACGCCGCCGGCGTCAGCGATCGCAAGAAGGCGCGCTCGCAGTACGGCGTCAAGAAGAAGTAGAACATGCCACGCCGCGCAGCCGCCCAGACCCGCCCGCTCGAGGGCGATCCAATCCACCGCTCCAAGCTCGTCCAGCAGGTCATCAACAAGGTGATGCTCGACGGCAAGAAGTCGACCGCCGAGCGCATCGTCTACGACGCGCTCGCCCTGCTCGGAGAGCGTCGCGAGGAGGACCCGCTCGAGCAGCTCGAGCTCTCGATCAAGGCGCTCACCCCAACGCTAGAGGTCCGCTCGCGCAGGGTCGGCGGCGCCACCTACCAGGTACCCGTCGAGGTTCCCGCCCGCCGCGCCCGCACGCTGGCCGTCCGCTGGCTCGTCGAGTTCGCCCGCCAGCGCCGCGAGAAGACCATGGCTCAGCGCCTCGCCGGCGAGCTGCTCGACGCCCAATCCCAGCAGGGCGCCGCCTACAAGCGCAAGGACGACATCTACCGCATGGCGCAGGCCAACAAGGCCTTCGCGCACTACCGCTGGTAGAGGCGGCCGCGTTGGGGGTGCGCACCGCGCACCCCAAAGTCATCTTTCTCGACAGGTCCTTCGGAGTCCGGACCTCGTCCGCTACGGTGGGTTCCCGTGCCCAACTCCCCCGCCGCCACCGACCACATAGAGCGCCACGTGTGGATCGTCGCGGGGGTCGTAATCCTCGGGATGATCATGTCGATCCTCGACACGACGATCGTCAACGTCGCCCTCGACACGCTCTCACGCGACCTACATAGCCCGATCTCCCAGATCCAGTGGGTCGTGACCGGGTACTTACTGTCGCTCGCAGCCGTCATCCCCGTCACCGGCTGGGCGGCGCGACGCTATGGCGCCAAGCGCGTCTACCTGATCTCGATCGTCCTGTTCACGCTCGGCTCGGCTCTCTGCGGGCTTGCGCGCACGAGCACCTCGCTGATCGTCTTTCGCGTGCTCCAAGGCGCCGGCGGCGGCATGATCATGCCAGTCGGACAGATGATCATGGCCGAGGTCGCCGGGCCCAAGCGGATGGGGCGCGTCATGGGCGTCGTCGCGATGCCCGCGATGCTCGCCCCGATCCTAGGCCCGGTCGTCGGCGGGGTGATCCTCCAAGGCCTGCACTGGTCATGGATCTTCTTCGTCAACGTCCCCATCGGCGTCATCGCCGTGGTCCTGGCTTCGAGAATGCTGCCCCACTCGGAGCTCGGTCATCCCGGGCGCCTCGACACAGTCGGTCTTGCTCTGCTTGCGACCAGCATGCCTCTGATCGTCTACGGCCTCTCAGAGATCGGCACTCAAGGCAGCTTCACGGCGCCCCAAGTCGTCTGGCCGATCGCGATCGGTCTACTCCTCGCCGCCATCTTCATGCGCCACGCGCTGCGCGTAGAGCGTCCCCTGCTCGACATCCGCCTCTACGCCAACCGTATCTTCGGCGCGGCCTCATTGACGACGTTCGGGCTCGGGGCGGCCCTGTTCGGCGCGATGATCCTGATCCCGCTCTACTACCAGCAGATCCGCGGCGAGAGCGTAATCCTGACCGGGCTGCTCGTCGGCCCCCAAGGTCTCGGCATGCTCGCGATGGCGCCCTTCAACGGTCGCCTGACCGATCGCTTCGGCGGGGGCCGGGTCGCGATCGTAGGGGTCTCGATCCTGTGCCTGAGCACTCTCCCGCTCGCATTTGTCGGAGCGCACACGTCGATCCTCGCGATCTCGCTCGTGCTGCTGATACGCGGGCTGGGGATCGGGCTGTCGTTCATGCCGACGATGACGGCTGCGTTCGCGTCGCTGCGAACCGATCAGCTGTCCGACGCGACGCCCCAGATGAACGTGCTGCAGCGGCTCGGCGGCGCGATCGGCACCGCGGTCCTCGCGGTGGTGCTCCAGCGGGCCGCGCTCCACGCCCACACTTCCGCTCAAGGGGCGGCGGCGTTCAACGCGGCCTACTGGTGGGCGCTCGGCATCGGCGTTCTCTCCTTGATCCCATGTGTAGTGCTGCTGCGCGCGGAGACCCCCGGCGCTCGCGAGCCCCATCTCGGGGCGACGCCCGAGACCTCGGTCGAGCCGCTCGGAGCGTAATGAGCGGCCGATTTCCTCTGCTATAGTCGGCGACCGCTACAGGCTGCGGGCTCTTGCCGGCCGCCCGGGCGCAAGACCGATGGAGACCGCGAGCCCATAACACAAAGCTCCCCAGGACCTTTAGCGCATGGGCCCCCGGGGCCCATTTTTTTGCCCTAACGGCAGGGCCGCGTCGCCGGCGATCGCTTCTAGCGCCCCACACCACACCACACCAGACCACCACACCCGCCAGATCCACTAGACAGACCAGACCCACTAGACCCGCGACATGCCCCGCAAGTTCCCCCTCGAGAAGACCCGCAACATCGGGATCATGGCCCACATCGACGCGGGCAAGACGACGACAACCGAGCGGATCCTCTACTACACCGGCCGCACCTACAAGATCGGCGAGGTCCACGAGGGCGCCGCCGTCATGGACTGGATGGAACAGGAGCAGGAGCGCGGCATCACGATCACCTCGGCGGCCACCACCGCGCAGTGGAATGACCACCGCATCAACATCATCGATACGCCCGGCCACGTCGACTTCACCGTCGAGGTCGAGCGCTCCCTACGCGTGCTCGACGGCGCGATCGCCCTATTCGACTCTGTCGCCGGCGTCGAGCCCCAATCAGAGACGGTCTGGCGTCAGGCCGACAAGTACGGGGTCCCACGCATCGCTTACATCAACAAGATGGACCGCATCGGCGCCGACTTCGAGAAAGGCGTCCAAACGATGATCGACCGGCTAGGCGCGCACCCCGTGCCGATCCAGCTGCCGATCGGCGCAGAGGCCGACTTCGAGGGTGTCGTCGACCTCGTCGCCATGAAGGCGCTCGTCTACAAGGACGAGCTCGGCACCGAACAAGACGTCGTTGAGATCCCGGAGCGCCTTGCCGACGAGGCGGCCACGGCGCGCGAGCATCTGCTCGAGGAGGTCTCCCACTACGACGACCACCTGCTCGAGCTGATCCTCGAGGAGTCCGAGATCTCAGGGGACGTGCTCAAGCAGGCGATCCGCAAAGCCACGCTCTCGACCAAGCTCACCCCTGTCCTGTGCGGCTCCTCCTTCAAGAACAAGGGCGTCCAGCCGCTGCTCGACGCGGTCATCGACTACCTGCCCTCCCCGCTCGACGTGCCGCCCGTCAGCGGCTCCGAGCCCTCCAAGGGAGAGGCCGAGGAGCGCCAGATCGAGCGCCACGCCGACGATTCCGAGCCGTTCGCCGCGCTCGCCTTCAAGATCATGGCCGACCCCTACGTCGGCAAGCTCACCTACTTCCGCGTCTACTCCGGCAAACTCGAGGCCGGCTCACGCGTGCTGAACGTCAACACCGGTCGCACCGAGCGCATCGGGCGCATCCTGATGATGCACGCCAATGAGCGCGAGGAGGTCTCAGAGGTCTACGCCGGCGACATTGCCGCCGCCGTCGGCATCAAGCAGGTCGTCACCGGCGACACGCTCGCCGCCCCCGATCAGCCGATTCGCCTGGAGACGATCGAATTCCCGGAGCCCGTCATCAAGGTTGCGGTTGAGCCCAAGACGAAGGTCGACCAAGAGAAGATGTCCGTCGCGCTCGGGCGCCTCGCCGAGGAGGACCCCACCTTCCAGGTGCGCACCAACGAGGAGACTGGCCAAACCGAGATCTCCGGCATGGGCGAGCTCCATCTCGAGGTGCTCGTCGATCGCATGAAGCGCGAGTTCGGTGTCGAGGCTAACGTCGGTCGTCCCCAGGTCTCCTACCGCGAGACCGTCCGTGGCACGGCCGAGAAGATCGAAGGCAAGTTCGTCCGCCAGACCGGCGGCTCCGGCCAGTTCGGCGTCGTCTATATCAACCTGGAGCCCGCCCCCGGCGAGGGCTTTGACTTCGTCAACAAGATTAAGGGCGGCGCGATTCCCTCCGAGTTCATCCCCGCCGTCGAGAAGGGCGTCGAGGAGGCTCTGGAGAACGGCGTCAAGGCCGGCTACCCGATGGTCGACGTTCGCATCACGCTCATCGACGGCAAGTACCACGAGGTCGACTCCTCCGAGATCGCCTTCAAGGTCGCCGGCTCGATCGCGCTCAAGGAGGCGGCCAAGCGCGCCAAGCCCGTCCTGCTCGAGCCGATCTTCGCCGTCGAGGTCGTTACGCCCGAAGACTTCCTTGGCGACGTCATCGGAGACCTATCTCGCCGTCGCGGCCGGGTCGAGGGCCAGGAGCGCCGCGGCAACGCGCTCGCGGTCACCGCCCGCGTGCCCCTCTCGGAGATGTTCGGTTACGCGACCGACCTGCGCTCCAACACGCAAGGTCGCGCCAACTACACGATGCAGTTCGAGGGCTACGAGGAGGTGCCCCCGAACATCGCGGAGAAGATCATTGAGCAGCGCACGGGCGAGCCCGTACTTGCGTAGGCAGCAGTCAAGAAAGTCCCCAGTCAGATAGATTTCTCAGGTTCGCCTACAGCGGCGGACATCCAAGTCGATACAGGAGCGAACACAAAGTGGCCAAGGAGAAGTTCGAGCGCGACAAGCCGCACGTCAACGTCGGCACGATCGGACACATCGATCACGGCAAGACGACCTTGACCGCTGCGATAACGACGGTCCTGGCGGAGAAGGGCGGCGCTGAAGCCCGCAGCTTCGAGGAGATCGACAACGCTCCTGAGGAGAAGGAACGCGGCATCACCATCGCCACATCCCACGTCGAGTACTCCACCGACAAGCGCCACTATGCGCACGTCGACTGTCCCGGGCACGCCGACTACGTCAAGAACATGATCACCGGCGCCGCCCAGATGGACGGAGCGATCCTGGTCGTCTCCGCCGCCGACGGCCCGATGCCCCAGACCCGCGAGCACATTCTGCTCGCTCGCCAGGTCGGCGTTCCCTACATCGTCGTCTTCCTCAACAAGGCCGACATGGTCGACGACGAGGAACTGCTCGAACTGGTCGAGGTCGAGGTGCGCGAGCTGCTCTCCGAATACGACTTCCCCGGCGATGACATCCCGTTCATCACCGGCTCCGCGCTGAAGGCGCTCGAAGGCGACGAGACCTACAAGGGCAAGATCCTCGAGCTGGCCGAGGCCCTAGACACCTACATCCCCGAGCCCGTGCGCGAGCTCGACAAGCCGTTCCTGATGCCGGTCGAGGACGTCTTTACGATCACCGGTCGCGGCACCGTCGCCACCGGCCGCGTCGAGCAGGGCGTCATCAACACCGGCGACACGGTCGAGATCGTGGGCATCCACGACACGACCACCACCGTCGTCACCGGCGTCGAGATGTTCCGCAAGATCCTCGACCAAGGACAGGCCGGCGACAACGTCGGCTGCCTGCTGCGCGGCACCAAGCGCGAGGAGATCGAGCGCGGCCAGGTTCTCTGCAAGCCCGGCTCGATCACCCCTCACACCAAGTTCAAGGCTGAGGTCTACGTCCTGAAGAAGGAGGAGGGTGGCCGCCACACTCCGTTCTTCACGGGCTATCGGCCGCAGTTCTACTTCCGCACGACAGACGTCACCGGCGTAGCCAAGCTGCCCGACGGCGTCGAGATGGTCATGCCCGGCGACAACGTCGCGATGGAGATCGAGCTGATCCAGCCGATCGCGATGGACCAGGGGCTGCGCTTCGCCATCCGAGAGGGTGGGCGCACGGTCGGCTCGGGCGTGGTCAGCGAGATCATCGAGTAGCACCTGGGCGCCCCGGGATCCCGGGGCGCTCTTTCATTGGCAGTCCGATACGACGAACACAGCTCCGCTGGCCAGGGAGCACGAGGGGCGGGTTCCTCAGGCGTGGAGTCCGCCCTTTGTCTCGCCGGTCCCCGAGCCAAGGCCGCGCGGCTCCGTCCAGCGCAGACCAACACAAGAACGATCACACGACCGACAACTAAACATCACCCAACACCAGCCCCACACCAAGCCCTAAACAACCTCCGCCCTAACCCCTCCACAAGAGCGCCAAGACCAACCCACGACCACAAGCAGACGATTCGATGGCAGCCACAACCCAGAACAAGATCCGCATCCGCCTGAAGGCGTACGACACCTCGGCGATCGAGTCTGCCGCAAAGGAGATCGTCGAGACCGCCGCCCGCACGGGCGCGACCGTCTCCGGGCCCGTACCGCTGCCCACCGAGAAGAACGTCTACTGCGTGATCCGCTCGCCCTTCAAGGACAAGGACTCGCGCGAGCACTTCGAGATCCGCACCCATAAGCGCCTCATCGACATCCACCAGCCGACGCCCAAGACCGTCGACTCGCTCCAGCGCCTCGACAACCTCCCGGCAGGCGTTGACATCGAGATACGTCTCGCCACCTGAGCCCCATCCCTGAGCACCCACACACGCCCGATCCCCACGACCGCATTCCCCTTCCCTAACGCCCGACGCCCCAGTCAATGCCCTCAATACTCGCCAAGAAGCTCGGAATGACCCAGGTCTTCCAGGACGACGGCACCGTCGCCCGCGTGACCGTTCTCGAGGCAGGGCCCTGCCCGGTCACCGCGCTGCGCACAGCCGACCGCGACGGCTACGAAGCTGTCCAGCTCGCTTTCGGTCAGACCAAGGAGAAGCACCGGACCAAGGCGGAGCTCGGCCATCTGCGGAAGGCGGGCGCCCCCGCCATGCGCCACCTCGTCGAGTTCCGCGGCAAGGTCGGCGAGCTGCAAGTCGGAGAGTCGGTCACCGTCGAGTCCTTCGAGGTCGGCGCCCACGTCAAGATCTCCGGTGTCTCCAAGGGCAAGGGCTTTCAAGGGACGATCAAACGCCACAACTTCAAGCGCGGACCGAAGTCGCACGGCTCTCATAACGTGCGCGCCCCCGGGTCGATCGGCGCGTCGGCCGATCCCGCGCGTGTCTTCCGCGGGATTCGCGGGCCGGGCCAGATGGGCAACAAGCGCGTGACGCAGCCTGGTCTCGAGATCGTGGCACTCGACTCTTCCAAGAACCTCATGCTCGTACGCGGCTCAGTCCCTGGCCCCCGCGGTGGCGTAGTAGAGGTGCGCAGCAATGGCTGACCCCAAGGTCCCCACCGCGCTGATGCTCAGTACGGCGGCCACCACCAAGAAGGTCGAGCTCGACCCCCAGACGTTCGGCGCACGCTTCCACGGCCCACTCGTCTACCAGAGCGTCCGGGCCGAGCAGGCGGCTCGTCGCCGAGGTACCGCCGCCACCAAGACGCGCGGGATGGTCTCCGGCGGAAGCGCCAAGCCATGGCGCCAGAAGGGCACCGGCCGCGCTCGCGCCGGGTCCAGTCGCTCGCCCCTCTGGACCGGCGGAGGCATCGTCTTCGGGCCTCAGCCCCGCTCCTACACCTTCAAGGTCAACCGCAAGGAGCAGCGCTCCGCCCTGCGCAGCGCCCTGTCGATGCATGCTCAGCGAGGGTCACTGGCGGTGCTCGATACTTCTTCGTTCGATGCTCCCAAGACACGCCGCGCGCTCGAGCTCCTAGAGGGCTGGGATCAGCCGTGTCCCACCCTTGTAGTCCTCGCCGAAAGCGAGTCCGCAGCCGCCCTCTCCTTCCGTAATCTTGCCCGCACGTTCGTCCTCGTCGCCGACGAAGCCGGGGTCACAGACATCGTCGGCGCCTGCTCACTGCTCGTCTCCGAGGCCGCTCTCGCCGCGCTCACCTCGCGGGCCGCAGCGCCCACCGCGTCGACTGAGGAGGCTGCCTGATGGAGGCCTCCCAGGTGATTCTCAAGCCGGTCCTCTCCGAGAAGAGCTACGTGCTCTCCGCCGCCGGCAAGTACACGTTCCGGGTGCACCCCGACGCCCACCGAACCCAGGTCCGCCAAGCGATCGAGTCGCTGTTCGACGTGCACGTCGTCGATGTCCGCACGCTCAGCATCAAGTCCAAGCCCAAGCGCCGCGGTTCCACCCGTGGCCGCACCCGCACATGGAAGAAGGCGATCGTCCAGGTCCGCTCCGGCGAGAGCATCCCGATCTTCAAGGGCCTAGAGGGCGCGGAGTAAGTCATGGCGATTCGCAAGCCCAAGCCCACAAGCCCCGGTCGCCGCTTCGTCTCATACCCGGACTTCGCCGAGGTCACCAAGACCGAGCCCGAGCGCACGCTTGTCGAAGGCCTAAAGAAGAGCGGCGGTCGCAATGCCTACGGGCGCAAGACCTCCCGCCATCGCGGCGGCGGCGCCAAGCGCCTCTACCGCCGGATCGACTTCAAGCGCCGCAAGGACGGCATCCCCGCCAAGGTCGCCGCGATCGAGTACGACCCCAACCGCTCCTCCTACATAGCCCTACTCCACTACGCCGATGGCGAGAAGAGCTACATCCTCGCACCCCAGCGCCTAACGGTCGGCATGACCGTCTCTTCCGGCGACACCTCCGACATCGCGGTCGGCAACTGCTTGGCGCTGGGAAAGATGCCCGTCGGAACGGTCATCCACAACGTCGAGCTCCAGCCCGGTCGCGGCGGTCAGATGGCGCGCTCCGCAGGCGCCTCGGTCCAGCTGATGGCCAAGGACGGCGACATGGCCACCCTACGCCTGCCATCAGGTGAGATGCGGATGGTGCGCGCCGAGTGCCGAGCCACCGTTGGAGTAATAGGAAACGCCGATCACCAAAACGTCAAGGTTGGCAAGGCCGGCCGCAAGCGCCACATGGGCGTGCGTCCCCAGACGCGCGGCACGGCGATGAACCCCGTCGATCACCCTCACGGCGGCGGCGAGGGCTCGACCACGGCCGGTCGCCACCCCGTCACTCCATGGGGCGTGCCGACGCTCGGCTACCGCACGCGCAAGAAGAACAAGACTTCCGACAAGTACATAGTCAGAGGACGTAGACGCGGAAAGGGCAAGGGCCGATGAGTCGTTCGAGTAAGAAGGGGCCCTGGGTCGAAGAGCGCCTGATGACGCGCATCGAGGCGCTCAACGCCGAAAACAACAAGAAGATGCTGCGCACCTGGTCGCGCACCTCAACGATCTTCCCCGAGATGGTCGGCCACACGATCGCCGTCCACGACGGCAAGAAGCACGTGCCCGTCTTCATCAGCGAGTCGATGGTCGGCCACAAGCTCGGCGAGTTCGCGCCGACCAGGACCTACAGAGGCCACGCCGGCTCCGGGAAGGTCCGCTAGATGAGCCCCGAGCAGAAGACGCCGCGCGAGGACGAGCAGGCTCAGGCCGAGAAGTCCACGGCCAAGAAGGCCCTCGCGGCGAAGGCTGCCGCGGAGAAGAAGCCGGCGGCAAAGAAGCCCGCAGCCAAGAAGCCGGCGGCCAAGGTTGCTCCGGCGAAGAAGGCTGTTGCTGATGAGCCCAAGGCCGCCGAGGGGACGGCCGAGAAGGAGTCGGCAGCCGAGCAGCCGATGCCCGAGAAGGCCAAGCCCGTCGCCCAGGCCAAGGCCGAGCCCAAGGTCGCTCCCCCGCCCGTATCACGCAAGATGGTCCGGGCCCAGGCGCGCTACGTTCGCACCTCCGCCCGCAAGGCCCGCATTGTGTGCGGCCACCTGCGCGGCAAGTCCGTCTCAGAGGCACGCGCTATCCTCGCCTTCACCTCCCGTGAGGTGGCCCACGACTGGAGCAAGCTGCTCGAGTCGGCGGTTGCCAATGCGGAGAACAACCACGAGCTGCTCGAAGACGATCTGCTCGTCCGCGAGGCCTATGCCGACGAGGGCCCCACGATCAAGCGCTTCCGTCCACGAGCGATGGGGCGCGCAACCCCGATTCGCAAGCGCACCAGCCATCTGACGATCACTCTCAGCGCCAAGCCAGTAGACGAGACTTCAGAACGAGAAGACAGGACTTAGAGAAACAGCATGGGACAGAAAGTTCATCCCGAATCGATCCGCGTGGGCTACATCCACGACTGGAAGTCCAACTGGTTCAACGAGCGCAACTTCGCCGACTATCTCGCCGAGGACATCAAGATCCGCGAGCACATCAGCGACAAGCTCGCGCACGCCGGTCTCTCGGACATCACGATCCGCAAGGACTCAAACGACCTCGAGGTCAACATCCATACGGCTCGTCCAGGCATCGTGATCGGCAAGTCGGGCGCCGAAGTGGACGCGCTGCGACGCGAGCTGCACCGCATGACCCACAAGCAGATCAAGGTCAACATCCTCGAGATCAAGCGCCCCGAGCTCGATGCCAAGCTCGTCGCCCAGTCGATCGCCGAGCAGCTCCAAAACCGCGTCGCGTTCCGGCGCGCCATGAAGCGCGCGCTCACCAGTGCGATGCGCTCGGGCGCCAAGGGCGTCAAGGTACAGGTCGCCGGCCGTCTTGGCGGCGCCGAGATGGCGCGCACAGAAAGCTACTCTGACGGGCGCGTCCCCCTCCACACGATGCGCGCCGACATCGACTACGGCTTCTACGAGGCTCGCACCACCTTCGGTCGCATCGGCGTCAAGTGCTGGATCAACAAGGGCGAGATCATGCCGGAGGGCTACACCGGCGCCGACCTCACCGACATGAGCGCTCCCGCTCCCCCCAGCTCCGATCGCGAAGGCCGCGGGCGCGACGGCCGTGACGGGCGCGGACGCGGACGCGGAGGCCCGGGCGGCGGCGGGCGCGGCAACGGCGGGCGCGGTCCAGGCAGCGGGCGCGGTCCGGCTGGCGGACGTGGTCCGGGCGGGGGACGTGGGCCGCGCTCCGGTCCGGGCGGTCCGGGAGGCATGCGCTGATGCTCTCGCCCAAGCGCGTCAAGCACCGCAAGCAGCATCGTGGCCGGCGCCGCGGAGTCTCCCGTGGTCAGGTCAAGGTCCAGTTCGGCGAGTTTG
This sequence comes from Solirubrobacterales bacterium, assembly GCA_027306855.1. Classification (GTDB taxonomy): domain Bacteria; phylum Actinomycetota; class Thermoleophilia; order Solirubrobacterales; family Solirubrobacteraceae; genus Palsa-744. Next base: position 22,491 of record DAHUYZ010000008.1, on the reverse strand, counting down.
GCCTGAAGTCGCTCGAGCAGGGCTGGCTGACCAACCGCCAGATCGAGGCGGCCCGTATCGCGATGACCCGCAAGATCAAGCGTGGCGGCAAGGTTTGGATCAACGTCTATCCCGACAAGCCCGTCACCAAGAAGCCCGCCGAGACGCGCATGGGCTCAGGCAAGGGATCGCCCGAAGGCTGGGTCGCGGTCGTCAAGCCGGGACGCGTCATGTTCGAGCTCGCGGGAGTGCCCGAGCCGCTCGCTCGCGAAGCCATCCGTCTTGCGGCGCACAAGCTACCCGTGAAATCCAAGTTCGTCCTGCGTGAGGACTGAAGGGATCTGCAGTGAAGGCCAAGGAGATCAAGGACATGCTCGACAGCGAGCTTTCGGAGCAGATATCCACTTTTCGCAAGGATCTGTTCGGACTGCGGTTCGCCAACGCCACGGGCGAGCTCGAGGACACTGCCGGCATCCGGCGTGCCCGGCGCGATCTTGCGCGGGCACTCACGGTCGCCCGCGAGCGCGCCCTTGCCACCCAACCCCACGACCAGGCTGCAAACAGCTGAGCTGAGCAACACCGAAACGGACTGAGATGGCTGACGAGACAGACGACGAGACCCCTGAGACCTTGGACGCTTCCCAGGAGCAGGCCCAGGCCGCTCCGGTTGAGGAGACGGCTCGAGCTGAGCAGGCCCCCCAAACTCCCTCTGCGCCCGCCGAGCCCGAGGAGCAGCTCGCTCCCAAAGAGCGCCGCCGTCGTGAGCGCTCCAAACACACCGGCGAGCCTCGTCCTGGGCGCACCGCCGAGGAGCGTCATGCCGAGCGCCTTGCTTCACGCCAAGCCAAGGCGGCTCGCCGTCGCCTACGCCGCTCCCAAGAACGCGCCAAGGCAGCAGAGCGCCGCGCTTCGACTTCTTCGCCCGAGGCGCTGCCACCCGTACACGCTCCCGTACAAGGCGCTCCTAAGACGCGCCAAGGCATCGTCGTCTCCGACAAGGCCGACAAGACGATCACGGTTCGCATCGACGTGGCTCGACGCCACCGTCGCTACGAGAAGATTGTGCGCAGCTCCAGCACCCTGCATGCCCATGACGAGAACAATGAAGCCCACGAGGGCGACGTCGTCCGCGTGGTCGAGAGCCGGCCACTGTCACGCACCAAGCGCTGGAAGCTCGTCGACGTACTGGAGAGGGCACGATGATCCAAAACGAGACAAGGCTCCGAGTGGCCGACAACACCGGGGCGCGCGAGATCCTCTGCATCCGCGTCAAGGGCGGCTCGCGGCGACGCTATGCCCACGTCGGCGACGTCATCACCGCGACCGTCAAGCAGGCCAATCCCCACGGATCGGTCAAAAAGGGCGATGTCGTCACGGCGGTCGTCGTCCGCACCAAGAAGCCGTTCGGACGCGACGACGGCACCTACATCTCCTTCGACGACAACGCCGCGGTCATCATTGACGACCAGAACAACCCGCGTGGCACCCGCGTCTTCGGGCCGGTCGCGCGCGAACTTCGCGACCGCAACTTCATGAAGATCGTCTCGCTCGCCCCCGAGGTGCTCTAGCGATGGCCCGTACCGCCAAGACCCCCAAGCGCCCCACGCTCAAGATCCGCTCCGACGATCAGGTCCAGGTGATGGCCGGCAAGGATCGCGGCAAGCGCGGCCGCGTGCTGCGTGTCGAGCCCTCTTCCCAGCGCGTCTACGTCGAGGGCCTGAACATGGTCAAGCGTCACATGCGCCCCCAACAGGTCGCCGACACCCAGCGCGGCCAGACCGTCGGCGGGGTGATCGAGCGCGAGGGCCCCATCCACGTCTCAAACGTGATGTTGATCGACCCCAAGGACAACAAGCCGACCCGCATCGGCATCGAACGCGAGAACAACAAGCGCTTCCGCGTCGCCAAGCGGTCCGGGACGAGGCTTGACTGAGACATGAGCGCAACCGCAACCCCAGCCCGCCTGAAGACCCGCTATCTGCAGGAGATCCGACCTGCGCTGATGAAGCGCTTCGGCTACTCCTCGGTCATGCAGGCGCCTTCGCTCCAGAAGGTCACGCTCAACATGGGCGTCGGCGACGCCAAGCAAGACTCCAAAGTGCTGAAGGCCGCCCAAGAGCAACTCGCCACGATCGCCGGCCAGCAGCCCAGCGTCAGGCGCGCGCGCAAGTCGATCGCCGCCTTCAAGCTGCGCGAGGGCATGCCCGTCGGAGTGGCCGTCACGCTGCGCGGCGAGCGCGGCTACGAGTTCCTGGACCGCCTCACCTCGATCGCGATCCCCCGGATCAGGGACTTCCGCGGGCTCAGCCCACGCTCGTTCGACGGGCGCGGCAACTACTCGATGGGCGTACGCGAGCAGATCATCTTCCCCGAAATCGACTACGACTCGATCGACCAGGTCAGAGGGATCGACATCACGATCACCACCACCGCCAAGACCGATGCCGAGGCGTTCGCGCTGCTGCAGGCGCTCGGCATGCCCTTCGCTTCGCAAGGCCGGCCGAAGGGCTTCGATGACGACGCCGCTTCAGAGACCTCCGAGAACGGGAGCCCCAACTGATGGCCAAGACCGCCCTACGCGTCAAGCAGATGCGCAAGCCAAAGTTCAAGACGCGCGCCTATACTCGCTGCAATCGCTGCGGCCGACCCCATTCGGTCTACCGCAAGTTCGGGCTCTGCCGCATCTGCCTGCGCGAGCTCGCCCACAACGGCCACATCCCCGGGATGACCAAGTCCTCCTGGTAGCCCACACCAGCGGGATTTCTTGAAACGTTTAAATAAGAAGAAACAGCTATGTCCATGACAGACCCCATAGCCGACTTCCTCACGCGGATTCGCAACGCGATCCACGCCGCCCACGAGACGGTCGAGATCCCCGCGTCGAGCCTCAAGTCCGAGCTCGCTCGCATCCTCGCCGAGCAGGGCTACATCGAGTCCTGGTCGCTCTCGTCCGCCCCCGACGGCAACGCCGGTCAGCTGATTGCGATCCGCTTGAAGTACACAGACGATCGGCGCTCCGCGATCTCAGGGCTGCGCCGCGTATCGCGCCCCGGCCGGCGCACCTACGTCGACGCCAAGCACATCCCGAAGGTGCTCGGCGGCATGGGCACCTCGATCGTTTCAACGTCCCACGGAGTCATGACCGGTCACGACGCCCGCGCCGCCGGCGTAGGCGGCGAGGTCATAGCCCAGGTCTGGTAAGCAAGGCTCAGGCTATAAATGTCAAGGATCGGTAGACAGCCAATCGCCGTGCCTACGAGCGTGACCGTAGCGATCGAGCCCGAGTCGGTACACGTCAAGGGCCCCAAGGGCGAGCTCTCCGAGCGCATCCCCCGCGACATCGACGTCGCCCAGGACGGCGAGCGCCTGATCGTCACGCGCCCCACCGACCGCGGTGAGCACCGCGCCCTCCACGGCCTTGTCCGCTCGCTCGTCGCGAACATGGTCCAAGGCGTCACAGACGGCTACGAGAAGCGCCTGGAGATCCAAGGCGTCGGCTATCGCGCCCAGATGAAGGGCAAGAACCTCGAGCTCTCCGTCGGCTACTCCCACCCCGTCCCCATCGCCGCGCCTGACGGGATCGAATTCGAAGTGCCCCAGCCCACTCGGATCGTCGTCAAGGGCATCTCCAAGCAGCAGGTCGGCGAGATCGCCGCGATCATCCGCAAGCAGCGCCCCCCCGAGCCCTACAAGGGCAAGGGCATCCGCTACGAGGGCGAGTACGTGCAACGGAAGGTCGGGAAGCGCGCATGACCGTTCTCACCAAGGAGACTCGCCGGCTCAAACGGCGCCGCCGCGTGCGCGCCAAGGTGTCGGGCACGGCCACGCGCCCGCGTGTGTCGGTGTTTCGCTCCAACCGCGGGCTCTCTGCGCAGGTTGTAGACGATGGAGCCAGCCGCACGCTTGCGGCCGTGCACTGGTATGAGCCCGAGCTTCGCAAGCTTTCGACCGCGGAGCGCACCAAGCGCTCAGGCGAGCTGCTGGCCGAGCGCGCCAAGGCCGCAGGGATCACCGAGGTCGTGTTCGACCGCGGCGGCTACCGCTACCACGGCCGCGTCGCGCGGTCGCCGAGGCGATCCGCGAGGCCGGCATCGACGTCTAAAGCCACTCTCCCGCTACCCTCTCTCGCTCATGTCATCAGATAGATCAGTCAGCGCCGGCGCTCTGGACCTCCAGGAGCGCGTCGTCGAGATCAACCGCGTCGCCAAGGTCGTCAAGGGTGGCCGGCGCTTCTCGTTCACGGCGCTCGTCGTCGTCGGAGACGAACGCGAAATCGTCGGCGTCGGCTACGGCAAGGCCAACGAGGTTCCCCTCGCCATCCAAAAGGGCGTCGAGCGAGCCAAGAAGGACCTCTTCCGCGTCCCCAAGCACGGCTCCACGATCACCCACCAGACGACCGGCGTCTTCGGGTCCGGCCGCGTCCTGCTCAAGCCCGCCGCTCCCGGCACCGGCGTCATCGCCGGCGGAGGCGTCCGCGCCGTGCTCGAGCTCGCCGGCATCCACGACATCCTCTCCAAGAGCCTCGGCACCCAGAACCCGATCAACCTCGTCAAGGCGACCGTCGCCGGGCTTCGCGACCTGCGCACCCCCAAGGAGGTAGCCGAGCTGCGCGGTCTCTCGATCGCCAAGGTTCTCGGTCTCACAGAGCAGCCCTCCAACGGGGCGGCCGAGTCGCAGGACGACGCGGATGGAAGCGGTGAGCAGGCCGGCGAGGTTGCGCAGGCCGGCGAGACCGCAGAGACCGGCGAGGCTGCGGAGGCGTCGGCCTGATGGGGAAGATCTCGGTCACCCAGCGGCGCTCCAGCAACGGCTGCAACCAGCGCCAGCTCGATACGCTGCGCTCGCTCGGCCTGCGTCGGATCGGACACACGGTCGAGATCGAGGACTGCGAGCAGGCGCGAGGCATGGTTCACGCCGTCCGCCACCTAGTCGATGTCCACACGGACGGGGATGCTCCAGCGAGGACGCCCAAGCAGGAGCAAGGATCATGAGTCCCGCAGCCCAAGACCCTGCCGCCAAGGCCACACCCTCCAGGCGCACCCGCGCGGTGACCAAGCAGGGCCAAGGCGCCGAGGACGAGAAGGTCGAGCAGCGCATCGGCCTGCACTCGCTCGCGCCCGCTCCCGGGAGTCGCCGTCCTCGCAAGCGCGTCGGCCGGGGTGAAGGCTCAGGCACCGGCAAGACCGCCGGCCGCGGCCAAAAGGGCTACGGCTCGCGCTCCGGCGCCAAGAGCAGACCCCGCTTCGAGGGTGGTCAGATGCCGATCCACATGCGCATGCGCAAGCTGCGCGGTCCCCACATGAAGAAGTCGATGCCCTTCGAGCCGTTCCGCACGCACACCCAGGCCGTGAACATCTCCGACCTGGACGGCCGCTTCGATGCGGGCGCAGAGGTCACACTCGAATCGATGCGCTCCAAGGGCTTGGCTACGCGTAAGGATGTGCCCGTCAAGGTGCTCGCCAAGGGTGAGCTGAGCAAGCCGCTGACCGTCTACGCGCATGCCTTCAGCGCGGCTGCGCGCGAGCGCATAGAGGCCGCCGGGGGCGCCTGCCACACCATCGAGGACTAGAATCGGCGAATCGGGCGTGGGCTGAAAGCTCCCCCGCGCCACCGATCCAAAGCCATGCTCTCGACGATCCTCAGCGCCTTTCAGGTCGCGGACATCCGCAAGAAGCTCCTGTTCACGGGCGCGATGCTGCTGATTTACCGGCTCGGCTCGCACATCCCCGTTCCCGGCGTCAACCTGACCGCCGTCAACAACATCCAGAAGCAGTTCGGCGGCTCCAACATCCTCGGCTTCCTGAACCTCTTCTCCGGAGGCGGGCTCGCCCGGATCGCGCTGTTCGCGCTCGGCATCATGCCCTACATCACCGCCTCGATCATCCTGCAGCTGCTCCAAGTCGTTGTGCCCTCGCTTGAGAAGCTGTCCAAGGAAGGGGAGGTCGGCCAGGCTCGCATCACCCAGTACACCCGCTACCTGACCGTCGGCCTCGCCTTCGCCCAGTCGATCGGATACGTCTTCCTGTTCCACTCGCTGCAGGCGTCCGCCGGCGAATCGGTCGTCTCGAAATTCGACGCGCCCCACATCTTCCTGATCGTGATCTGCCTCACCGCCGGCTGCGTTCTGTTGATGTGGATCGGCGAGCTCATCACCCAACGCGGCATCGGCAACGGCATATCGCTCTTGATCTTCGCCTCGATCGTCGCCCGCCTGCCGTCCGGGATCCAGTCGTGGTGGACGAGCCAAGATCAGGTCTTCAAGGTGATGATGCCCTTCATCGTGCTCGCCGTCGTCGCCGGGATCGTGTTCGTCCAGGAGGGCCAGCGGCGCATCCCCGTCCAGTACGCCAAGCGCGTCATCGGCAGGCGCATGACCGAGGGCGGACAGACGTATCTCCCGCTGCGCGTCAACATGGCGGGCGTCATCCCAGTCATCTTCGCCGCCTCCATCATGGCCTTCCCGCCGACGGTCGGCCAGCTGATCCACACCCACTGGGCGAAAAGCCTCTCCAACTTCTTTACGCCCAACGGTTGGCACTATGTCGTCGGCGAGTCTATTTTCATCATCATTTTCACGTACTTCTATACAGCCGTCACCTTCAATCCCGTCGATCAGGCCGACAACCTCAAGAAGTACGGCGGCTTCATCCCTGGCGTACGGCCCGGACGACCCACCGCCGAATTCCTTGACCGCATCCTCGCCCGCCTCACGTTCCCTGGCGCGCTGTTCCTCGCGGCGGTCGCGGCGCTCCCCACGATCCTGATCGCCCGCACCCACGCCAACTTCTACTTCGGCGGCACCTCCATCCTGATCGTAATCGGCGTCGCCCTCGAAACCATGAAGCAGCTCGAGGCTCAGCTGATGATGCGGTCCTACGAGGGATTCCTACGCTAGTCGGCCCGGAGGCCGCCTAGGCTCCACCTGAAATGGCCGAGACGAACCTGATCCTCCTGGGACCCCCCGGCGCCGGCAAGGGCACCCAGGCCGAACGCCTCCAACAAGACTTTTCGCTTGCCCACATCTCCACAGGCGACATGCTGCGCGCCCAGGTCGCCAACGGGACCGAGCTGGGCCAGGCCGCCAAGCGCTACATGGACGCCGGCGAGCTCGTCCCCGACGAGGTGATCCTAGGCATGATCTCCGCCCGCATCACCGAGCAGGACGCTCGCGAAGGTTTCCTGCTCGACGGCTTCCCCCGCAACTCCAGTCAAGCCGATGCGCTCGCAGCCACGCTGGCCGAGTCGCAGCGCAGGCTCACCGGCGCGCTTGCGCTCGAGGTGCCTGACGAGGAAATCGTCCGCCGTCTGAGCGGACGGCGCGTATGCCTGAAGGCGGGCCACGTCTACCACGTCGAGCTCGACCCTCCCAAGCACGAGGGCGTCTGCGATCAAGACGGCTCGCGCCTGATCCAGCGCGACGATGACAAGGAGGACACGATCCGCAAGCGCCTGGAGGTCTACGCCGAGCAGACCGCTCCCCTGATCGACTACTACGAACAGGCCGGCCTGCTGCGCCGCTTCGACGGCACACGCGATCCCAACGAGGTGCACAACCACATCCGAGCGACGGTCGCCACGCTGCGCATGGAGGACAGGCTGTAGGCCTGTCCCTCGCGGATAAGCTCGTCTGGTGATCATCAAGAAGTCCCCCGATCAGATCGAGAAGATGGCCGCTGCCGGGCTCATCCAGGCGGCGGCGCTCGACATCGTGGCCGCCAAGATCAGGCCCGGCATACGCACCTCAGAGCTGGACAGCGCGGTCGAGCGCTTCATCCGCTCGCAAGGGGCAACCCCCACGTTCAAGGGCTATCGCGGCTTTCCCGGCTCGATCTGCGCATCCCCCAACTCAATGGTCGTGCACGGCATCCCCGGGCGTTACCGGCTCGATCGCGGCGACATCCTCTCCGTCGACATCGGCGTCACGCTCGACGGCTGGGTCGCCGACGCGGCGCGCACGTTCCCAGTCGGGGAGATCTCTCCGTTCGCGGAGAACCTGTTGAGCGCCACTGAGCAGGCCCTGTACGCCGGTGTCGAGCAATGTCGCCCAGGCAACCGGCTCGGCGACGTCTCCCATGCGATCCAACGGGTCGCCGAGGGCGCCGGCCTATCGGTCATACGCTCGCTCGTCGGTCACGGGGTCGGCAAAAACATGCATGAGGATCCCCAGGTCCCAAACTACGGCGCGCCCCGCAAGGGACCCCTGCTGGAGGAGGGCATGGTGCTTGCGATCGAGCCGATGACCACTGCCGGTCGCCCATCCGTGCGCGTAGCCGGCGACGGCTGGGCGATCTTCTCCCAGGACGACTCCCTAGCCGCCCATTTCGAGTTCACGGTCGCCGTCACCACGGACGCTCCACGCATCCTCACGCCGTGGCATCTGCACCCCGACGCGCGCCGAGGAGCCCAGCTGCGTGGCGAGCCGGCCGCCCACGCTTCGTAGTTGCTAGGATTTTGAGTCCTGCTCGCACCCGCCCCAATAGGCGTGTGCGAGCTAGACCACGACCCGGTAGCGGCAGCCGTCCCGGCAGCCAGAGCCGAGTCGCCGGGACACAGCCGAAAGGGATCATGAAGGTCAGACCGTCGGTCAAGCCGATGTGCGAGAAGTGCAGGATCATCCGCCGCCACAAAGCGGTCCTCGTCATCTGCCAGAACAAGCGCCACAAGCAGCGTCAAGGATGAGCGCAGCGAATCCGGTCGAGCGAGGCGTGATGCCGAGCATGCTCATCAGGACGCAAGGCTGGATGCCTTGCGGAGGTGTCTCTTAGATGGCTCGTATCGCCGGGGTCAACCTACCCCTCAACAAGCGCGCCGAGATCGGCCTGACCTACATCTACGGCATCGGCCGCTCCACGTCGAACAAGCTGCTCGCCCAGGTCGATGTCCACCCCGACACCTACATCCGCGACCTGACCGAGGATGAGGTAGCGCGCCTACGCGATGAGATCGACCGCTCCCAGACCGTCGAGGGCGACCTGCGCCGCGAGCGCTCCCAAGACATCAAGCGCCTCCAAGAGATCGCCTGCTACCGCGGCCTACGCCACCGTCGCGGTCTGCCCGTCCGGGGCCAGAAGACGAAGACCAACGCGCGCACCCGCAAGGGCCCCAAGCGCATGCAGGTCGCCGGCAAGAAGAAGGTCAAGAAGTAATGGCTGCTCCCAAGCGCACTGCGCGCGGACGGCGCAAGCAGAAGAAGAACATCCCCGTCGGCCAGGCCCACATCAAGACGTCCTTCAACAACACGATCGTCTCGCTGACCGACACTTCCGGCAACGTCATCGCCTGGGAGTCCGCCGGCGGCGCAGGCTTCAAGGGGTCGCGCAAGTCCACTCCCTTCGCCGCCCAGGTCACCGCCGACGCGGCTGCCCGCAAGGCCCTCGAGCAAGGCCTCCAGAAGGTCGAGGTCTACGTCAAGGGGCCGGGCTCCGGTCGCGAGACGGCGATCCGCTCGCTGCAGGCAGCCGGCCTCGAAGTTACGGGCGTCAAGGACGTCACTCCCCAAGCTCACAATGGGTGCCGCCCCCGCAAGCGTAGGAGGGTCTGAGACATGGCGCGTGACACGAGCCCGCAGTGCAAGCAATGCCGCCGCGAGGGGCAAAAGCTCTTCCTGAAGGGCGAGCGCTGTCTGACCGACAAGTGCGGCGTCGAGCGTCGTTCCTACCCGCCAGGCGAGCACGGTCGCGGCCGCCAGAAGCAGAGCGAGTACCGCCTGCAGCTGCGCGAGAAGCAGAAGGCCCGCCGCTACTACGGCGTGCTCGAGAAGCAGTTCCACGGTTACTACGAGAAGGCATCGCGCCAGCCCGGCATCACCGGCGAGAACCTGCTCGCGCTGCTCGAGTGCCGCCTGGACAACGTGCTCGTTCGTCTCGGCTTCGCGGCCTCGCGCCGCCAGGCCCGCCAGCTGATCCGCCACGGCCACTGGACCGTGAACGGCCGACGCGTAGACATACCCAGCTATCAGGTCAGGCCAGGCGACGTGATCGCGATCAAGGTCGGCACGCCCGCGACCCAGGTCGTCAGGGACGCCACCGAGCTGACCGGACAGATACCAGCGTGGCTCCAGGCCGACCACGAGTCGCTCACGGCCAAGGTGCTGCGCAAGCCGGAGCGCCGCGAGGTGGCCGCGCCGGTGCAGGAGCAGCTCATAGTCGAGCTGTACTCGAAGTAGGCGCTTTTCCCGCGCCGGTCGCCCTCGTGGCGCCGGTGTGGAGACCCGGCGCACATAGCGGCGCCGCTCCGACACCAAAACGACGTTAGGACCCCGATGCTCGACTTCCAAATCCCCCGGATCACAAGCGAGTCCGTAGAGCAGAACCGCGGCACGTTCACGATCGAGCCCCTCGATCGCGGCTTCGGCTACACGTTCGGAAACTCGCTGCGGCGCGTGCTGCTCTCCTCTCTTGCAGGCGCGGCCGTCACCAGCGTGCGCATCGAGGGCGTCGCGCACGAGTTCTCCACCGTCCAGGGAGTCAAGGAGGACGTGACCGACATCGTGCTCAACCTCAAGGGTATTGTCTGCCGGATGCATTCCGACGCCAGCGAGGTCGAGGCGCCACTGGTCGTCACCGGGCCCGGCGAGATCACCGCCAAGGACATCGACCTTCCCGCCGGCGTCGAGATCCTCAACCCCGACGTCCACATCGCCACGCTCGAGAAGAAGACCAAGCTCGAGCTGTACATGACGATCGGCCGCGGTCGCGGCTACAGGCCCGCCGAGGAGAACAAGTCGCCCGACCAGCCGATCGGCGTGATCCCGATCGACTCGATCTTCTCACCCGTACGACGTGTCGCCTACGCCGTCGAGCAGGCCCGCGTCGGCCAGAAGACCGACTTCGACAAGCTCACGCTCGACATCGAGACCGACGGCTCGATCGAGCCCCAGGCCGCTCTGCGCGAGGCCGCGGAGCTCCTGATCTCCCAGCTTGCGATCTTCACCGATGCCGACCGCATCCAAGAGCTGCGCGCGACCCCCGGCGCCCAGCTCGACGGCCACGGCCTGGCGGTAAGCGCAGGCGGGGCCCAAGGAGCGCTTCAAGGCGAGGAGTGGGGCATCCTGATCGAGGAGCTCGAGCTCGGCGTGCGCTCATACAACTGCCTCAAGCGCGCCGGCATCCAGACGGTCGGCGACCTCATCTCCAAGTCCGAGGCCGAGCTGAACGCGATCCCCAACTTCGGCAAGAAGTCGATCGACGAGGTGATCGAAACGCTCGAAGCGCGCGGGCTCAGCCTCCGCAAGGATTGAGAGCGACGAAGGACCGATTGCCATGAGGCACCAAAAGACACGCAACAAGCTCAGCCGCGACTCCGCTCACCGCAAGGCGCTGCTCATGAACCTCACCAAGGAGGTCCTCGAGCACGAGCGCATCAAGACGAGCGAAGCCAAGGCCAAGGCGGTCAAGCCCGAGATCGAGAAGCTGATCACTCTCGCCAAGCGCGGCGACCTTCACGCGCGCCGCCAAGCGCTCTCCGCGCTCGCCCAAGACAAGTTCGCGGTCCACAAGCTGTTCGAGGAGGTCGCTCCGCGCTACACCGACCGACCCGGCGGCTACACCCGCATCCTCAAGCTCGGTCCCCGTCGCTCCGATGCGACCGAGATGGTCTATTTAGAGTTGGTCTAGCTGGTCACGAAGCTCACGCTGCAGTACGAGGGGACGAGGTTCGCAGGCTGGGCGCGCCAGCCGGGGCTGCGCACGGTGCAGGGAGAGCTCGAGAAGGCGCTGCACACGATCCTCGGCGATCGCGACAGTGAAGGCGACCCGCTCACGCTGACGGTCGCGGGCAGGACCGACAAAGGGGTTCACGCTTGGGGCCAGGTCGCAAGCTACCGCCACGAGGCCGTCGATCCGGTCCGCCTCAACGCGCTGCTGCCCCCCGACGTCGCCATAGTCGACTCGGCGCCTTCGCCGGAGACCTTCGACGCGCGTCACGACGCTCTCAGCAGAACCTACTGCTACCGGGTGCTAGCCAGGCGCTCGCGCGACGTGTTCGAGCGTGGGCGCGCGCTGTGGTGGCCGCGGCCGATCGATTTCGCTCTGCTCGACCAGTGCGCAAAGGCGCTCGTCGGCACGCACGACTTCACGGCGTTCACCCCCACCGACACCGACCACGTCCGTTTCGAGCGCGACGTGCTCCGCGCGCAGTGGCGAGCTCGCGGCGACGTGCTCGAATTCTGGATCGAGGCCGACACGTTCATGCGGCACATGAACCGCGTGCTCGTCGGGACGATGCTCGAGGTCGCCTCCGGCAAGCGCAGGATCGAGGACTTCATCGCCCTGCTCGATGGAGCGCCGCGCTCACACGCCGGCCCAACCGCCCCCGCGCATGGCCTCGCGCTCGCGTCGGTGTCCTATTGAGAGTGTCCGAGTGGCGGCCGGGTCGACGCCTATCCTGAAGGGCGATGCTCGACGTACTGCTCACCAACGACGACGGGATCGAGGCTGAGGGGCTGCAGGCGCTCAGGACTGCGCTGCTCGCTGTCGAGGGGGTGCGTCTTGCCGTGATCGCCCCCGACGGCAACCGCTCGGCGATGGCGCGCTCGATCACGACGCGCCGCCCGCTGTGGGTGCAGGAGGTCTCTTTCGACGACGGAACAGTCGGGTACGCGACCGACGGGACGCCCGTCGATTGCGTGCGGCTCGCCAGGCTAGGGCTTGTCGAGGACTTCGACGTCGGGCTCGTCGTCTCAGGGGTCAACCACGGGGCGAACCTCGGCGATGACATCACCTACTCGGGCACCGTCGCGGCGGCCCTGGAGGGCGTCGTGCTCGGCCTCCCCGCGATCGCCGTATCCCAGCAGTCGAATGGCCGTTCGCTCGACTTCCGCTACAGAGGCGGCTTCGACTTCGATGTGGCGGCGTCGTTCGTGGCGCGACTAGTCGAGCGCCTAGAGGACGTGCCGATGCCCAGCCGCACCCTGCTCAACATCAACGTGCCCGCGGGCGTGCCGAACGGAATCGAGGTGACGAAGCTCGGCAAGCGCATCTACCGCGACGAGCTCAAGCTCGCCCCCCACGAGGACGGCTCCCCGACGCGTAGGCGCTACTGGATCTACGGCGCCGACCCCGGCTTTCACGACGAACCGGGCACCGATCTCGCGGCGGTCGCAGAAGGCAGGATCGCGGTCACGCCGATCCATTTCGACCTGACCGACCGCGAGGGCGTCGAGATGCTGCGCACGTTTGACCTCCACGGTCTGCTCGCCCCTGCGATCGCAGAGGAGCACGCGAGCCAGTGAGCGAGGCGGGCGAGGGGCAGGCGAAGCCGTCTCCCCAGACGATCGAGCGCGCATCGGAGCTGCGACGCCTGATCGAGCACCACGCCTGGCGCTACTACGTGCTCGACGATCCAGAGATCTCAGACGACGCCTATGACGCGCTGTTTGATGAGCTGAAGGCGCTCGAGACGCAGCACCCGCAGCTCCTCACCCCGTCCTCGCCGACCCAGCGCGTCGCGCCCGAGCCGGTCAGCAAGCTGGAGAAGGTGGAGCATCTGGAGCCGATGCTCTCGCTCGGAAACGTGCGCTCGGCGCAGGAGCTGGGCGCGTGGGTCGAGCGCATGCGCGCGCATCTCGGTCGCGAAGGGATCGTGAAGCGACGCTTTCAGTACGTCGTCGAGCCGAAGGTCGATGGCCTGGCCGTTAGTCTGCTCTACAGGGACGGCGTGCTCGAGCGGGGCGCCACCCGCGGCAACGGGGAGATAGGCGAGGACGTCACCCACAACCTGCGCACGATCGAGCAGATCCCGCTTCGCATCGACGGAGCGCCGCCGCTGCTGGAGGTCAGGGGCGAGGTCTACATGGGCCTCGACGACTTCGCCGCGCTGAACGAGCGGCGCGCCGAAGAGGGGGCCTCGACGTTTATGAACCCGCGCAACTCCGCCGCCGGCACCGTCCGCCAGCTCGACCCTGCGCTCGCCGCCGAGCGTCCCCTCTCGATCTGGGTCTATCAGGTGGGTGTGACCGACGGGCTCTCGTTCAAGACCCACTGGGAGGCGCTTGGCTGGCTGCGCGAGCATGGCTTCAGGGTCAACCGCGACATCAAGCTGCTCGCCGGAGAGGAGGAGGTGCTCGAGCAGTGCCTTGCCTGGCAAGATCGCCGCGCTGAACTCGACTTCGAGATCGATGGCGTAGTCGTCAAGGTCGCCGATCTCGAGCTGCAGCGGCGCCTCGGCTCGGTCGGGCGCGATCCGCGCTGGGCGGTCGCCTGGAAGTTCCCGCCGACGACGGCGGTCACCGGCCTGAAGGCGGTCATGTGGAATGTCGGCAAGTCCGGTGACCTGCGGCCGTACGCCCAGCTAGAACCGGTCGCGGTAGGCGGCGTGACGATCAAGCTGGCGACGCTCCACAACGAGGAGGACATCGTCCGCAAGGACATCCGCGCCGGGGAGGACGTGATCGTGCTGAGAGCAGGCGAGGTGATCCCCCAGGTGCTCTCGCCCGCCCCCCACGTGGTCGAGCACAAGGATCGCCCCCCTACGACCCGTCCCCCAAAGCGCTGCCCCTACTGCGACACGCCGACGGTCAAGCCAAAGGACTCGGTCTTCACGAAGTGCCCCAACCGGGACTGCCCCGAGCGGGCCTGGCAACTGCTCAAGCACTTCGTCTCGCGCGGTGCGATGGACATCGACGGGCTCGGCGAGAAGCAGGTTGCCCTGCTGCAACAGCGGGGGCTTCTCAAAGACGCGGCCGACGTCTACCGCCTGCGCGAAGATCAGCTGCTCGAGCTGGAGGGGTTCGCGGAGATCTCCGCCCGCAACATGCTCGCCGCGATCGAGGCCTCCAAGCAGCGCCCGTTCGCGCGCGTGCTGTTCGCGCTCGGGATCGAGGAGGTCGGCGAGGTCACCGGCCGCAACCTCGCGGTGCGCTTTAGAGACATCGACACTCTGCTCGACGCGTCTGTGAAGGAGCTTGCTGAAACACCCGGCATCGGCGAGAAGATGGCGAGCTCGATCAATGCCCAGCTGCACGACGAGCGCATGGTCGCGTTGATCGCGAGCCTTCGCGAGCGTGGGCTGCGCTTCGCCGAAGCTGGGCCCGCGCCGACGAGCGGGGCGCTCGCGGGCAAGACGGTCGTGCTGACGGGCACCCTGCCAAGCCTCTCGCGCGAGCAGGCGACCGAGCGCATCCAGGCTGCCGGCGGGCGTGTCACGAGCTCCGTCTCCAAGAAGACGCACTACGTGGTCGCCGGCGAGGCTCCCGGATCGAAGCTCGAGAAGGCCCAGCGCCTGCACGTTCGGGTGCTCGACGAAGCGGGATTGCTAGAGCTGCTCGATCGGTAGCGGGCGCGCGCGCTCAGTAGCGCGCGAGCGTGATCGTCATGTTGTCCTGGATCGTATGCGCTCGCGCGTCTTCGATTCCGTCTGTAAAGAACGCGAAGGCGATCTCATCGCCGTTCTGCGCCTGACAGTATCCGGCGAGGTTGGAGACCCCTTCGAGCGTGCCGGTCTTGCCCTGGCAGCGACCCATCGCGGGCGTCCCCTTCATGCGGTCTTGCAGCGTTCCCCGCTCGCCCGCCACCGCCAGATCGCCGCGCAGAGTCGCGCCGAGCGACGCCGGCTCAAGCGCGGTCAGCAGGGATACGACCTGCCGGGGTGTCGTCGCGTCGCTGTGCGAGAGTCCCGATCCGTCGACGATCCTCGGGTGGATGTCGAGCAGC
This sequence comes from Solirubrobacterales bacterium, assembly GCA_027306855.1. GTDB lineage: Bacteria > Actinomycetota > Thermoleophilia > Solirubrobacterales > Solirubrobacteraceae > Palsa-744. The sequence goes on along the minus strand of DAHUYZ010000008.1, from coordinate 6,862 downwards.
TTGGCGATCGTCTCGCGCACGACTCTCGCCCCGGCTGCGGTGCTGCCCGAGCCGCCGAAGCGCGCGCCGAGGTCCTTGATGAGCGTCTCGGCGAAGTAGTTGTCCGAAGGGGGGAGCATCAGTCCGAGCAGCGTCGCGATCGACGGCGAGCGAGCCTTGGCAAGCAGGCGTGCGCCCGGGGGCGCGGTCGCGGCAGAGCCTGCCCCGACCTTCACTCTCAGGGCTCTCAAGGCGCTGCACAGCCTGCGGGCGGCGTACGCGGCGGGTGCGTGGGGACCCCGTTCGGAGCCGCTCGCGCCGCGGTTGAACTCCAGGCCGCTGAGGCTGCCGACCAGTTCGGGGTCGGGGCGATAGCCGCTCGAGGGGTCGCCGCGCAGGGAGTCCAGAAGCGACTCGTCGCCGTTCACGGCGCCCGTCACGCCGCGGATCCCATCGACCTTGACCAGCTGCTCGGCCAGCTTTGAGATCGATGTTCCCCGCCCGCCGTACCAGCCGGCGATGAAACGCTCAGAGCCGAACGTAGGGTCGCCGCCGCCATGCAGGTACAGGTTGCCTTCCCAACGCCCTTCCGGCCCGAGCTTGCCCGTTCCGAGCACGGTCGTGTCGAGCGTCCCCGTCGATCCCATCAGCTCCAGCGCGGTTGTGGCCGTATACAGCTTCTCGACCGACGCCGGCGCGCGTGCGATATCGGCGCGCTCGGAGAACAGGGGCGTTTTCGTCGTGATGTCGTAGACGTATGCTCCCGAATAAGGCCCCGCGATCGCCAGCTCATTGCTCAGATGCCCGTCGAGCGCGGCGCTCGGGCCGGGGGCGGCCGATGCGGGGGCGGCGAGCAGGACCGCGGCGGCGAGGATGCCTACAAGGACCGGCATGCAACGTAACATTTCATACAATCGACTTATGGGTGAGGTTGTCAGGTTGGGGATGGCCACCAAGGACGGCTCCTCCGTCCGAACACCTCGCGCGTCCAAGCGGAGCGCTGTGGCGGCGAGCCGGCGCGCGCGCCCCAAAGAAAAGCCCCACAAGACCGCGCTCGTGCTCGGCGGCGGCGGCTTTACGGGAGGCGTCTATGAGATCGGGGCGCTGCGCGCGCTGGACCTGCTTGCGACGAACAGGACCGTCAACGAGTTCGACGTCTACGTGGGCACCTCTGCCGGCGCCTTCGTCGCGGCGCTGTGCGCGAACGGGATCACGCCGGAGGAGATGATGCGCGTGGTGACGCGCCAGGGCCCGGGGTCCTTCAGGGACGTCGACCTCGGCGATCTGTTAAAGCTCAACCTGCGCGAATTCGCGCGGACCGGCGTGCGCCTTCCGCTGCGGGCGGCCTCGATGGCGCGTCGTCTGATCCCTCAGCTCGGCCAGGTGTCGCTGATCGATGTGGTGCTTGGGCTGGCAGAGACGCTTCCGACGGGCGCCTATACGGGCGACGGGATCGAGCGCTACCTGCGCAAGGTGCTGGCCGAAGGCGAGCGCAGCAACGACTTCCGCGCGCTCGGGCACGAGCTCTATCTCGTCGCGACCGACCTGGACACGTGCGAGCGAATCGTGTTCGGGGCGGAAGGCTACGAGGACGTGCCGATATCGACGGCCGTGCGCGCGTCGGGCGCGCTGCCGATGGTCTACTCGCCGGTGAAGGTCGGCGAGCGCGAGCTGATCGACGGGGGGATCGTCTCGACGACGAACCTCGACATCGCCGTGGAGGCGGGCGCGCAGCTGGTGATCGTCATCAACCCGATCGTTCCCTACGTCAACGACGGTTTCGCCAGCGGCGTGGCGGGCGATGGGGATGGGGCGTGCGCCCGCGACGGGCGCCGACGCAGGCGCATCTCTGACATGGGCTTCTCGAAGATCGGTTATCAGGCCTTCAAGCTGTTGGCCCATCGGCGTTTGCACGAGCTGGCGGGCATGTGGGAGGAGCGCTATCCGGGCGTGGACATCGTCCTGATCGAGCCCGAGCCCACAGACGAGCTGATGTTCGAGACCTCGATCCTCAACTTCGCCTCGCGCGTGGAGGTAGCGCGCCACGGCTTCCAGTCGGTGACTCGCCATCTGCTCGACGAATACGACCGCTACAGCGAGATCTGGGCGCGGCACGGCCTGGAGATCTCAGAGGGTCGTGTGCGCAGGGTCGTGGACCATTTCGAGCGCGAGGAGGAGCGAGCCGGCGGCTGGCACAAGATCCTCGAAGGGACGACCGGCGCGCTCCTTCGTCAAACCGGCCTGGTCAGCTCGTTTCTTGCGTGAGATAGAGCAGGCCCTACACGGGCAAGCCCTGTGACCGCGATCGACCTAGACGCTTGGTAGGTGCTCAGGCAACTATTCGGTCGAGCGCGCCGAGCAGGCGCGTTGAGGCAGGCTCGTCGTGTAGGGCGATCCGCACGTGTTGGGGCTCTCCGAGCGCGCTGCCGGCGGCGACGAGCACGCCGGCCTGACGCAGGCGCATCGACAGCTCGCCTCCGTCGATCGAAGGATGAGCGACCCAGAGGAAGTTGGCCTGGCTGTCGGTCACCTCGAAGCGGCGCTCCCGCAGCGCGGAGGTCAGCCGCTCGCGCTCCGTCGCGATCGTGCGCACCCGCCGCGCGACTATCTCAAAGCACGTTCTCAGCGCCTCGAGCGCGCCTGCCTGGGTAATCTCGCTGACCCCGAGGTCCGGTTCGAGCTCGGCGAGCAGCTCCTCTGAGCCGGGGCCGCCGATCGCATAGCCGCAGCGAAGCCCCGCGAGACCCCATGCCTTGGAGAAGCTGCGGAACACGAGTAGGCGAGGATGGCGCTCGAGCAGGGCGAGCGAGGAGTCGATCGGCTGGGCGTCGGCGAACTCGACGAGCGCCTCATCAAGCAGCACCGCTACGCCGTCGGGCAGGCCTTCGAGCAGGCGCTCGAGCTCGGCGGTAGTGATCAGCGTGCCGGTCGGGTCGTTGGGGCTCGCTAGCGCGATCACGCGGGTCTCGTGCTCGTGGTGAACGGCCCGCAGCAGTGCATCGACGTCACCGTTGACGGGCACCGCGCGACCGTGGGCGCGGCGCGCCATGATCGGGAAGAGGGGATAGGACGGCCACTGCGTGATCAGCGCTTGGCCCGGCTCGAGCAGCGCACGCGTAGCGGCGCTCAGCAGCTCGGCGGCGCCGTTTGCGATGATCAGCCGGGCGGGATCGACGTTGTGGCGGTGGGCGAGCTCGCCGCGCAGATGCGAGCCGCGCATGTGCGGATAGCGTTGCAGCCCGCGCCGCGCGACGAATGTGATCGCGCTGACGACATCCGGGTGCGGCAGCTCGGGCCACGTCGTCTGGGAGAGGTCGAGCGTCGGAACGTGGGTGAGCGCCTTGCGTTTACGCTCGGCCGCCTCCTCGCGCAGTGCGCTGTTGACCTCCTCCTCGGAGAGGCCTTCGAACTGCTTGTAGTAGTCGAGCAGGCCCATCAGGCGTCAGACCGCCGTCGGCCGGTTCGGGGATGCGAGCGATGCGAGTGTCCCCCGGTTCCGGTGGTCGCATCCAGGCCGCCAGATATTTTGACGGGAGTCCTCACCCCTTGCCCGGCCGCACGAGCGTTTCGCCGGGGCCGTGGATCACCATGAACCACAGCAAGAACGCGCCCGCGCAGATCGCGGCGGTGACAGCGAACACGCGTCCGAGCGCTCCGCTGCGCTGGTCGTGGCCGGCGGCTCGGCGCACGAGGATCCAGGCGTTGTCGAGCCGGCGAAGTCCGGCCAGGGTCGCGAACAGCAGTGCGCAGAGGGCAGCGAGCGCGACGATGATCCCGAAGAAGACGCTGCCGGTCAGATAGCTCACCTCCGAGCCGACCCACAGGCAGGCGACCGGGATTGGTCCCCAGCAGAGCAGGCATCCGAGTGCGATCGTGGCGAGCAGCAGGTTGGCGAGGTAGCCGTCGGCGCGCTGTCTTGCCGCGCTTCCCTTCGCTGGGAGCGCGCGGAAGCGGGTCGGCGCGGTTCCAGGCCTGCGGCCGACGAACAGTCCTCCGGTATCGCTTGGATCGCTGCGCATAGTTCTGCTCCGTCGTATGTTCGCAGCTTGGGGCGCCGTCTCGGGAACGCCACCGCCTGGCTCGCCCGTCTAGCTCTCTAGCTCTCGTACAGCCCGTCGATGACGGCGGCGTACTTATCGGCGACGACGTTGCGCTTGACCTTCAGCGTCGGCGTCAGCTCGCCCGTCTCCTGGGATAGGTCGTGGGGGAGGATCGCAAAGCGCTTGACCTGCTCGACCTGGGCGTAGCGCTTGTTTACGCGCTGCACTTCAGTGGCGATCATCTCCTTGACCTGCGGCTCCTCGCAGAGGGTGGCGATGTCGGCGGGCAGGCCGTGCTCGCTCGCGTAGGTCGCGATCTCTTCCTCGTCGAGTGTGATGAGCGCTACGGGGTAGGGGCGCTTGTCGCCGTGCATGACGACCTGGGAGATCCAGCGGCACTGCTTCAGATCGTTCTCGAAGTTGGCGGGCGTGATGTTCTTGCCGCCGGCCGTGATGATGATGTCCTTCTTGCGCCCTGTGATCGTCAGGTAGCCGTCCTCGTCGATCGAGCCGAGATCGCCTGTGTGCAGCCAGCCGTCCTCGATCGAGCCGAAGCTGGCGTCGGAGTTTTTGTAGTAGCCCTCGAATATGTTCGGCCCCTTGATGAGGACCTCGCCGTCGGGGGCGATCTTGACTTGCACGCCGGGGAACGGCTTGCCGACGGTGCCGAACTTGTGCTCCTCGATCGTGCAGACGGTCGCGGCGGTCGCGGTCTCGGTCATGCCGTAGCCCTCGAGCACCGGCACGCCCGCGGCCCAGAAGAATTCGAGGATCTCCTTGGCGATCGGCGCGGCGCCGGTGACGGCGTGGCGTACGTTGCCCCCGAACAGGGCGCGCACGTTCTTGAACAGCTTCTCGTCGGCCTGCTCGAACGGCTCGGCGAGCTCGGGCGGTATCTCAACGCCTGCGACGAGCATCTCGCGCACCTTCATCCCGAGCGCGATCGCCTGCTTTGCCTGCTCTTGCTCCTCGGGGGATTGGGCGGCGAGGGCGCTTTGGGCGAGGGTGTAGATCTTCTCGAACACGCGCGGCACGGACGGCAGGTACGTCGGTTTGACCTCCATCAGCTCGCCGATGATCTGCTTGGTGTCGCCGCCGAAGTAGGCGATCGTGGTGCCGAGGTCGAACGCTGCGAGCTGGATCAGCAGCGCGAAGGCATGGGCGAGCGGCAGGTAGAGGTAGATGATCTCGTCGTCCTCGATCTGGCCGATCTCTTTGATCATGTCGATCATCGCGGCGTAATTGCCATGGGTCAGGACGCAGCCCTTGGGGGGGCCGGTCGTGCCGGAGGTGTAGATGAACGTGAAGGGGTCCTCGGGGCGGACGCCTTGGCGCCGCGCTGAGAGCTCGTTTGCATCGCGGGCCAGTCCACGGGCGCGGACCTCATCGAGGGTGATCGCCTCGAGCGCCGGCTCGCCGTCGGGGGCGTCCATTACGACGATCGTGCGCAGGTTGGGCGTCTGGTCGCGGATCGCCGCGATCTTCTGCAGCTGGGAGTCGTCCTCGCAGATGATCGCGCAGGCGCCTGAGTCGGCGATGACCCATAGGCACTCCTCAGGCGAGTTGGTCTGGTAGATCGGCACGACGACCGCGCCGGCGGAGGTGATCGCCATGTCGGCGTAGGACCACTCGGGGCGAGTGTTGGCGAGGATGCAGACGCGCTCGCCGGGCGCAACCCCGAGATCGATCAGTCCGAGCGCTACCTCGCCGACGATCTCATCGAGCTGGGCGTAGGTGACGTCGTGCCAGGCGCCGTCGCGCTTGTGACGGACCGCGGCGTGCTCCGGATACCGTCCCGCGGAGCGAGATATCAGGTCGGCGATCGTTTGCGATGCCGTGGTGGACTCCGCGGCGCTTGCCTGCATGGACTGGCTCCCTCTTCGACGGGCTGGCTGACCTACCGAATGTTAGGGCTTGCGCGCGGGGCTGGCCGGGCGGCCAACGATGGGGGATGCTCAGGTCGCGGGATGCGGGATGTTCAGGTCTTTAGGGCGATGGGGATCCCGCCGGGAGGAGCTTTGGCGGAGACTTGCGAGGAAGAGGCTCTTGTCGATCCGCCCTTCGAAGATCGGCACCCCCATCTCTATGCACTTCGAGAGCACTTCTCTGCGCCCTAGGCCGGCTTCGCGGGCGAGCTCGGTGGGCGTCAGGTGATTGGCCATCGGGACATCCTCCTATCGATGTGATGCGCCTCTTTGAAGGTGATGCACCTCTTTGAAGATGTATATCGCGTCGGATGGACGCCGCCAAACGCATTTGCCGTAAGCGTTCAGTGGGTCGACTACTCAGCTGAGCAGTGGCACTGGGTCGCCGCGGGCGTGGGCGGCGATGGCGTCGGTGAGGTAGGCGAATAGCGAGCGGTGCTGTAGGCGGCAGGTGGTGTGCGCGGAGAGGAGCCGTGCGGTGCGCTGCTCGCCGCCTTGGGACTGGCTTCCGAGCGAGAGCTTGCGGTAGATGACCGCGCTTCGCAGGGCGCGCTCGGCGTGGTTGTTCGTGGGCTGCACGCCGTCGTGACTGGCGAATGTCCACAGTGCCGGCCAGGCCTTCAGGAGGTTTCGGGCCATCCCGCGACAGCGCTTGTTGCGCGCCCGCTTGGCCGCATATGAGCGGATGATCGGCTTGTATTCGCGTTGCAGCGAGCGGATCGTGCGCTTGAGCTGTGCTCGCTCACCGGTGTGCTGGAAGACCTCCCAGGCCCAGAAGACGCGTTCGCAGAGAGCGAGGCCGTGCTCGCCGAACTCCTTCTCGGCCGCGAGCCCTTCGGCATGCGCCTTGAAGTCTCGACGAAGGTGCGCCCAGCAGATCTGACGTCGCGCCAGCGGCAGATGCGTATAGGCCCACCT
>DAHUYZ010000089.1 GCA_027306855.1 Solirubrobacterales bacterium | reverse complement strand
AGACTTCTCCGACCTGCTTGCGGAGTCTGCGCTCATCGAGGGTCGGGCGCGCTCCGAGATCTCCGTTGATCATCCGCTCGAGCGTGTCATTGCGCACGGTCGCGCCAGGAAAGTTGAGCGAGAACGCGCGAGCTGCGGAAGGGTCGTCATCCACCGCCAACGCGACGCTCAGACCACATTCGATGTCGTGGGCTGCCTCCATCAGGCCGATCGTCATTCCGCCGCACCCGCAGAACAAATCGACGACCCTGAGCACAGGCCAATCGGAGTCTGGGGTGGGAGCACGTCGCGCTTGGAGCCGGGCCAGATCAGCAGTGCAGTGTTGGCAGGAGCTCGGCATCGATCCAGTGGTATACCGAAGCTCGGACGGACTAGAAACGGTATGGCCAGACCCAGATTCGAACTGGGGACACCACGATTTTCAGTCGTGTGCTCTACCAACTGAGCTATCTGGCCGTTGGGCTCTGATCGTACCGGCTCGGCCTGCAAGCGAGGGGGGTCGGTGGGTGCTGCTGTCCCTGCCGGCGCCAAGGCGACCACGTCGACACGTACTACAGTCCCTCCCCATGCCCACCCTGACCCAGACAGAGATCGCCCCTTCCCCCGCCGGGCCCGCCGACCCGTCCGAGCCGCTGCACGCGCCTCCTACGATCGCGCTCCCAGGGGTCGCCCAGACGCTGCGCTTCTCCCAGCGCCAGATCGAGTTCGTGTTCGGCGCCAGGCGCAGGCTCGGCGGCACGTTCACGGTCCGCTTCGTCGTGATCCCCGAAGGGACCGTCGTCACCGATCACCCGGACCACGCGCGCTCGCTGTTCACGGCCAAACCCGACCTCGTGCCCTCGCTTACGGCCGAGTCGCCCCTGCGGCCGATCGTCGGACCCAATTCGGTCCTGACAGCCAACGAACCGAACCACCTGCGCCAGCGCAAGCTGCTGCTCCCGCCCTTCCACGGCGACGCGATCGAGCGCTACACCCAGATGATCTCCGACGTCGCCGAACGCGAGATCGATCGCTGGCCGAGAGGTCGCCCGTTCCCGCTCGCCCCGCGCATGCAGGCGATCACGCTCGAGGTGATCATGTCCGGCATCTTCGGCATCGAGGGCGCTTCCGAGCGTGGCAGCGCCGAGCACCGGCTGCGCACCACCGTCACGCGGCTCGCCAACACCTCCACGTCGCCGCTCGCGCTGCTCACCGAACTGTCGAACCTCGGCCGCGAGGATCCTCGCGGCCTGACGCGCGTGGCGGTCAGCATGCTCGATCGTGCCACCTACCCTCTGATCGCGAAGCGGCGCTCAGCTCCCGACCTCGAGCAGCGCGGCGACATCCTCTCGCTGCTGCTACGCGCCAAGGGAGAGGACGGCGAGCCGATGACCGACCACGAGCTGCGCGACGAGCTCCTGACGCTCGTGCTCGCCGGCTTCGAGACGACCGCGAACTCGCTTGCCTGGACGTGGGAGCGCCTAGTGCGCAACCCTTCCGCCTACGAGTGCCTGCGCGACGCCGTACGCTCGGACACCGACTCGGACGAGCACGTAGAGGCGACGATCGTCGAGGGCATGCGCTCGCGGCCGGTCATCCCGATCATCGGCCGGCGCGTCGCCGTGCCCTGGCGACTGGGTGAGTACGTCGTCCCTGCAGGTCAAGGGGTGAGCATCAGCATCCTGCTGCTGCACCACCGCGAAGACCTCTATCCCGAGCCGTTTTCGTTCAAGCCCGAGCGCTGGCTCGATCGCACGCCCGGCACGTACGAGTGGATCCCCTTCGGCGGCGGCACCCGCCGCTGCCTCGGCGCGGCGCTTGCGATGGCCGAGCAGCGTGTCGTGCTCGAGGCGATGGCGCGCCGACTCGACCTCGAAGCCGATCGTCCCGAGCCCGAGCGCGCCCAGCACCGCAACGTCACGATGATCCCCTCGCGCGGGGCCACGGTCGTCGTGAAGGCGCGCACGAAGTAAGGACCCCGCCGCCCGCCAGGATCGAGCGACCAACGGCGTTCCCGGGCGTCGAGGGTTGAGCGCTCAGCCGCTCGAGCCGCGTTCCCAGGCTTCCAGGTACGGCAGCGGGTCGATCGGATAGCCGCCCTTCGCGCGCCAGCCGCCCAGCCACACCTCGAAATGCAGGTGCGGACCGGTCGCGTCGCCCGTCATCCCGACCTTGCAGATCTGCGTCCCTGCGGCGACGGCCTGACCTTCCTTGACGGCGAGCGAGCCGGCCTGGCAGTGGGCGAAGAAGAAGTCGAGCGCCCCCGCCGTGTGCTCGGCGGCATACCAGCCCGCGCCGGCCGCCTGATAGCCGGTCGCGATGATCGTGCCCGCCAGCGGCGCGAGCACGGGGAGGCCTTCGGCGGCGAGCACGTCCTGGCCCTGATGGACATGCCCAGGGCGCCCCGCCCCAAAGCGGTTTTCGGGTCCGCCGAAGCTGTGGGGCCCCGCGACGGGGAAGACCGGCCCTTCGCCTGCACCTGGATGCGGCGCGGACGGGGCAGCCGGTGGCGATCCAGGCTTGCGCGACGCCGGCTTGCGAGGCGGGCTCTGATGTGGAGACGGCCTATGCGCGCTCGGACGAGGCGCCGGCCGCGGCTTCGGCGGCGTGGCGACATACGCGGTCCCACCCGTACCCCTCGTCGAGATCACCGCGATCGGGCCGATTGTGCCGCCCGTGTGATCGAGCTCCTGCGACCACGCCCCCGGCGAGCCCACAAGCACGGCTACTCCGAGCAGGGCCGTCATGGCCGCTATGGCTGCCCTCCTGGCATGCCTCATACCTCTCTCTTCGCACAGGCGCGTCTATCGCCCAACACCTGAACGAGGAGTTGCGACCCGGGCGAAGGGCCGCGGCCCAGGTCAGGACGTACGCTCGAATTCCGCGACCAGCGCCGCGTACGTGCGCTTCAGGCCGTCCTCGACGGGGACGCTTGCCTCCCAGCCCAGCTCGCGCTTGGCCCTCGAGCAGTCAAGGCACGAGCGCTTCAACTCTCCCGCACGCAGATCGGCCAGCTCGGGCTCGACATCGGCGCCCGCCGTCGCCTTCAAGATCTCCCACAACGTCTTCACGTCGGTCTCCACGCCCGTCGCGACGTTGAACGTTCCCCGCGTGCCGCTCGCGGCGAGCAGCGCAGAGACGACATCGCCGACGTAGATGTAGTCGCGCGTAGGGGTCCCCTGCCCATACATCTTCGGCGCGCGGCCGCAGTGCAGATGGTCCGAGAAGATCGACACGACCCCCGCCTCCCCATGAGGGCTCTGGCGCGGTCCATAAACGTTTCCCAGACGGCAGACGGCGTGTTGGACTCCCGAGGAGAGCGACCATGTGTTGACGTACGCCTCGGCCGCCCACTTCGACGCCCCATAGGGAGCGAGCGGGGCGGGGATGCGCTCCTCGCTCGTAGGCATCGGCACGTCGTCGCCATACAGAGCGCCACCCGTCGAAGTGAACACGACCGGCGCGCCGATCTCGCTCGCCGCCGCGACCACGTTCAGCGTGCCGAGCACGTTGACGGCGCAATCGCGCCCGGGGTCGGCGACAGACGCTGTGACGCTTGCCTGTGCCGCCAGGTGGTAGACGGCGCCCGGCCTGACCTCGTCGAAGACGGCCTGCACGGCGGCCCGATCGACGATGTCCAGCTCGCGCAGGTCCGCTGTCGATGATACATTTGAGCGCCGGCCACTGGAGAGGTCGTCGATGACCGTCACCTCCTGCCCACTGTCCAGCAGCGCATCGACGACATGCGAGCCGATGAAGCCCGCGCCTCCCGTCACGATCGCTCTGTCCCCCGCCTGCACCGACGGAAATCTACAGCCGCCGCGCGCTTGCCGCCGTCGGAGACTCCTCAGCGGTCGCG
>DAHUYZ010000088.1 GCA_027306855.1 Solirubrobacterales bacterium | reverse complement strand
GTCGAGGAGTACTCGTTCTCCCCATGCCGCACACGGTTCGTGACCACGTGCATCGCGCCTGATCGAGCCTGTCTCCTTGGCATGAGCATAACCTACCAGCTCCACCGGACAGAACCTAGTGACTACGCTAGACACGCACAAAAAGGCTGGAACCCCCACAAACACGGGGATCCCAGCCCCAATCAGCAGTGACTACCACAGGAACTTCGGCTTAGAGCGCCGGGGAGCAAGCGAGACAAGGCGCAGGGAGTGTGGCTGTACTTGGTACGCCGCGAGCGACCGAGGACGCGGCATCGCGCCGCTCAGCCGGTGTTCTAGCGGTCGTCGCCGTCGCCGTTGAGCACCCCGCGCTGCTGGCGTGATAGCAGCTTCTCGAGGTTCTGCTCGGCGATCTCGTCGAGGCTCAGCTCCAGCTCGGTGGCGATCTGCGCGACATACCAGAGCACGTCGCCGAGCTCCTTGGACATAGCCGCCTTGCGCTCGTCGCTGACCGTTCCATCCTCATCGCGGATCGCCTTCTTGGCGTGCTCTGCCACCTCACCGGCCTCGCCTGCCAGCCCCAGCGCCGGATACGCAAGCCACGCCTCACGCGGATACTCGGCGGTGCGTCGCGACAGGCGCTGGTAGTCGGAGAGCTCCACGTTCGTGATCCTACGCTGCCGCCAGCCCAGCCGCGCGACGTGCGCTTTCGTGGGCTCGATGCTCCAACTCGTCATCCAGCGACGCCAGCTCACCGATCTCGACGCCAAGCGCGGTGGCGATCAGCCAGTCGGCGAACCACGCGTTCTTGGGAAGAAGCGGCCCGTGCAGGTAGGTGCCGATCACGTTGCCCGCGCGCGTCCCCTCATAGCCGGAGCGCCCGTCGTTGCCGTGACCTTTGAGCACACGTCCGAGCGGCTCGGCCCCCGCCTGCAGGTAGGTGCGGCCACCGTGGTTCTCAAAGCCCGCAAGCACCCTTGGCTTGGGCGCCGCGCGATCGGTTGAATCCTCGCCACCGGCGTCAAGGTCCTCGAGCGTGACTTCGATCGCGACGTTGCCGATCAGTCGTGGCCCGCGCTCTCGCACCGTGCGGATGTCGAGCAGCCCAACGCCGGGCATCTCATCGTCGTCGAGCGCATAGGAGTGGCCAAGCAACTGATAGCCGCCGCAGACGCCGAGCAGCACAGCTCCTCGGGCCGCCGCCTCGTGCAGAGCAGTCCGCTTGTGCTCGTGCAGGTCCCCTGCGCACAGACGCTGGTCACGGTCCTGTCCGCCACCGATGTAGTAGAGGTCGTGCGCGCTCCCGTCGAGCGGGTCGCCGAGCGAGCTCGACGTCAACCGGAAGCCGATCCCTCGCCAGGCGCAGCGACGCTCGAGCATCAGCAGGTTGCCGCGATCGGCATAAATGTTCATCAGATCCGGATAGAGCGCACACACGCGCAGGATTGGGGAACTCACTGCCACGAGGACTTCGCCTCTCCGCGACGGACGAGCAGATCGCGCAGCGCCAGCATCGCGGTGTACGTGGGCAGCGTGTACAACGGCGTACCCAGCTCCCCGCCTGCGACGGCGCTGTCAAGCGCCTCGGCCAGATCCTCGACCACCTCGATGCGCCAAGGCTCCACGCCGGCGTACTTGAGTCGCAGCGCAAGCTCGGCCGCCCGCGTGCCCGAGCAGACCACACGGCGCACCCGCCCGGCCAAGAGCTCGAAGTCCGCGTCCCAGATCCAAGAGACATCGTGTCCGTCGGCGGTGCGGTCGTTCAGCACGCCAAGCAGGTCGTGCTCGCCGTCCTCCAGCGCCAGTGTGCGCAACACCTCGTTCGCCCCAGCGGGATTCTTGACGAGCAAGATGTAGGTCGTTCGCCCCGCGACGGTAACGTTCTCGGCTCGCCCGAAGGCAGCACCGGTGCTCTGCAGCCCCTCCACGATCGTGGCGAGCGGCAACTCGAGCGCCGTGGCGAGCGCCGCAGCAGCCAGCGCGTTGTAGACGTTGTAGAGGCCCGGCAGCGCCAAATCGACATCTGCGCTGCCGGCCGGCGTGGTGAGCCTAAAACGGGCTCGGCGCACACCTTCGAGCTCGACCTGATCGGCATAGACGATGGGGGAGGGTCGGCGCTGACCACATGAGGGGCAGTGGTAGCGCCCGAGATGGCCGAGGTAAATCGCCTCGAAGAGGTAGGGCGCGCCGCAGCGGCGGCAGTGCTTGGCGTCGGCCGCATGCGACATGCCGGGTAGCGATAGCGAGTCATCCTCGATCCCGAAGAACACCGTCTCGCGCTCGCGCCCGAGATCGGCGAGGAGGGGGTCGTCGGCGTTGCAGACTAGTCGCGCCCGCAGCCCGCTCGGAGAGTCCAGTGCCGCTGACCAGCGGTCGGCGATCGTGTCGAGCTCTCCATAGCGGTCGAGCTGGTCTCTGAACAGGTTGCCAAGGACGACTGCCCGTGGCGAGAGCTCGCCGATCAGCCGGTCCAGCCAGAGCTCGTCCACCTCGAACAGCCCGAGCTCACCGTCGATCCGCATGCCCGGCCGGGATGCGGACAGCAGAGTCGAGGCGATGCCCCCTGCCATGTTGGCGCCCGCCTGATTGTGCACAAGCGAGACGCCTGCGCGCCCGAATGCGCTGGCGGCGAGCGCGGCTGTCGTGGTCTTGCCGTTGGTGGCGGAGATCAGCGCGCTGCCGCGCTGCAAGCGTCCGGCAAGCACCGATACCGCGTGCGGTTCCATCCGCAGCAGCAGCTTGCCGGGCAGGCTCGTGCCGCCCCCGCCGCGTAGCCTGGAGATCGCCCCGGCGACCCGCGCTACGGCGAGCTTGGCCTCGGTCGAAGCGCTCATCGCCCTTTGCTCGGGGTACTGCGCTCGCCTGAATCGTCTGAGAATGCGTCCGCACCGGGTCCGTTCGTCGGCATCAGCACGCGCACGGCGCCCGGCAGCACCCGTATCCGCGCCGGCAGCTGCGCGATCGGGTCGCCATCGGCGTAAAGGGTGAGGGGGCGATCGGCGCTCACGACGACTTCGCGCGCCAGATAGGACTTTACGCACGGCTCGCTCGTGTGGGTCCCCTTGAAGACCTTCGGCAGGAGCCTTGTCAGGAACCTGAGCTTGCCTACGTTCTCGAGCACCATCACGTCGAGCAGGCCGTCGTCGAGCAGCGCCTCCGGCGCGGCGCGCATGCCCCCGCCGTAGGTCTTGGAATTGCAGACGCCGACCGTGTAGCCAGTGAAGCTGTGAACCTCGCCTGAGGAATCCAGCTGGATCTCGAAGCGAACTGCTCGCCACACCGCCAAGGCTCGAAGCGCGCCGTAGAGATAGACGAGATTGCCGAGCCACGAGGGGGACTCGTTGGCGATCCTGTTCGCTTCGCTGTCGAAACCAACGCTGGCGATCCCGACGAAGGCGCAACCATCGACCTCGCCAAGGTCCATCTTGCGCGAGAAGCCACCTACGACGATCGCGCACGCTTGCACCGGATCGGCCGGTATTCCGAGCACGCGCGCAAGGTCGTTGCCGCGCCCGCCCGGAAGCACGCCAAGAAGGGCGCCGGGCACCTCTCGCAGCGCGTCGGCCGCCGCGCCGATCATGCCGTCACCGCTGAGGCATACGACCGTCTCGCCCGCCAGTCCAGCCGAGCGCGCCAGCTCACGCGCGTGGGCGAGGTCGCGCGTGAGCACCGTGCGAACCTCGAGGCCATGGTCGCGCAATGCGCGCTCGACACTCGCAAGGACCCTGCCCGCGCGGCCCCCGCCAGCAGAGGGATTGACGATCAGGCATACGGGACGGGTCACGGTGACGCAAGCGTATTCGGACCACAAGCGCGGGCGTTTGTGATGACCGTATTGAGAATCGAGAAGGGACCTTTAAGAATCGGCGAAGACCGGCGGTCGGCACATAGTGCCGCAACTATGCTGCCGAGATGTCGCAGCCCTCCTCACGCCTAGTTTCGATGGCTCGCCACATGGGCTGCGCCGGGGGAGTGGTTTTCGCCGCAAGCGCGCTCGCGGCCTGTGGGGGATCAGCAACCGCGAACCGGTCGCCGTCCGCCTCGCTCGGCGACGCAACGCCGACCACTCGCACAACCGTGAGCGCATCGGCGCACGGAACGTGCAGATCGGTCGCCGCACCAACACCGAGAGGATCGCA
>DAHUYZ010000087.1 GCA_027306855.1 Solirubrobacterales bacterium | reverse complement strand
GACATCGCCGACGGCGTCGTCACGGCGATGAGCTCGGCTAAGGGCCTGAACGAGGACTTCAACATCTCCGCCTCGCGCGAGCTGACGGTCGCGGAGATCGCGAAGATCGTATGGGGAGCATGCGGCGAGGACCCAGACGCGTTCGAGCTCGAGCACCTGCCGAGCTTTGCCGTCGACGTGCAGCGACGCTGGCCGTCTGTCGAGAAGGCCAAGCGATTGCTCGGCTGGGAGGCCAAGATCGACGTCGAGGAGGGGATTGCCTCGACCGTTGAGTGGCTGCGCGGGTGAGCGGTTACGGGTTAGAGCGCCAGCGCTCGAGCAGATCTTCCTCGCCGACCTCGCGGACCGTGCGAGCCGGTACCCCCATCGCAACCGCGTGGGCGGGCACGTCCTTGGTCACAACCGCGCCGGCTGCAACGAACGCCTCTTCGCCTACCTCAACCCCCGGGGTCAGAACCACACTGCCGCCGACCCTGCACGCGCGCCGCAGCGTCGCGCCGCGCAGCGGCATCTCGGGGCCGTGCCTTGCCATCGTGTCGTCGTTCGTCGTCGTCGCGCCTGGGCCGACGAACACGTCGTCCTCGACGGTCGTGAATGCCGTTAGGTAGACGTTCGTCTGTACTCGCACACGCGCCCCCACGGTGACGTCGTTGTCCACGACGCTGCCCCGCCCTATCACCGAGCCGCGTCCGATGTGCGAGCGCTCGCGCACGTAGGACTGGTCGCCGAGGATCGCTTCGTTCTCGATCGTGGCGCCCGCGAACACAACCGCGCCCGCGCAGACGGTCACGCGCTCGCCCAGCTCCAGGCCGCCGACCTCGCCCTTGGCGGAGGAGCTTCGCGCGAGGCGGGGACGCTTTCCGAGCACGGCGTGATCCTCGATCACGCAGCCGTCGTCGATCGCCGTGCCCTCGTGCACCACCACATGCGATCCAAGCGATACGTCGGCGCCAAGCGTCACCCCGGCATGCACGACGACATGCGCGCCAAACGACACGCCCTCCCCGATCTCCACGTTCTCGCCGACGAGCAGCCCCTGCCCACGAGGGTCCGGACTCAGCGTCGTACCGGTGTTCGCGCTCATCCGCCTTCGCACTCTACGTGTGGGCGGCGACGGCCTGCTGGGCTGACAGGTCGGCCTGCACCATGCGCTCGACGAGCTCCTCGAAGCTCAGCTTCGGCTCCCAGCCCAGTTGCTCGCGCGCCTTGGCGGGATCTCCGACACTGATGGTCCGCTCACGCGTGCGCACAAGTCTCTGATCGACGCGCAGATAGCGTTCCGCATCGAGGCCCACGCACGCAAACGCCGTGTGCGCGAGCTCGGCTACGGTCCTTCCCACACCGCTCGCCAGCACGTAGTCGTCCGGGCGTTCCTGCCGCAGCGCCAGCCAGGCGGCCCTCACTATGTCGCCCGCGAATGACCAGTCGCGTATCGCCTCCAGGTCGCCAAGCGTGACGTGATCGGCGAGCCCGAGCTTGATCTGCGCGACTGCGCGAGTGATCGTGCGCGTAACGAACTGGGGCGGCCTTCGCTCGGACTCATGGTTGTACGTGATCCCCGAGCACACGAACAGGCCGTCGTGCTCGCGCATCGCCCCTACGAACTGGTGCGAGGCGAGCTTCGCTATCGCATACGGGGTCGTCGGCCGACAGGGCGTGTTCTCGCGCTGGGGGCTCTCCGGAGCGTCTCCGAACATCGCGGCGGAGGCCGTCACGAATACGCGTGCGTCCCTGTCGTGATCGCGCACCGCTTCTAACAGTGCCGCAGTCGATCCCGCGATCGCGCGCAGCGTCTGGGCCGGCTGCTCCCACGAGGCGGGAATGAACGAGGGCGAGGCGAAGTGGTAGATCTCGTGTGGGATCACCTGCTCGACCGCCAGACGCAGGCTGTGCCGGTCGAGCAGATCGCCTCCGATCAGCTCCAGACGCTCGCGCAGATGCTCCGAGCAGCCGAGCGAGCGCTCGTTCGGGTCGCCGTGCACGAAGCCGCTCACCGCGTACCCCTCCTCGAGCAGGAGCTCCGCCAGGAACGAACCGTCCTGACCGGTGATCCCGGTGATCAGCGCGCGTCTGTCTTGTATCTCGGCGTAGTCCACGATGGGCGCAGCTTCTCACACACCGCCGCTCTCGGGCTCGGCGTTGGGCCCGTAGATTGCGGCGAGACCGCGCGCGACGACCCCCGGCGCGCACAGCTCGGCAACGCGCGTCCTGCCCCGCTCGCCCGCCTCAACGTCAGCCCAGCGTCGCTCGATCGCACCCGCAAGCGCAGCCGCGTCGCCCGGATCGACGAGCGCGTCTTCTTCAACCAGCTCGGGCAAGGCGCCGACGCGACTCACGACGACCGGCACCCCGGCGGCCATCGCCTCGGCAGCCGCCATCCCGAACGTCTCAGCTGACCTCGACGGCGTCACCGCAAGCGCCGCTTCTGTGCGCAGGCGCGCAAGCTGCGCGTCGTCGACCCTTCCGAGAAAGCGCACATCTCCCCCCTGCGCGCGCGTCTTCAGCGCGTCGAGCTCAGGTCCATCGCCGGCGATGACGAGCGGCACCCCGACCTTACGGCACGCATCGATCGCTATGTCGACCCCCTTCTCGGGAGCAAGCCGTGAGACGAGGAGCGCGAAGCGGCCGGCTTGCGGCCCATCGTCTCCCGCCGCGGCCGGTGGCGCCGACACGGGCGGGGGCAATACGTGGACGCGCTCCCAGTCAAGCGGCGCGCCCAGCTCGCGCAGCCGCTCGCGCGCGAACACGCTCGGCACGATCACCGCGTCCGCCCGCTCCGTCACGCGCCGCTGCCACAGCGCAAGCGCGGCCGCGTACGTAAGCGCCTCGGCACGCGAGCCGCGACAGTTGTGAGCGATTCCCGGCAGCGTGTCGCGACCGTGGCAGCGCGTGCACTCCTTCCCGCCGGTGAAGCACACCCCGTTCGCGCACACGAGCCTGTACTGGTGCAGGTGGAGCACGACACGTGCGCCCGCCTCGTGTGCGGCCGCGAGCGCTCGCCAGCCAAAGGCGGGGTGCAGGTTGTGCGCGTGGACGACACGCGCATCGCTCAGGCGTATCGCCTTCACGACATCGCCGGGAGCCAGGCCGCCGCACAGGAGCCCACTCGCCGCGCGCAGGCGCCCGAGCTCGGCCGAGTCGCGTACGAGCAGCTGTGCCGGCTCGCCGAGCCGCCCCCTCACCAGCTCGATCAGCCGCTCGACGACGCGCTCCTCGCCCCCCGTCGTCCGGTAGCGGTTGTGCAGGAACAGGATCATCGCCTGCCCAAACCTAGACTGTGCCGGCCATGGCTTCCAACAACGGGGCGCCCTTTGCCTCGATCCTGATCCCAACACGCGCCCGCCTGCGCTACCTGGAGGTGGCGCTCGCCTCGATCGCGCCACAGGCCGCGAGGGCGGGTGTCGAGATGATCGTGATCGACGACGACGGTCCCTCCGAGCAGGCGCGCTCGCTCGCGGCCCGCTATGGCGCGCGCTACGAGGCGCACGAGCGTACGCTCGGCCTCAACGCCGCACGCAACACCGGCATGGCGCGCTCCGATGGTGAGCTGATCGTGTTCGTCGATGACGATGTCGAAGTGCGAGAGGGCTGGCTTTCGGCGCTCCTGGCGGCCGCACGCGAGCACCCGGACGTCGACGTTTTCACCGGCCCGATCCATGCGCGCCTGGAGGGCTCGCCGCCGCGCGGCTGTGGGCGCGAGCGCCCGCCGATCACATCGCTCGACCTCGGAGAGCGGGACGCGCCGGCGCCGCATGCGTGGGGCGCGAACATGACGATTCGCCGCGCCGCGCTGGAGCGGGTCGGGCCATTCGACACCTCGCTGTCGCTCGGAGGCGGAGACGAGCAGGAGTGGCAGGAACGGCTGTTGGCAGGAGGCGGGAGCATCATGTACGTGGCGGGCGCCGCGCTCGATCATCGCCGCGACGCCGATGACGCGCGCCTGGGCGCACTGTGCAGAGCCGCGTTCGAGCGGGGACGCTCCGCCAGGCGCTTTGACGCTTGGCGCGGCGAGGCCCCGCACGCGCTTGGCGAGCTGCGAACGCTCGCCGCCTGTCTAGGCCATGTTGTACGGCGGCGCTGCCCCCTCGGCCTGACCATGGCCGCCCACAGCCTCGGACGCGCTCGCGAG
>DAHUYZ010000086.1 GCA_027306855.1 Solirubrobacterales bacterium | reverse complement strand
AAAATGCGCCGTACGGGACTCGAACCCGTCCCACCGGATTAAAAGTCCGGGGCTCTACCCGATGAGCTAACGGCGCGCGAAGGGGTCAGTCTGGCAGATCACGGAGGCCGACGCTCACCGCAGCCCCAGCGTGTCGAGCGGCTCGGGGGTCGGGGCCTCGCCGGCGGCGACGGCGAGGAGATCGTCAATCGTGGTCAGCTTCACGCGCGGGCGGCCCTGGGGCTCGCCGAGAGCCTGCTCGTGACGGTCGATCGAAGACCAGCCCTCGTAGCTGACCAGCGAGGGGACGCGTTCGCGCAGCAAGGCCTCGATCGAGCTGGGGTCGGGGTCGGAGGGGTTCAGCGTCCTGCCCTCGACGAGGTCCTCGAGCAGAGCGTCGACCGTCTCTTGGGCGTCCTTCTTGTTCGTGCCGATCACGCCCGACGGACCGCGCTTGATCCAGCCGACCGTGTACTCGCCGACCTGGGGCTCGCCCGCCGCGTCTACGACACGGCCCCCAACGTTTGAGATCGTCGCGGAGCGCTCGTCGAATGGCACGCCCTCGAGCGGTGCGCCGCGATAGCCGATCGCCCGCATGACAAGCCCGGTCGAAAGGGTCTGAAGCTCCCCTGTCGCTTCGGCACGCAAGCGCCCATTCTCCGAGGCGACCAATTCGTTTCGCTGCAGCACGATCTCCTCGACCCCATGCTCGTCGCCGCGCAGCTCGACGGGCGAGAGCAGAAATCGCAGCACGATCCTCCGACGCTTGTCCGACGGATCGCGCTGGGCGTACTCGCGCAAGACCGCAACGTTGCGCTCGGCTGTGGGGTCCATGGTGGGGTCGGGCGTCGCCAGGCCCAGCTCGATCTCCTCGCCGTCGACGATCACGTCCGCGTCGGCCAGCTCCCCCAGCTCGAGCAGCTCGGGGTTCGTGAATGCCGCCTGACCGGGCCCGCGGCGCCCGACGACAACGATCTCGGAGATCGCGCTCTGATCGAGAGCCTTCAACGCGTGGTCAGCGATGTCGGTCTGCGCCAGCTCCTCGTGGCTCAGGCACAGCATCCGCGCCACGTCGAGCGCGACGTTGCCGTTGCCGATCACGACTGCCCGCTCACATGAGAGGTCGAACTGGAGATCTGAGAAGTCGGGATGGCCGTTGTACCAGCCGACGAAGTCGGTCGCTGCACGGCTGCCCGGAAGATCCTCGCCGGGGACACCGAGCGGACGATCGGTCGGCGAGCCGGTCGCGTAGACGATCGCGTGATAGCGCTCAGCCAGCTCGTCGCGCGACACATCGCGCCCTATTTCAATGTTTCCAAAAAACCGGAATCTCGGATGGGCGGCCGTCTTCTCGTAGACCCTCGTCACCGACTTGATCTTCGGATGGTCGGGCGCCACGCCGCTCCGCACGAGACCCCAAGGCGTGGGCAGCCGCTCGAACATGTCCACGTCGATCGCGCGCCCGTCGTCGCTCGATTCCTTGAGCAGATGTCCGGCCGCATAGAAGCCGGCGGGGCCGGACCCGATGATTGCGATGCGCCTGGCGGTCATAGCGTGATTGTGGTCGAGGTCATGTAAGCAGGCGGTTCAGGGACTGTTCAGTGCCGGTGAGACGAGGGGGAGAGTCGATGGGCGCGGCCCGACTCGAACGGGCGACCCCCTCGGTGTAAGCGAGGTGCTCTGACCAGCTGAGCTACGCGCCCGCAAAGATCTTAAGGGTAGGAGCCTGCCCTCGCCGCGCCGGGCGTAAGCCCTTCGGCGGCGAAGGCAAGGGCGCGAGATGCCAAGCTGTAGGCATGGCGATCGAGCGCAAGCGCCCTCACCGGGCTCGTAGGATCGCGCTGGCCACCGGCGGCCCGCTCGCGTTGCTCGTCGTACTTGCCCAGGCGGTCCTGCCGGGGGTGGTTGCCGACAGAGCCCGCGCGAAGGTCGCGAAGTACGGGACGGTCGAAAGCGTCAGCGTCAGCGCGTTCCCCGCGATCGAGCTGCTGTGGGGAAGCGTCGACTCGGTCAGCCTGCGCGCGCGCGACCTCACCGTCAGCCTCGAGCAAGTCGCTACGCTGCTGTGGGAAGCCCGCAACGTCGGCAGCGTGAACGCGACGGTGCGCTCAGCGACCCTGCTCGCTCCCGGATCGCCGAGCGGGCTGTCCGCGAGCGACGTGCACGTGCTCAAGCGTGGGTCGAGCGTGACCGCAACCGCGAACCTCACGCAGGCCCAGCTCGATCAGTCGCTGCCTGGGGGCCTTGGAGCGCAATTGCTCGGCTCGGGGCCCGGAGGCGTCACCGTGCGCGCAAGCGGCGCCCTGTTCGGCATCCGCGCCTCGATCGATGTGCTCGTCAGGCCGCTCGAAGGTCGTGTCGTCGCCGAACCGATCGGCGTCCCCTTCGGCTCGCTGGCGAGCATCACGCTCTTCTCGGACCCTCACGTCCAGGTGAACAGCATCGCCGCCGGCGCCGTCCCAGGACAGAAGTCCACGTACGCCGTCTCGCTCGGCGCAAGCGTCAGCTGAGCGTCCAGGGCCGGCGGTGGGCCTTGCCGGCCCTGCATGGGCGACCAGCGCTCAGCGCTCGCGTACGGTGACGGGCAGCCCGCGCTTGGGGCTGATCGTCGGCATCTGGCGAATCTGAAGCTCAAAGCCGTGTTTGAGTTCGAGCGTAAAGCGTCCGAGGATCATCGACGCGATCGTGCGCACCTCGAGCTGGCCAAAGCGCATCCCTATACATGTGCGCGACCCGCCCCCGAACGGGACGTAAGCGCCCTTCGGCAGAGCGGCCTTCGCCTCGGGCATGAAGCGCTCGGGGCGGAACGTATCCGGCTGCGGCCACACGTCGGGGAGGTGGTGGGAAGCCCATGAGCAGTAGTTGACGTATGCGTTCCCCGGCACCACGTGTCCCTGAAACTCAAACGGCTCGACCGACTTGCGCGGGCCGATCCAGGCGGGCGGGTACTTGCGGAGCGTCTCGTCCATCGTCATCTCCAGCTGCGCCAGCTCGCCGCTCATCAGCTTGCCGGCATCGAGCGCCCCGCCGGGTGGCAGCGCGTCCTGCTCGGCCGCGATGGCCTTCGCTATCTCGGGCTGGTGGGAGAGCTCGTAGAACATGAACGAGACCGTCGAGGTCGTCGTGTCGTGGCCGGCGAACAGCAGGGTCATGACCTCGTCCCTGACCTGCCTGTCGGTGAGCTTGCCGCCGTCCTCATCGTGAGCGTCGAGCAGCAGGCTGAGCACGTCCTCGCCCCGTCTGCCGGTGCGGCGGCGCTCTGAGATCTCGGCGTAGAGCATATTGTTGAGCTTCTTAGACGCCGACTGCAGCCGCGCCCAAGGAGTCCCAGGGCCGCCGATGAAGCGGTACTGATACGCCGAGGCGTAGTAGCCGAGGGCCTGCTCGAACAGGCCCGCCGCGTCGATCGTCCTCGCCGCGTCGCCGTCGGGGTCGATGCCAAACAGGGCCTTCATCGCGATGCGCGTCGCGAGATGCCTAGTCCAGGCGTACAGGTCAAGCTGGACGCCGGGCTTCCAGTCCGACAGCGCGCGTTCGGTCTCTTCGATCATGACCCCCATCGAAGCGGCGATCCGCTCGCGATGGAACGCCGGCAGCATGATCTTGCGCGAGCGGCGGTGATAGGGATCGTCGGTCGTCAGCAGCCCGTCTCCAAGCAGCGCCGTCAGATCCCTGAAGTGCGATTCGCGCCACAGGAAGTTGTGGGCGTGCGAGACCGTCATGTAGTGGTTGGCGGCCGGGCCCAGCATCATCACGACGTTCGAATGGAGGATCCTGATCGTGAAGATCGGCCCGTAGCGCTCGTAGCAGTCGAGCAGCAGCGGCAGCGGATCGTCCATGAAGCGCTTCGTGCGCTTCAGCGAGAACGACGTATCCCCCGACGGGTACGAGACGGTGGCGCCCCGCTCGTCGGCAATGTCCTGCAGCAGGATCTTGAACGGGTTTTCGTGGCGCAGGGGCGGAGGGGCGAGCGAGGGCGTGGCGGAGGGCGCCGTGTGCGCGGAGGTCGGTGAAGCATCTGCGCTGGAAAGGGCCGAAGGGGAAGCGGATGGCGTCATCTCCCTAACCCTAGCCCACCTCGCGACGGACTGGCTGGCCGGCCAGCCGATCGATGCGAGAGCGGCGCGTCAGCCGCACAAGCCGGCCCGGCAACCACGCGCCGCCGATCGCTCGAGCCCTGCCATACTGTGCGCTGCGCACGTGGGAAGCATCCCGTGTCCCGGCACGGGGGCGTAGCTCAGTTGGTTAGAGCGCTGCCCTGTCACGGCAGAGGTCGCGGGTTCGAGTCCCGTCGCTCCCGTAAGTCGTAACGGACGCGAAAGCATCCTTAGCCGCCGGCCACGAGCCGGGTCCGTCTCACTCCGGCCCCGATGAAACGGACCGG
>DAHUYZ010000085.1 GCA_027306855.1 Solirubrobacterales bacterium | reverse complement strand
TCGCGCGTCGCGAGCGCCCGCGGGCTGCTCGCGGGCTTCACCGCCGGAGTGATCCCCCTCGACGCCGCGGCGCTCAGCCTCGCGAGCATGTTCGGCCTCGCGCTCGGCGTCGACTACTCACTACTGCTCGTCTCGCGCTTCCGTGAACAGCTCGCCGAGGGCGAAGCGCCGGAAGACGCCGCGCGCCGCGCGAGCGCAATCGCCGGGCGTACGATCCTCGTCGCCGGTCTCGCCCTTGCGCTCGGGATGACCGCGGGCTACTTTGTCGCGCCGAACCGCACAATCTCCTCTGGGAACATCGGCGGGCTCGCCGCCGTCATCGTGAGCGTCGTCGGGGCCATCGTGGTGCTGCCGGCACTACTCACGCTGCTTGGCGAGCGCGTGAACCGCTATCAGTTCGGCGCGGGCTGGGCGCGTGGGGGCGGACCCGCAGAGCTCGCCTGGCGCGCGGTCTCGCGCCCGGTGCTCGCCTCTGGACTTGTCCTGCTCGTGCTGCTCGCGCTCTGCAGCCAGACCATCGGTCTGAAAGTCGCGCCTCCGAGCGACGGCTCGCTGCCGCGCAACAGCCCCGAGCTCGCTGACCTGCGGGCGATCGGCACACACCTCGGCGACGGTTGGATCACGCCCTATGAAATCATCATCCGCGCGCGGCACGGGCTCGTGACCGACCCTCGTATCCTCTCGGCGATGGCCGCCTGGCAGGGCCGTCTGGAACACGACCGTTCGGTCGCCGCAGTCATCGGTCCGAAGTCGGTCTACGGTGGGGAAGGACCGCCGAGCAGGAACGCATCCTTCGCCTCGGAGGCCGAAATCAGTCTGGAACTCCTGCGTGACGCGCCACCCCCGCAGCGTGCGGCGGCTGGCATCGCGCTGAACCTCGACCGCGGCGGGACCGCGCTGCGGATGGTGGTCATCGAGCGCACGAAGTTCAGCGCCGCGCTCTCCGGCGATCATGCCGCGATCCCCGGCGATCCGCTGCGCGGGCGCCTGACCGCCCAGGCACATGCACTCGAAGCGAGCGCCGGCACGCAGATGTTCGTCGGTGGGCCCGCGACGGACCTGCAGGACTTCGCGAGCGTGAGCCAGGAACGCCTGCCGCTGCTGATCGTCGTGCTCAGCCTCGTCACCTTCCTGATCCTGCTCGTCACGATGCGCTCGCTCGCCGTCGCACTGGTCGCCGTCGTGCTGAACATCCTCACCGTCGGCGCCGCGCTTGGTGTACTTATGCTCGGCTTTCAGCGCACGGGGCTGTTCGCAACCGCCGGTCCGCTCGACGCGATCATCACCCCGGCGGTGATCGCGGTCGCCTTCGGGCTCGCGATCGACTACGAGGTCTTCCTGCTTGCGCGCGTGCGCGAGGAGATGGCGATCACCGGCGACATTGACCGCGCCCTGCACGCGGCGCTCGGCAAGACCGCCGGGATCATCACGGGCGCCGCCCTGATCATGTGTGGCGTGTTCGTCGCGTTCGCGACCGCGAGCATCGTGAACCTGCGCGAGTTCGGGATCGGGCTGACAGTTGCCGTGCTGATCGACGCCACGATCGTGCGACTCATCCTGCTGCCCGCGACGATCCGCCTGCTCGGCCCGCGCGCTTGGTGGATTCCGAGGTGGCTCGATCGCCTGATCGGACGCTGGCACCTGGAGCGAGGCGGGGAAACCGGGGGAGAGACCGCACACCCACTCTCTTCAGGAGTACCTGTGCCTGATCTCGCACCTCTTATCGAGGGTGCCGCGCAGGCGAACGCCACCGGAGTCCAAAACCACTAGTGCCAGTCGATCGACCCAAGGAGAAGACAAATGCACGTCAACAATGCTCATCCCAACCTCAACAACGCAACTCATCCCAAGCGCATGCAAGTGCTGTTCGGCTGCGCGCTGCTCGCGTTCGCCACCGCCCTCGGCGGCCTGTTGCTCGAAACCGGCTCCTCGCATGCCAGCGGAGGCTCGCGTGATGCCCTCGCAACGATGAAGCCCGCGCGGGCAGGAACGGCGAAGGTCGAAACAATCAACGAGTTGATGCGCATGCGGATTACGAGCGTCAAAGGCAAGAGGGTCTCGGCGCGGGGCAGCTCCAGCGGCACGATCGCCGGATCGGTCTCCTTCAATCTCGTCCTGTCGAGCGCTTCGCGCGCGTCTGCGGAATTCGTCGGTGGCAACTCCAGCGGCACGATCTACGGAAAGGGCACCGCAAGCTACCGCGTGGCCGGCCCCATCTCCTACTTCAACGGGACCGTCACGAGCGTAAGCGGGAACAGGAGGTATGCACACTCCTACAGCCTCGGGATCGCATTCTCCGGGACCGTGAACCGCAAGACCTACGAAGTCACGATGCGACTGCGCGGAAAGTGGCATGTCTAGAGCTACCCTCAGGCTCCTCGTGCTCGCTCTCTGGGTGGGGCCGGCCGTCCTCGTGCCGGTCGGTCTCCCATCCCCGGCTGCGGCAGCCCCGGCGGTGACGCTGCGGGCGAAGCTCCAGCCCGAGGCGCTCAGCGCGAGCACGACCGTCTCGATCGGCTTTCAGATCACCGCGAGCGCCGAGCCCGAACCTCCCCCACTGAGCAGCTTCACGGTGCGCCTGCCCGCCGGGATGGGCTTCGCCGCATCGACGCTCGGCCTCGCGACATGCTCGGAACTGACCCTCCTCTCAGAGGGTGCCGGTGCCTGCCCGCGCGAATCCGTGATGGGCTTCGGATCGGCGCAGGTCCAGGCTCCCTTCGGTCTGCGTGCAGTACGCGAGACCGGGCGCATCTCGATCTTCATGACGCAGCCGGTCGACCGCCGCACGACGATGCTCTTCTACTTCGATGGCAGGAAGCCCGTGATCGCACCGCTGGTGCTGCAGACCGAGATCCTCACCCCCGAAAGCTCCGTCGACTCGGTGCTCAGCACCGAGATTCCCCCGATCCCGACAGCGCCGGGCGGGGCGAACGTCTCGATGCTCTCGCTGCAGGCGAACATCGGCCCGAGCCACGTGTGGTACTTCAAGCATGTCCACGGTCGGACTGTCGCCTACCAGCCCAAGGGGCTCAACGTCCCCGAAACGTGTCCGCGGGGCGGCTTCGTCTTCACCGGGGAGTTCGGCTTCCAGGACGGCAGCCAGGCCACCAGCCGGAGCGTCGTGCCCTGTCCCCCACGTGGCGCTCGAAGCCGCAAGCTCGCAGGACGGGGCGCATGAGATCGCTACCGGGAATCCGCGGCGGTCGCTTCGGCAACGTGTGGCGCTCCGGCGACGCATGGCTCTCCGCGTTGCCGCGCCTACTGCTCGTATGCGGCGCGCTGCTGTCCCTCGCGGGCTCGACCGCTAAGGCGCTCCCCGATGGCCGCGCCTACGAGCAAGTTACGCCGGTCGACAAGAACGGCGGCGACGTCGGGGGTCCGGCGGACGGAGGACTGTTTGCGAGCGCCCTCGGGCAGAGCTCGACCGACGGCGACGCCATCACCTACGTCTCGCTGACCAGCTTCGGCGACGCGCGGAGCGCGGAGCTCACCACCCAGTACATCTCTACGCGGGGCACCGACAGCTGGGTGACGGAAGCGATTTCGCCACCGGCCGCGGTATCGGGAACGCTGAACCTGAGTCTCTCCCCATTTCACTTCTTCACGGGCGACCTCTCCACCGGACTGCTCGACTGGCGCCAGCCGACACTCACCGAAGAAGCTCCGCAGGGCTTCGACAATCTCTACGTGCGCGATGCCGACGGGACGTATCGTCTGGTGACAAACGTAGCTCCTCCCACCGTTCAGCCGGAAAACTACAGCGTGACCTTCGCGGGTGCCTCGCCCGATCTCAGACACGTCGTATTCGAGGCAAACGACGCCCTGACGGGCGGTGCACCGGCGGGCGCACGCAGCCTGTACGAATGGGCAGGCTCCGCGCTGCGTCTCGTGAGCGTGCTGCCCGGGTCCGGTGGCGTTGCGGCCACGAGCGCCGGGGCCGGCGACGGCAACGACGACAACTTCGCGAACGTCGTCTCGAGTGACGGCTCGCGCATCTTCTGGACGGATGGAGAAGGGCAGCTCTACGTGCGCGAGGACGCAACGAGGACGGCGAAGCTCAACACCTCACGACGCGCGGTCTCGCTGGGCGACGGGAGTGCCACGCTGCGAGCGGCAACGCCTGACGGCTCAAAGGCGATCTTCACCGACGAAACCCCGCTAACCGACGAACCGAACGACAACGGCGGCATCTACGAGTACAACCTCGAAAGCGAAAGCCTTAGTGACCTGACTCCCAGTGGCGGTGATCCCGGGGTGCAGGGGGTACTGGGTATGAGCGAAGACGGCTCGATCCTCTACTTCGTCGCGAGCGCTGTCCTTGCGAGCGGGGCGAGCGCCGGGTCGGAGAACCTCTATGTCGCGCGGGGGGGCGCGATCGAATTCATCGCCACGCTCATCGGCGAAGACAGCACGGACTGGACGCAGAGCTTCAAAGAACGCACTGCGAGGGTCACTCCCGACGGCGCGCACGTGGCCTTCCTGTCGGAGGCGAGCCTGACGGGGTATAACAATGTCGACGCCATCACCGGCAACCCCGATAGTGAGCTGTTCGTCTACGACGCGCACGAACGGCGCCTCACTTGCGTCTCTTGCAACCCTGGTGGCAAGCGCCCGGTTGGGCCCGCGAGTATCCCGGTGGGGACCGGTCCGAGCTACGAGCCGCGTATCCTTTCCGATGACGGGAAGCACGTGTTCTTCGACAGCAAGGACGCTCTGGTTTCCGCCGACACCAATGGCCAGCAGGATGTCTACGAGTACGAGGATGGGACCGTCTACCTGATCTCGGCGGGGACCAGCAGCGACATCTCGACGCTCGTGGACACAAGCGATGAAGGGCACGACGTGTTCTTCACGACACGCTCCCAGCTCGTCGCCCCCGACCAT
>DAHUYZ010000084.1 GCA_027306855.1 Solirubrobacterales bacterium | reverse complement strand
CGCCAGCGTCCGCGAGCGCGCGCCGCAGGCGGCACGCGTGCGTGTCAACGGTTCGCGTGGATACGGCGGCCTGATAGCCCCACAGCTCGCGCAGCAGGTCGTCCTTGGTGTAGACGCGGCCGGGATCGCGTGCGAGGTAAACGAGCAGCGCGTACTCAAGCCGGCGCAGGTGAATCGGGGTGGATGCAAAGGTCGCCTCGTGAGCGTGCGTGTCGATTCGCAGCGCACCAAACTGGATCACTCCGGCGGAGCTGAGGATGCCGCGGCGCATAAGTGCTTGCACGCGGGCGAGCAGCTCGGCGTGGACAAACGGCGAACGAATCACATCGTCGGCGCCTGCCTCGAAGGCGCGCAGCACCTCGGCAACCTCATCGCTGGAGTTGATCCACAGCACACGAACGTCGTCGTGGCGCCCTCAAGCTCCGGCGGCTCGGGAGCAGGCCATAGCGCGACAGCGACCACGCCGAAGGTCCACGTCACCGAGACGCTGCATGGACGCGAGCTGATCGTGCATGTGACCGGGCCAGCGAACGGAAGGGTCCGCGTCGGCTTCACGGGTCGGCTGCGAGGCAGAATCGTCGCCTCTGCCGCGAAGACCGTCGCGCTGAGGCATGGGCGGCTGACGGTGAGGTTCAGGCTCGGCCCTCGGACTGCAGCGCACGCGCTGATCCGGGTCAGCGCGAAGCTCGACCACGAGACTGTGGTGACGAGCACGCTCCATCGTCATCACCGCCACGCTCGATAGCCACTGGCGACCTGAAACGATCTAGCCCGGCGCCACCCGCCCGAGCAGGTGCTTATGCCTGGGTGTGCTGCGTCACGAGTGCTTCCCAGTCCTCGCGTAGTGGCTCGGCGCTCAGCTCTTGGATCACCAGTCGCACCATGTCCTCGATCGCCACGTAGCCGGTTGGCAGATGGACCTTTCCGAGCCAGCGCTCGCCGATCTGGATGTTGGCTCGCACATGCAGGTGGGGCGTCTCGATCGGGCTCTTGCCGCGCGGGTGCCAGTGGAAGGCGAGTAGTTCTCCGGTGTCTTGGCGGCCGACGGCGTAGAAGTACGCGGCGCGTTGGACTTGCCAGCCGTCGTCGGGCGCGTCCACAATGAGGTAGTGCTCGCTGACGGCGAGCGTCAGCCGACTGGCGCCGCGTAGGGCTACCGGATCGTTGCCCGCCATGACGAGGGCGTGCGGACTGGCGGACGGGGCATAGCCGCCCCCGACATCGACGTGCGCTGGCGTGAGGCACGACAGCAGGCGGGAGATGCGGGCGCGGTAAGCCTCGACGGCTTCTGCGGGAGCCCTAGCTGGCAAGGGGTAGGAGCATTGCGACCCGCATCACGTCAGGCTGATCGTCGGCGTCGATCTCGCCCGCCTCCCAGCGAACACGAAACTCCTCGCCGGACATGCCAAGGTACTGGCGAGCCTTGTCGTCGAGAAGCTGGCGGCCCTGCTCGGGGCTCAACTCGCGGATCTCGTTGTCGGTTCGTGTAGCCATAGCAATCAGTCCGGTGGAAGGATCGGCAACTTGGGTCGCGTCCTCAACTACCTATGGTACGCGAGCGCGCGGAGGATTCCAACGGACCTGGCTGGCTACGCCGCGAACAGCTCAAGCTGCTCGGTTTCGCCGAGCGGCTCCATAGGCGCCATCGGCTTGGGCCGCGGTACGAACGGGATCACGTTGCTGGTGTTCTCCCACGCTGCTTGCAGCTCGGACTCGGCGATCTCCTCGCCGGTGAGTGGCACGCCCTTGGCCTGCAACTCCTTGAGCACCTGCTCCAGCGAGATTGGCTCCTCGCGCTCGTCCATGAGCTGCCCGTCGAGCGCGAGGTCCGCGGCGGCGGCCTTGGCGGAGAGCAGCGCCCACTTCTTCTCGTCCAGGGAGCCCTTCGTGAGCATCACGTACACCGTGACCGGCTTGCGGGAGGACAGCCTGTGCGCGCGGGCGATGAACTGATCGAACATCTCGTAGGAGAAGACGAGCCCGTCCACGATGACGACCGAGGCCGTGTCGAGGTTGTGCCCGAGCCTGATCGCGGGGATGCCGCAGAGCAGAACCTGGAGGCTTCCGTGGCGGAAGTCGCGCATGACGGCGGCGCGCTTGCGGGGGTTGACGGTCGCGGCCTTGCCGTTGCGTTCCTCAACGATGTGCCCAGCGCGCACGCCCTTTTCCTTGAGGCGGTCGCAGAGCCAGCGGCCGGTCTCGATGAGGTCGGAGCCGACGAGAATCTTCTCGCCCGCCTGGACGTGCTGGAGGATCAGCTCCAGCGTCTTCATGTTCTTCGGCGTCCAGTTGGAGTGCGCGAGCCCCGCGAGCCCCGGCCAGCCGCGGTCGGTCGCTGCCTCGGGGGCGGTGGTGGCGTACTCCAGCTTGGTGAGCTGGCCGCAGGCAGCGGCGAACCGCTCGATCTGGCCGCTCTCCACGAGCGCGTGGTCGGGGTACTTCCCGGTGAAGACCGACGCGAAGGTGGACTTGCTGAGCCAGAGTTTGTAAAGCTCGTGCTGGGCGACGCCCATCGGCGCGCTTACGGTCTTCAGCGTGCAGGGGACGATCGGCTCGCCGAAGTCGCGCTTGCGCCGGCGGATCATCGCCGCGGCCGACAGTCGCCAAAAGCGGCTGACGTTCGTGATCTGCGGGAGCACCCGGCGCTTCTCGCGGCGGTGCTGCGTGGCGGAGCCCTTGCGGCCGTAGGTGTACTCGAGGACGCAGAAGTCAACCTCGAACGCCGCGAGCCCGCCGTCGTAGCTGTAGGGGAAGCGCAGGCTCGAATCGCCCAGGCACCACCACATCAGCCAGAAGATTTGGTTGACGTAGTTGGAGATTGGCGTGCCGGTGGCCAGCAGCTTGTTACGGGCCTGAAGGCCGCGGATCGCCTTGCTGCGCTGCGAGTCATCACCCTTGATGAGCGTGCCCTCGTCAATGCAGATCACGCCGTCGCGGAAGGCGCAGGCGAGATGGTGCGCGGCGCTCTTGACGCGCAGGCTCTTGTGGACGTATCCGCACGTTCGGCTGCGGACCTCGCCTCTGACCTCCTCGGTGTGGACGGCGGAGCAGACGAGCGGGCTATCGGCCTGCCAGCCACCATGACGAGAGGCATGGCAGACCGGGCAGAATTCGGTGGAGTCCAGTACGACGCGCTCGCCCTCGGCCTCGTGAACGGGCACCGCCTGGACGGGCAGCGGCTCGTTCTTGACGCCGAGCAGCGAAAGCACCTCGTAGTGGGTGATGTACCAGCCCTCGCCGCCGGCGCGCAGGTGCTTTGCAACGCGCCGCGCCTGGGAGGGCGTGGTGATGTGCTCGACGGTGATCCCGAGCTTGTCGGAGATGTCCTGGCGGTACTGCGGGATGAGGTCCTGCGGGACGATGAACAGGACTTGGTTGCGCGCACCGTTGCGCACGGCGCCCAGCGCGTAGCCGGCCGCGCCGAGGGTCTTGCCGCCGCCCTGCTCCCAGCTCAGGATGAAGCCGCCGCCATCGCGGGTCTTGGTCAGGGCGCGCGCCAAGTCCTCGCGCTGGAAGTTCTTCCACGCGAACGCGGAGTCCTTGCCGTTGGCGCGACCTTCCGCGGCGATCTCGTCGAGTAGCTGGCGCTGCCGCTCGACCTCCGCGGGGAAGCGGGTGGCGATGTCGCCGGGGTTGGGGATCTCGAAGTGATCGAGGAGGTACTGGATGTCCTCGGTGGACTCGCAGAACTCCTTGTCGGCGACCGTGATGACGAGCACCTTTGCCTCCTCCTCGTACTTGCGCACGACCGGCTCGCCCTGCTTGTTGCGCGTGACCTTCTCTCCGTGCGTGACGTTGATTCGGGAGTCGGTGCGCAGCGGGTAGCGCTCACCCTCCTGAAAGCCGCGCTCGGGGTCGGAGCGGGTGCAGAGGATCGAGTCGAGGTCGGTGAGGTAGCCGAGCCGCATCTGCGGACGGACCTCATACAGCGGGATGACCTCCCGCTCGGCTGCTGAGGCAACCTGCGCGACGGCTTCGCGCACGGCGGGTGAGATGGTCAGGTCGCACTCCTGCTCCAGCTCTCCGAGCAGCCTCCAGTCCAGGGCGTTGAGCGCGAAATGGCCGACCGGCTGGTTGTTCAGCGTCTCGACCAGCTTCAGTCGTCCGGCCTTTGCGAGCGCCTGGCGGACGAACGGCCCTGGACGGATCGCCAGTCGATCGCGTGCGCGCAGTTCGATCGAGTAGGTGGGGCGCTGGCTGGCCTCCTCGCGCCGGCGGCGCTCAAGCTCTTTGGCGACGAGCCGCCACGGTTCCATCGGGCCGACCTGCGGGCAGGAGAGAGCGCCAGCGTAGTAGTGGCCTGTGTCGCGCAGCGCGCGCTTGATTTCATGGCTGAGCGCGCGCTCGGCGAGTTCTTCCCTGGAAGCCTCCGTCTCGACGAGCAGGCCACCGTCGTCGTCGCGGTCCTCCAGCCCGACGAAGAACGCGATCAGACATGGCAGAGCTGTGTCCTCGAACAGGTCCTCGCACTCGACCGTGGCGAACACGCCCGCCGCGTCCTCGCGCGAGAGCACCTCGCGCCGGAAGCGGTCGCGGCCGCAGATGAACGCGCCGACGCCTTGCGGCGCCAGCAGGGCGAGGCTCATGCGCCATGTGGCGACGGTGCTGTTCTCCGAGCGGCCGGCGCCGTCGGTCCAGTTCAGTCCGAACGGCGGATTGGCGACGATCTGCGGGAACCGCACGCCCAGCTTACGCAGCATCGGAAAGACGCGCTGGAGGTCGCCGGTGATCGCCTGGTAGTCGCCCGCCTGCACCTGATCGCCGTCGATCTCGACCCCGAAGCGCTGGTTGCTGGGCCACGGCGCCAGAAGCGCACCGTTCCCGGCCGTGGGGTCGAGCACGGGCAGACGCCCCAGCGGGTCGATCGCCTGCTTGATGAACTCGGCGACCTCCGGCGGCGAGTAGAACTGCTGCAACCCGCGCGTGTTCCCGAAGTGCGTCGTGCCGAGCACGCTGCGCGAGGAGTCGAGCGCTTCGTCTGTG
>DAHUYZ010000083.1 GCA_027306855.1 Solirubrobacterales bacterium | reverse complement strand
CGGTAACCGGGCGTCCATCACGCATCACCCTCAAGGTGAACCTCCAAAGCTCGGGATTCGGGATCTGAACACCCCAAGAATCCCTGCTCCACCGGACGTATCCGCGCCCCCGCTCAACCCGGGGGCGCGGTGCTTACTGCATAGTCCGGGTTAGTGCGTCGAGGACAAGATGGGCTGTGGTCGCGGCGGCGCTTCACTGGGCGTGTCGATATCGTCGCCGGCTGTGTGGCGGGACGTGCGATTGGTGATCTTCGACTGCGACGCTACGGGATGAGCGCTCCGTCGCCGAACCGCCTGCTGCGCTTGTTCTTCAAGACGCCGATCGTGCTGTACCGGCTGAGGATGGGGTGGCTCCTCGGCAGCCGGTTCCTTCTGCTCACGCATAAAGGCCGGCGGACCGGACGGACACGGCAGACGGTCCTGGAGGTGGTGGGCTATGACCGTGCCATCCCCGAGGCGGTCGTGATCGCGGCTTGGGGCGTGCGCGCCCAGTGGGTGCGCAACCTGGAGGCCAGGCCCGCGATCGGCGTCCAGATCGGCCGTGCGTGCTGGACCGCTCCCGAGCACCGCATCCTCGATCCGAAGCGGGCAGCGGAGGTGATCGCCGCTTACAGGCACGAGCACCCGCTCGCGGCGAGAGCGATCGGGAAGTTGCTCGGCTGGCCCCTCGACGCGACCAGCCCCGCCTACGAGCAGTTCGTGCAGACGCTCTGCGCGGTGGCGTTTCGTCCCGCGCCGCCCGGAGGCGCTGGCTCCTAACGTTGGAGTCCGAGCAAGCGAGCCGCGACGCCATCCGCGACGGTGAGGAGACCCCTGAGCGGCAGCGTCAGTGCCGAGACGAGGAAACCTCGCGCTGGGCTTTGCATACCCGCGAGCGGTGGACCGATCGCTGAGGCGAACACGGCGATGTCCGCGAGCGGACGGATCATGACCGTGATCTCCGCGATCTTGCCCTGCTCGTCGTAGCGCATCAGGTCAGAGCCCTCGATCGAGCGTCGCCCGACCTGCGCACGCCAAAAGAAAGCGTGAGAGGCATCGTCGGAAAGCTCGCTCAGGATCTCCATCTCATCGAACCGCTCGAACAGGATCCCGAAGAGCTCTCTCGCGGCCGCTTGTCCTCGAAACGGTTTGCTGATGATGGGCGAGTGCAGCACCACGTCGGCCGAGAGCGCGTCGATCCACCCATCGAGGTTGCGTGTGCGCCACGCCGTGCGGAATGGATGTTCGGTCATCGCGCTTGAACGCTAAAGGGTCAAGTACCGTCGACGATCTTTGCTTCGGTCCCTGCTTGCGTATCGGCGAGGAACTCGCGGATGTGCCGGGTGAGCAGGGCGGGCTGGTCCTCGGTGATGAGGGTATAGCTGTCGTCGATCTCGACGAGGCGGCCTTGGGGGAAGATGCCGGCGAGTCGTCGTCCGTGCTCGCGTGGCATGAGACGGTCTTCGGTGGCCCAGATCACGAGCACGGGGCGATCGAAGGTGGGGAGCTTCTCGGTTGCGGCGAGGCTGGCCGCTCGCGCCTGCCTGGCATTGCCCGCGTACTTCGCGAGGTCGCGCCGGATATCTGCTCGCGCGAGCGGCCCTAGCCAGTCGCGCATCAGCTCGTCGGGAACGCCGCGCTTTGACATCGTGCCGAACGTGAACGGCAGCTGCCGCAACGGCCGGATCAGCAGGGTGCGGCGCATGATCCTGAGCCCACCGGGGATTTTCGCTGACAGGGCGGCCATGCGGCCTGGAATGCCGGGTGGATAGTTATCGAACGCCTCGCACGCGCACAGCACGAACCGCGCGACGCGATCGGTCAATCCCTGCGCGATCATCGGCTGCGCACCACCCCAGTCGATGAAACAGAGCGTCGCGTCCCTGAGATCAAGGCGCTCCAAGAGCTCCGCGATGATCCGGGCATGCCCGTGCAGCGAGAGATCGGCGTCTGGGCGCATCGGATTGCGGTGCGCGCCGAGCGGCAGGGTGGGCAGCACGCAACGGTAGTCTCCTTGAAGGTTGGGCACGACGTGGCGCCACTGCCGTCCGTCCATCGCCAGACCATGCAGGAACACGATCACGGGACCGGAGCCGCCGGTGTCTTCGTACTGGATCGGTCCTGCTGAGAGCTCGACCTCGGGCATCGCTACCTCCAGCGCCGTAGTTGATAGATCGCTCTAGAGACTGGGAGCGTATCATCACGGCGGAAAACAGCAAGCCAGGAGTCAGGAGCCAGGAGTGCCCAGCACCACCAAGGACCGGATCATCGAATCGAGCGCCGAACTGTTTCGACGCCAGGGCTACACCGGCACGGGCGTCAAGCAGATAGTCGCGGCCGCGAACGCGCCGTTCGGATCGATCTACCACTTCTTCCCCGGCGGCAAGGAGCAACTGGGAGCAGAGACGATCCGCACCTCCGGCCAGCTCTACATCCAGTTGTTCGCGACGATCGCCGCGCAGGCCCCGGACGTGCTGAGCGCGGTCGATGACTTCTTCTCTGGCGCCGCCGAGACACTCAAGGAAACCGACTACGCCGACGCCTGCCCGATCGCTACAGTCGCCCTTGAGGTCGCAAGCGTGAGCGAGCCGCTGCGCGAAGCGAGCGCCGAGGTGTTCGAATCATGGATCGCCGGCGCGACCGAGTATTTCGCGGCCGCCGGCATCCCCCGTACGCAAGCCCGCGAACTGGCGTTCACGATGCTCTGCCTCTTGGAGGGCGCGTTCGTCTTCTGCCGCGCGATGCGCACCGTCGAGCCGCTTCATGTTGCGGGGGCGAGCGCGGTTGGCGCAGTCAAGGCGGCTCTGGCCGCGTCATGCAACGCGTGATCCGCTGCAGCTATCCGGGACGCCGGGTTCGCGCGACACTATCTTTCCGTACATGCCGACCGGGTGGTCTAACCCTGAGCAGGTAACGGAGTACCTCAGCCGGGAGATTCCGTATCGCGACGTGGCGGAAGGGATGCTGCTCGACGCGTTGCCCCAGCAGATTGAAGGTTTCATCGACCTGGGTACAGGCGACGGGCGGCTGATCGCACTCGTTCGAGAGCGCCATCCGAGCGCGGCCGCGATCGGCATCGACTTCTCGGCGCCAATGCTCGAACGCGCCGCTCAGCGCTTCGCCGACGATCCCCTCGTCGAGCTACTCGACCACGACCTCACCAAGCCGCTGGCCGAGCAAACGCCGGTCGACGTGGTCGTCTCCGCGCTTGCGATCCACCATCTCGAGCATGAGCGCAAGCGTTCGCTGTTCAGCGAGATCCATTCGCTGCTCGTACCCGGCGGCGTGTTCGCTAACCTCGACCTCGTCGCCTCCGCCACACCACAAGAGCACGAGCGTTTCCGCCATGCGATCGGCAGGCCACAGGACGATCCCGCCGACCGCCTCGCGGGCCTATGCGAGCAGCTCGACTGGCTGAAGGACGCCGGATTCCAGACGGTCGATTGCCGCTTCAAGTGGATGGAGCTGGCACTGATCGTCGCGATGAAGCGGTGAGACGGAGGGCACCCATCAGACCCGTGACCGGCTCTTTTCGAAGCTCGCGCGCAAAGTGATGAGGGTAGATCGCCAGAACGCGTTGTGGTAGAGGCGGTGCGCGCCGCTCGTCCTCATATGCCGGTCTCGTGTGCCCGCGCCGCGCCCACGGTGGTATGTGAAGTTCTGGATCGACGAGTGCGATCGCGTTCTCGGCGACCTACTGAGGTTGCTCGCCGGATTCAGTCGGCGGGATTTGGCGCTCGACGAGATGGTTGCGTAGCCAATCGGCCATATCGTCCTGACTCCACGTCCCGGCGGCTATGGCCAGAATGGCTTGCTCGGCGTCATCGACTGTCGGCGTGGTGCGCCAGGTCCACTCGTTGACCTCAACGAACAAACGCAGCGCCACCCACGCCGCGCGCTTGTTGCCGTCGGGCAGCGGATGGTTCTTTGCGAGCCGCACGGTCAGGACCGCAGCCTTTTCGATGAACTCCGGATAGAACTCGGTGTCGCCGAAGCCGGCGGCGGGCGCATGGAGCGCGGACTCGGCGAGGTCGACCTTCACGACGCGGGTCAGGGTCTCGGCGTCCAAGCCGGTGACTTCGACGGCGATCGCGAGATAGTCCGCGAGGTCGATGTACTGGACGTTCACCTCGCGAGCCGCTCGAGCAACTCGCGGTCTTCGTCGATGATGCGACGGATACGGGTCTTGAACTTGGGGTCTTCGCGACGACGTTGAACCGCTTCGGCCAGCGCGTGCTTGACGGTCTCGTTGAGGCTCTTGCCTTCGGCTCGTGCGAGCGCCTGCGTGTCGGACGCAAGCTCGTCATCGAGTCTCACGGTGAGGTTCTTTGCCATGGTCCTATGGTAGCATGATGTCAGCGGTTACAACTCGCGCTCGTAAACGCGGTAACGGCGGACGATCTCGCCGCCCATGCCCTCCATCGCGCGATTCATGGGCTTGTTGATCTCGAGGATCCAACCCATCTCGCCGCCACTCTGCGGGGTGCGTTCGGCGGCGTCGAAGTGCATCTGGTAAAAGCGCGCCGCCACACCGGTGTGCTGGTAGTCGGGCTTCACGCCGAGGGCAAAGACGCGCACCGAGTCGATCTTCTTGCGCTCGCGCAGCGCCGTGACCCAACCGAACGGCAAGAGGCGGCCGTTCAGCTTCGCGAGCACCTGGTTGTAGTCGGGCAGCGTCAGCGCGGCGCCCACCACCTCGCCCGTGTCCTTGCGTTCGGCGACCATCGCCCAGTTCTCGTCCAGCACCGGCCCGAGGTCCTTGGCGTAGTGGCGGACCTCCTCCTCGGTCAGCGGGACGAACCCCCAGTTGCGCTCCCACGCCGCGTTGTACACCTCGAGGAAGCGGCTGACCTCCTGCTGCAGTTCTTTCTTTCTGAAGTTGCGGCACACGATCCCGTGCTCTGACTCGAGCTTGCCGGCCATCTCCCAGATCGCCGGATGCACGTTCTCGCGGCCCGTGACGTGCAGGCTCCACATGTACAGGTCCATCGCCTTGTCCATGCCGAGGTCCTGCTCGAAGATGCGCTGGTAGTAGCGGTGATGCCAGGGGCAGAGGATGATCGGCGGGCGCTCGTGGCCCTCGACGAGAAGGCCGCACTCGTCGTTGGTGGTGAAGTCCATCGGGCCGACCATGCGGTCGCGTCCACGCTCGCGCAGCCAGTCCGCCGCGGCGTCCAGCAGCGCACGCGCCGTCTCGGGGCTCTGCTCGCACTCAAACCAGCCGAACAGCCCCCACTCGTTGCCCTGGAACTCGTTGAAGTTGCTGTCCACATG
>DAHUYZ010000082.1 GCA_027306855.1 Solirubrobacterales bacterium | reverse complement strand
CCGACGACGAAGGTTAAGCGGTCCAAGCGCCACCGAGGCAAGCGCCTGGCGAGGGCCAAGGGCAAGGGCAGGGGAGAGAAGGTCGGCGCCAGACGCGCGACCAAGACCGCGGGCATTGTCGAGAAGGCCGCGGGGAGGGGACGCGCATGATCCTGCGCCTGCGAATCATCGCGGCCACCACCTCGTTGTTGTTGGCACTATTGGCACTCAGCCCGGCTGCTCACGCCTCCTTCGGCCTGCAGTCCTTCGACTTCTCCATCGACTCGGCACCGTCCACAGGCACCGAACCAGGAACGGTTGGCCCGCCGGACGTCCAGGCCGGTTCGCACCCCTTCCAGGTGAGCATTGGCTTCACTTTCAAGACCACCAACTCGAATGGCGCGACGATTCCTGACGGCTCAGTGAAGGATCTCCAAGTCGAACTCCCAACCGGCCTCGTCGGGAGCCTCAACGGGATCCCGCAGTGTCCCCAAGAAACGTTCGAGCAGAGCTTCCTCTTCACCCAGGGCTGCCCCACGAACACGCAGATCGGCACGCTGACACTCGACACGACGTTGACAGATCTAACGGTGCCCGTGTTCAACCTAACGCCGCCGCCGGGGGTCCCGGCGCGGTTCGGCGTCTTCGCGCTGCTCGTGCCGGTGATCATGAACGCCTCGGTTCGCACCGGCGGCGATTACGGCCTGACAGTGGATCTGCACAATCTCCCTCAATTCCTGGCGCTCCTAGGAGGCTCTCTGACCCTGTGGGGTGTCCCTGCGGACAAAGGTCATGACGCTCTGCGAGGAAGCTGCCTGCAGAGCAACGGAAGTTCGAGTGGTGAATGTCCGAGCAATGCTCCCCGCAAGTCCTTCTTGACACTGCCGAGCTCGTGTGGCAGACCGCCGCAGACGACGATCCACGTGGACTCCTGGGAAAGCCCGGGAGCGTTCGTTGAGAGCGAGGCCGTGCCTCACGATGACGAAGGGGGCGCGCTCAGCCTCATCGGCTGTGAAAGGCTTGAATTCAGCCCAACCGTCGAAGTTCAGCCCGAAAGCACGACCGCCGACACCCCATCCGGCTTTGCGGTGGATATGCGCATCCCGCAGCATGAAGATCCCAACGGGCTCGCCGAGGCGGACATGCGTGACGCCGTCGTGACGCTACCGCCGGGGATCTCGATTGACCCGGCTGCAGCCGACGGACTTGGTGCTTGTTCGCTGCAGGAGATAGGATTGGACAAGGCCACCCAGCCGTCCTGTCCGGATGCTTCGCGGATCGGCTCCGTTGACATCGAAAGCCCCCTGCTCACGCGTCCGCTACAGGGTTCAATCTACCTCGCCACACCATACGAAAACACGTTCGGAAGCCTGCTCGCGGTCTACATCGCGGCCGAACAGGGCGGTGTTCTCCTCAAGCTTGCCGGGCGCATCGACGCGGACCCCGACACGGGCCAGCTCACGTTGACCCTTAATGGCGCGCCCGAGCTGCCCTTCGCGGACCTGACGCTCACCTTCGACGGCGGTCCACGTGCGCCGCTCGTGACTCCTTCTGAGTGCGGGACCTTCACGACGACCACGCGGCTGACGCCCTACTCGGCGCCCGATACGGCCGCGCCAGCGACACCGTCGAGCAGCTTCATGGTCAACCACAACTGTGGAGGGGGCTTCTCGCCGTCGTTCCTCGCCGGGGCGACGAGCGTCTTGGCGGGTCGCGACACGGGCTTCACGTTGCAGGTGGCGCGCGCCGATGGCGAACAGCTCATCCAGAGCCTCTCGGTTACGCTGCCGCCGGGCCTGCTCGCGCACCTCGGCGGCGCCCCGCCATGCGTGGAGGCGCAGGCGGTCGTCGGGACCTGTGGCGCACCGAGCCAGATCGGCTCGATCGCGATCGCCGCGGGGGCAGGCTCACACCCGTTCTACCTTGCCGGACAGGTGTTCCTGACGGGCCCCTATGACGGCGCGCCCTTTGGTCTCT
This sequence comes from Solirubrobacterales bacterium, assembly GCA_027306855.1. Lineage (GTDB taxonomy): Bacteria > Actinomycetota > Thermoleophilia > Solirubrobacterales > Solirubrobacteraceae > Palsa-744. The sequence continues at coordinate 3,314 of DAHUYZ010000082.1, read as the reverse complement.
CGATCGTGATTCCCGGGATCGCCGGACCGCTCAACCTAGGCACCATCGTGGTCAGGGCGAGGGTTTCCGTCGATCTTGGGGACGCGCACCTGACGATTGCGACGGACTCGCTGCCGAGTATCCTTAAGGGCATCCCGCTGCGGATCCGCGGCATCTACCTGACGATCGACCGGCCGGGGTTCATGCTCGACCCCACCAGTTGCAAACGCCGGCAGGTCGCCGCGACGGTGCTTGGCGCCGCAGGCGCCAATGCGCTGCTGTCGAGCCCGTTCGCTGTCGCGGGGTGCGCGAGTCTGCCGTTCTCGCCGATCATCTCGGCCTCGACGAGCGGGTGGGTCACACAGGCCGGCGGCGCGGCCCTCGACGTTTCAATACGCAATCCGCAGGGCGCGCAGGCGAACATCCGCGCGATCTCCGTCGGCTTCCCTAAGCAGCTCTCACCGCGGCTTACGACGATCCAGGCAGCGTGCGCACAGGCGACCTTCGTCGTGAACCCCGCGTCCTGCCCGTTGCCCTCCATCGTCGGTATCGCTACAGTGCGCACGCCGATACTCGGTGCCGCACTCAGAGGTCCGGCATACCTCGTGTCGGGCGGGCGTACTGCGATGCCGCGGCTTGCGCTTATGCTGCAGGGGCAGGGTGTCGCGCTGAGGATCGTGGGGTCCCTCAGCGTCTCCAGCGCCCAGGCGGTCACCACGACGTTCGACGCTATGCCCGATGCACCAATCTCGAGCTTCGCTCTGAAACTGTCCCGCGGAGCGCACTCGGCACTCGGGGCCAACTTCCTCGGGAAGGCCAGGGGAAGTCTCTGCGGGCACAGGCTCAGGATGACCACGACGATCGTCGCCCAGAGCGACGCCCGCGCCGAGCGCTCCACAAGGGTCTCCGTAACCGGATGCCCGAAGCACCGTGCCGTGACGCGCGGCGTCCGATCCCCGATATCTGTCAATTAGGTAGGAGTTCCCTCATGACGACATCAGACCCCAAGGATCTACACCGCGTCTTTGCCGAGTGCGTCAGCGCCGGCGACCTGGAAGGCGTGATAGCACTCTACGAGGAAGGGGCAACTCTCGTCGGTCCGGATGGTGCTCATGCGACGGACGGCAGAGCCGTCCGCGAGTGTCTGGAGAGTCTGCTCGCGATGGCACCGCAGATCACCCCGATCAGCAGTCAAGCCCTGGTGGTCGGGGACATAGCGCTGATGTCCAACCGCTGGCGCATGACGTTTGGGCAAAACGGCGACGGACACACCGGCTTCGAGGGCTCAAGTACCGAGGTCGCACGCCGCCAGCCCGACGGCACGTGGCTCTACGTGATCGATGATCCCGCCTCGGCAACCTTCTTGCTAAGCGCTCAGGCCCCAACCGTGGACGACCCTACGACGTTCGAGCAGCTTCTCTATGAACAGGACGGACCAATTGTCCGCATCACGCTCAACCGGCCCGAGCGGCGCAACGCGCTGTCGATGCAGCTCTCCGAGGAGCTGATCGCCGCACTCGAGCTCGTCCAGCGCTCTGAGACGGTCAAGGTGCTTGTGATCGGAGGCGCCGGCGACACGTTCTGCGCGGGCGATGACATCACCGAGATGGGGCTCTGGGGCAACGCCAACCAGATCGTGCGACGTGTCCGCGGCTACCAGCGGATGGCCGACACGCTCGCGGACCTCGACAAGATCACGATCAGCGCCGTCGATGGCTTCGCCGTCGGCGGTGGCCTCGAGATCACGATGGCGTGCGACTTTGTGATCGCCACGCGCCGCGCGATCTGGGGCATGCCGGAGGTCGACGTCGGCATCACACCCGGTTGGGGCGGCACGACGCGCATGGCACGCCTCATCGGACGGCGGATGACCAAGGAGATCAATCTCCTGGGAGCCCTGCACCCGGCGAGCCGCGCAGCCGAGCTCGGGCTATGGAACCGCGTCGTCGACGATGACCGACTCCAAGCGGAGGTCGATGCGCTCGTGCAGGTGCTGCTGTCAAAGAACCAGCAGGCTGTGCGGCAGCTGAAGTTCATCATCGACAAGGGCGTCGAGGCCGACCTGCACACCGCACAGGGCTTCGAGGCGCTCTCAGCTGGGCTCACCGGCGCAGTCAACGGCGCCTGGCAGGTCGAGGATGCCGACCAGGCGGCAGGTATCGTCAGCTTCGTCACCGGCGGCAAGCAGTGGCGAGAGCGACGCGACGCCGCACGCAGCTTCTGGACCGACGGGCCGATCGTGACTCCTTGATCGATCATGGCCTTGGCTGATCCCGAAGAAGTCGTGGAAGGCCGACGCTCCTCACGCGCTCTGCTCTTGGTCTCCGACGATGCGCGAGAGCGAACCGCCCGACGCTTGGCGCGCGCTTACACCAAGGGGCGTCTTACACAGGACGAGTTGGACGCGCGTGCCGAGCAGGTGTGGACTGCGCGCACCCGCGCTGACCTCGACGCGATCTCACACAACCTCCCGCGACCGCGCCGCCCGAGAGCACCGCTTATCTTCGCCTGGCCGTGGATGCTCTGGCGCCTCGCGCGCAGACGGCGGCGTCGGCGGAGGGAGCGGCACTAATGGACTTCGATCACTCACCTCGCACGCAGGAGCTCTTGGCGCGCCTGACCGCCTTTCAGGAGCACGAGATCGACCCGCGCGAGGAGGCCCACCTCCGCGATCTGCAGGCCCGCGCGGGCCGGTGGGTAGTGTCGCCGCTGATCGAGGAGCTAAAGGTTAAGGCGAAGGCCGAGGGCCTGTGGAACCTGTTCCTTCCAGATGAGCGGCATGGAGCGGGGCTGTCCAACGTCGAGTACGCGCCGCTGGCGGAGCGGATGGGCCGCTCGCTGATCGCCGCATCGTCTCCTACTGCCACGCCCACGACCCCACCTGCCACCGCCCGAGCGTTCGCGAACTACTCAAGTACGGCCTGAAGCAGCACGAGGATTACCCATCCGACGGCGCCGCCGCGGCGAAGTTGTACTAACCGCCGGCGCCGACTCAGTCGGGTCCGGGCCCAAGGCCTGATGGGACGGGTGCTTGCGTGGCCGACTGCCTGCGACCAAGGGGTCGGGCTGCTTCTCGTAGTACCGTCGGGGTCCGAACCCGAAGGTCCGCCCCGGAGGATGCCAGCCCGGCATGGGTCTTGGCTGTCGATCCGGTGGAGTCCCTGCGAGTGGAGCGACCAAATGGCGGCGAACTCGGTTGTACGTCTCAGCGTCGCCAATGCACAGGAGCCCACAAAGTCCTGGAAAACGGTGCCTTTAGGTAAGCGTTCAGTGGGTCGGCTACTCAGCTGAGCAGTGGCACTGGGTCGCCGCGGGCGTGGGCGGCGATGGCGTCG
>DAHUYZ010000081.1 GCA_027306855.1 Solirubrobacterales bacterium | reverse complement strand
CGAGTTCCTGATCGGCGTCGGCAACGTGATCCGAGGCTGGGATGAAGGGGTTCCCGGCATGAAGATCGGCGAGATTCGCAAGCTCGACATCCCGGCCGCCGCCGGCTACGGCGCCCGGCGACCGCGGCGAGGAGCCCGGCGAGGACAGCGAGCCGGTCGCGGCCAGCGCCACGAGCACGAGCCCGGCCGCGAGCAGGCCGGCGCCAGCGAGCGTCCACGCCCGTCTGCGGGCGCGCCGACGCGCGAGAGCCTCTCGGCGAGCCAGCCGTTGCTCGGCGTTCATCTCGCCAAGCCTACGGCCTGTCGCGTCACGAGCCTCCTCCCGCGCCGACCCCGTCTATGTCGTGCTGAATCCTCGCCTCAGGCGTAGAGCGTCAGTTCAGACGCTTCTTCAGCGCGCTCGCCGCCGAGAATTTCGCGGCCCTGCTCGCTGCGATCTGGATCGTCTGGCCCGTCGCGGGGTTGCGGCCCTGCCGGGCGGGACGGTTGCTGACGCTGAACTTGCCGAACCCGGCGAGAGCGACCTCGCCCCCACCTGAGAGCTCGTCGGAGATCAGTTCGATCGCCGCATCGAGCGCCTGGCGCGCCTGTGTTCCGGCAAGACCTGTGCGTTGCGCAACTCGGTCAGCCAGCTCGTTCTTCGTCATGGCACTCCCTTCTGAGTGTCGTTACCGGAGCCAACGCTAACGGTTGGCGAGGACGTCAAACCGCATAAACAAAGGATTTATGCGGTCTTTCAGGCCGATTTCCTGCTTGCCGGCGCCATTTTGAGGCCATACGACCCCATTTTTCGGGCCGTTTCGCGCGTTTTGGGGCGCCCTGGCCTGTTTTCAGACCCCCGCGCGAGGCGGATAGGCCGCTATCGAGCCGCCTTCGGGGCGCTGCGTCGATGACTCGGCAAGGGCGGAGCGCGGCAAAAGGACCCCCGCCGCGACGGCGCTCCACAGGACGGCCACCCACGTGAACGTGGCGAGCCCGACATGGACCCAGACGAGCTCGGTGGGCAGGTGGGTCTCGTACTGGTCGAGCCCGACGGCGCCCTGCAGCGCGATCAAAACGCAGGTGACGGTCGATGCGCGGCGCAGCACGAGGTCGCTGCCGCGCCTGCGCGCAAGCCACCAGACCCATAGCGAAGCGAGGCCGAACGCGAGCGCGATCTCGCCGTGGCGGTGAATGACGAAGTCCATCGTGCCCTTGCCGTCGAGCGAAAGCCGGTTGATCTTCTGTCCAGGAGAGCCGCCCGCGTGCGGGCCGGCGGCTGTGGCGGCCGTGCCGACGAAGATCGTCAGCGCCCCGAGCAGCAGCGTCGCGCGGGCCGACAGCACGAGCATGCGATCGCTGACGCGCGGGCGCTCCCCCCGTTCGTAGGTGGCCCGCCAGGCGAGCAGGACGGCGGCGGCGAGCACGAGCATCGAGAGCGCGAAATGGCCCATCACCCAGCCGTAGTCGAGCGCGCCTCTTACGGTGAGCCCGCCGAGCACCGCCTGTCCGAGCACGCCGAGCGGAAGCAGCGCGCTCAGCCGCACGAGATCGCGCCGGTACGGTCGGCGGCGGAACGCGAGAGCGAACGCGGCGAACGCGGCGATCGACACGGGGACCGTGACCATCCTGTTGGAGAACTCGATCAGCGCGTGCGTTTCCAGCGGCGGGTAGAGCTTGCCGTAGCAGCGTGGCCAGCGCGGGCAGCCGAGGCCGGAGCCGGTGAGTCGCACGGCGGCCCCGGTGAGCACGATCAGCGTGAACGCGCCGAGCGCGAGATAGGCGGCAATCGCGTACTGGCGCGGCGTCAGCGTCAGTGAGCGCAGGCGGGCGAGCAGGCTCCTAACGGGTGCCGAAGGGCGATTGAGATGTGGGGGGCGGCTCGCGGAAGCACTCGAAGGCATGATCTCTAAGCATTACATTGACGCCGATATGAAGCTCCATGACGGAGCCGTGCACGTATGGCGCGTCGATCTCGACGGCGTGCCGCGCGAAGTGGAGCGGCTGCTCGACTTCGCCGAGCTCGAGCGGGCGCAGCGGATCGTGCGCGAGCGGGCGCGACGGCGGTGGATCGCGGCGCGTGGGACGCTCAGGGCGCTGCTCGGCGAGTGCCTGGACAGGGACACCGACGACCTGCGATTGCTCGCCGGTCCCGGCGGCAAGCCCAAGCTCGATCTCGAGGGGGCGGAGCGCCTGCACTTCAACCTCTCGCACTCGGGCTCGCTCGCGGTGTATGCGCTCACAGAGCTGGGCCCTGTCGGGATCGACGTGGAGCTGCTGGACCGCCGTCCCAACGCACCTGGGCGCGGGCGCGGGCAGCTGCGAGCGTGGGTGTCCTATGAGGCCGAGGCGAAGCGGACGGGCACCGGCATCACAGGTGGCGCAACGCAATCGTGGGAGCCATCCGGCTGGATCGTCGAGCTCGACGTCGGCCCGAACGCAGTCGCGGCACTCGCGGCAGAGGAAAAGGTCGAGGTGGTGCTCGAGCCGGCCGCTGAGTCAGCCGCCGTACTGGAACGGCAGCTCGGCGGCCATCTCGCTCAGGCGGGGCGCTGAGCGGTCGCGCTCTGAGACGATCAGCTCGGACAGCGCAAGCGGCCACTCGATCGCTATGTCGGGGTCGTCCCAGGCGATGCCGCGTTCGACGGCGGGGTCGTAGTAGGCGGTCTGCTTGTAGATCACGTCGGCCGTGTCGCTCAGGACGCAGAAGCCGTGGGCGAAGCCGACGGGAACGTAGAGCAGGCGCATCAGCCGATCGTCGAGCTCATAGCCCTCCCACTGCCCGTAGCTCGGCGAGCCGCGGCGCAGGTCGACGATCACGTCGAGGATCTGGCCGCGGGCGCAGCGCACGAGCTTGGCGACGCCGGAGCCGATATGGAAGTGCATGCCGCGCACGACACCTCTGGAGGAGCGCGAGTGGTTGTCCTGGATGAACTCCTCCGCCTCGGGGATCCCCACGCGCGAATGCCACTCCTTGCGCCAGGTCTCGCAGAAAAAGCCGCGCTCGTCGCCGTGGACGGCGGGCTCGATCAGGAATGGGCCTTGAAGGCGTGTCGGGATCGTGCGCATCAGCGCCGCACCCTACACCGGCGACCCACCCCCTGCATCGGCGTATTTCTATGCAAATCTGCGCAAATATCGTCTAAGCTGCCCGGCGTGCGGAGCAGAGGCTTATGGATGGGCTTGCTTGCGGCTGTGTCCCTCGCCGCCTTCCCGGCGGGAGCGCTCGCGACTCCGGCGCCGTCGACGACGATCGCCGTCAACGACTCCTCGACCGACGCGCCCCTTTCGAGCGAAGGCAAAGCGAACGGCGCGTGCGAAAGCACCGACGCGACGCACGGGTGCACGCTGCGAGCGGCGGTCGAGCTCGCCGACGAACGCGAGCCGGCCGAAGTGACGATCGATGTTCCGGCGGGGACCTTTACGAACACGGCGGCGAACGGGGGAGCGCTTGAAATCGTGCGCGCGGCCGATGTAAAGATCGTCGGGGCGGGTGCGACCGAAACGATCCTCGACGGAGGCGGCGCAGGCGTGGGGAGCGTTATAAGCGCGGACTTCGAGGCCAAGCTGAGTGTCGAAGGCGTCACGATCCGCGACGGCAGCACGACCGGATACGGTGGAGGAATCGACACGAGGGCGATCTCGACCACCGTGAAGGCGTCGACGATCACGGCCAACACAGCGACGCTCGACGGCGGCGGGATCTACGCCAGAGGCGGGTTCTCCGGGCTGACGATCGAACGCTCGACGATCGCCGGCAACACCGCCGGGCGCAACGGCGGCGGGGTGTTCGAAGCGGTCGCGGTCGGGCCGATCGTCAACTCGACGATCGCGGACAACCACGCCGGCGAACACGGCGGAGGGCTGTACGACGAAACGTCCCAGAGCGTCATCGTCGCCGACACCTTCGCCGACAACACGGCCGGCCTGGGCACGGGCCAGAACATCACAAGCGAAAACGACGGGACGGTCTGGCTGCGCCAGACAATCATCGCGGCGCCGGCGAGCGCGGGCGGGCCCGGCTGTGAAGGCATCGTGGAGTCGCTCGGCTACAACATCGATGACCCGACCGGGATCAATCAGCTCACCTCCGAAGAGGCGTGCGGGCTGCGAGAAGAAGCGCACGACCTCATCGGAATCGATCCGCGCCTCGACCCAAGCGGCTTGAAAGCGAACGGAGGCCCAACCGAAACGGTCGCGCTTTTGGGACCCACATCGGGCTCGGCGAGCCCCGCGATCGACGCCGTGCCGGCGGCCGCGTGCGTGCTCGACCTCCAGCCGCCGGTCCGTCGCGTGTCGGCTGCCGGGTCCTTCAAAACGGAACCGCTCACAACCGACCAGCGCGGCTCTCCACGTCCCGACCCCGACGCGAGCGAGACGAATTGCGACATCGGCGCGTACGAGTTCAGCCCGACGACGGTCACGCCGACCTGCACGACCCCGCCGACGGTCGCGCCCGGCCAGCAGGTGACGATCGTATGCACGATCGAAAAAGGGGACGGCATGTTCGCGACGGGCACGACCGCCACGTTTACGCTGCCGGAAGGCTCGAAACTCGACTCGATCACGCCGAGCCAGGGAACGTGCAGTGGGGCGGAATGCGCGCTGGGGACGATCGACCCCGCGACGATTACGCTCGTCCTGTCCCCGTTGAGCGCCGGCACGGTAGGCCTGACCGCGAGCGACATCGAGACGGGCGCGAAAAGCACGAGCACGCCCGTGAGCGTCGCAAAGCCGACCGTCGCTCTCGGGCCGGGCGCGATCGCGATCGCGCCGGCGCCCAAGCAGTGCGCGAGCCTGAGGCACTTCAGGGTCCACATCCAGAACATAAAAGTTTTGAAAATAGTGTCCGCGACTGTTTACGTCGGCGGCAAGCGCAAGCGGGTGCTGAGGGGAAGGGCGCTGAGCACGATCGTCGACCTCCGGGGCCTGCCGAAGGAGACGTTCACGGTGCGGATCGTGGCGCGAACGCGCACCGGCAAGAGGCTGACGGGCAAGCGCACGTACCACACGTGCGTGGCGAAACTGCCCGGACACAAGCGGCTGTATCTGTAGGCCCAGTCAGGCCCGCCGGAGGGCTACGAGGTCGCGCTGGACGTGAAGGTGTAGGGGCGGTGCCTGCGATTCTTGGCGGACTTCGCATCGCCGACCGCGGCTAGGTGCCTCACGCCCCCAACGCCCCAATCGGAACAACCGCCACCCCGTCCTCGCGCACGTAGCCGTATCCGCTCGCGACGATGACGCCGAGCGCCGCGGGCCTGCCCGCGCGGTCGGTGTCGACCTTCTGGGCGAACCTCTTCAAGGCGCTCGCCGCCTCGTCGAGGAGGCCCACGCCGAGCTTGACCTCGAACGCCGCCCAGCGACCGTCGGCGGTCTCG
>DAHUYZ010000080.1 GCA_027306855.1 Solirubrobacterales bacterium | reverse complement strand
AGCGCATGACCTGGGCGAGGCCCCTGAACTGCTCGGGGGTCAGGTCGCCGCGCCGGATCTTGACCTCGACGGTCACGAAGCCGTCCTGCTTCTGCTCGGCTACGTTCGCTTCGCGGAAGCGCTCGAACTCCGATGAATCGCCGTTGGGGCTGCCGTACACGGCCGGCGGAGCCGGAGCGGACTCGCGCTCGTCGTCGACGAACAGCCGGTCCTCGATCGAGAAGTCCCGCTCCGCCACCCAGTCGCCTTCGAGCTCCTTCTCGACTTCCTCGCGCAGCTGGTCGATCCCGTACTTGTCGACGTAGACCTTGATGCGGGCGCGGGCCCTGTTGACGCGCAGCCACTCCTGGCGGTCGAACACGCGCATGACCGCCTCGGTGATCTTCAGGTAGTCGCCGTTGTCGAGCTCGACGAAGTCGTAGAGGACTCGAGCGGTTCTCGGCATGATCGAGGTGCCCCCGCCGATCAGCATCTCGACGCCCTTGACCTCGCGGCCTTCGATCTCGCGCACGCGCGCACGGAAGGCGACATCGTGGATCTCCGAGATCGCGCGGTCGCTGGGGGAGCCGTCGAAGGAGGTCTTGACCTTGCGGGGCATGCCCTGGGTGGTGGGGTGCCTGACGAAGTAGCGCACGTACGCGCCCGCGTAGGGGGTCAGATCGAACAGCTCGTCCGCCGCCACGCCCGCGAACGGGTCTCCGGTGACGTTGCGCATCGTGTTGCCGCAGCCCTCCCTGCTGGACAGGCCCGCCTCGCCGAGCTCGCGGATCGCCTTCTCGGCTTCGAGCAGCGGAACGTGGTGCATCTGGATGTTCTGGCGCGTGGTGATGTGGCCCTTGCCCAGCGGGGCGTACTTCTCGACCACGTCGGCGAACTTGTCCATCTGCTCGGGGGTGATGCCGCCGAAGGGCAGCTTCGTGCGGATCATCTGCACGTCGGGCTGGCGCTGGCCGTAGACCCCCTGCTTGAGGCGGAACTTGACGAACTCGACTTCGTCGGTCTCGCCCGCCAGGAACTTGGTGGCCTCGGTCTTGAAGTCGTCGTACTCGCGCTGCAGGATCGGGATCACGTGCCCGGGGACGTTCTGCAGAACCTCGGGATCCTCGAGCGAGCCCTTTTTCGCGGGTCGCTCAGCGGGTATTGAGACTTGCTCCATCTGCGATACCTCCTGGTCCGGGCGCCTGGCCCGGGTCATGGTCTGCGACCGGCGAAAGAGATTGGCCGTAAAGCCTAGCGGTTTTTAGGTATTTATCCAGGGATCCGGCTCGTCGCGCAGGTCCCAGCGTCCCACGCCTTCGAGCATAGCCGTCCGAATCCACGGGTCGGCCCCCGCCGGAGCAGGCATTGCGGGCGGCGCCGTATCGCGCATGAAGCGCTCCAGTGCCGCAACGATCGCGGCCGCCTCAGAGGGGGATGTTTCCATGCTTGCGCTTCGGGCCCGGCTCGCGCTTTGAGTGCAGCGTGTCGAGCGCGGCGATCAGCTTGGGGCGGGTCTCGTGGGGGACGATCACGTCGTCGAGGTAGCCGCGCTCGGCCGCTGTGTATGGGTTGGCGAAGCGGGCCTTGTAGTCGTCCATCAGCTTCTGGCGGCGCTCGTCGGGGGTCGGCGAGCCGGCGATGTCGCGCCGGTAGATGATGTTGACGGCGCCCTCGGGGCCCATCACCGCCACCTCGGAGGTCGGCCAGGCGAAGTTGAAGTCTGCCCCCAGGTGCTTGGAGGACATCACGTCGTAGGCGCCGCCGTAGGCCTTGCGCGTGATGATCGTGATCTTGGGGACGGTCGCCTCCGCGAACGCGAACAGCAGCTTTGCGCCGTGCCTGATGATCCCGCCCCACTCCTGGGCCGTCCCCGGCAAGAAGCCCGGCACGTCGCAGAACGTGATCAGCGGAATGTTGAAGGCGTCGCAGGTGCGCACGAAGCGGGCGGCCTTGGCGGAGGCGTCGATGTCGAGGACCCCAGCCAGCTGGTTGGGCTGATTGCCGACGATCCCGACCGAGTACCCGTAGAGGCGCGCGAACCCGCAGATGATGTTCTTGGCGTGGTGCTCGTGGACCTCGAAAAAATCTTGGTCATCGACGATCAGGCGCACCGCGGCACGCATGTCGTATGGCTTGTTTGGGTTGTCCGGGACGACGTGGTCGAGCTCCGGGTCCATGCGCAGCGGGTCGTCGGTCGGCGCCACGCGGGGCGTCGTCTGCAGGTTGTTCTGGGGCAGGAAGCTCAAGAGGTAGCGGCAGTCCTCCAGGCAGGCGTCCTCGTCGTCTGAGGCGAACTGGGCGACGCCGGACTTGGTGTTGTGGGACATCGCTCCGCCGAGCTCCTCGAACTCGACTTCCTCGCCGGTCACCGTCTTGATGACGTCTGGGCCGGTGATGAACATGTGCGAGGTCTCCTTGACCATGAAGATGAAGTCGGTGATCGCCGGCGAGTAGACCGCGCCGCCCGCGCAGGGGCCCATGATGAGGCTGATCTGGGGGATGACGCCCGAAGAGCGCACGTTGCGCAGGAACACGTCGCCGTAGGAGCCGAGCGAGACGACGCCCTCCTGGATGCGGGCGCCGCCGGAGTCGTTGATACCGATCACGGGGCAGCCGATCTTGGCGGCGAGGTCCATGATCTTGCACATCTTCTCGCCCATCACCTCGCCGAGCGAGCCGCCGAAGACCGTGAAGTCCTGGCTGAACACGCATACGCGCCGCCCGTCGATCGTGCCGTGGCCGGTCACGACCGCGTCGCCCCAGGGCCTGTTCTTCTGCATGTCGAAGTCGTGGGTGCGGTGGCGCACGAACGTGTCGAGCTCCTGGAAGGACCCGGGATCGAGCAGCTTCTCCACCCGCTCTCTGGCCGTGTACTTGCCCTTGGCGTGCTGCTTCTCCTCGGCCTCCGGCGCCGAGTGCAGCGCCGCTTCGCGCAGCTCCTTGAGTTGGGCGAGCTTCTCCTCGTAGGTCTCTGGAGCCGCCTGCCGCGGCTCGTGCTTGTGCTTGGGCCGCGCAGCGGCAAGGCGCGCCGCGCTCGACTCCCTGCTGTGCGAACCGGTTGACATCCGGCGGCGGATGTTATCCGCCGAAGTCGGCTCGGGCTATGCGCGGGTCGGCTCGCGACTATGAACGCGAGAACGGCCGGTGATGTGCTGCGCCGAGGCGGTCGAGTATCGCGGTCAAGAGAGCTTCGTCCTGCTCGGACATCTGAGCTTCTAGCGCGGCGAGGTCGACAGCAACATCGGCGACGGGCTCGGGCCCAGGCGTCGGCTCTGGCGCGATCGTCGGCTCCGGCTCGGCTGCGATGGGCTCCGGCTGGATCGGCTCGACCTTCAAGACGGCCGACTCTGGCTTGATCTCCTCATCGGCCTCGATGGCGGCCGCCGGCTCGGAATCGATGAGCGCTTTGCGGCCGAACAGTCGGGCGAAAAAACCGCGACGCCGCTCCGGCTCTGGCTCGGCCTCGACAACACTCTCCGATTCCGGCTCGACCTCGATCGCCGGCTCGGCCTCGGCGATGGGTTGGTCCGCCGTGGGCTCCGTGGCCGCAGGCGCCTCGGTCACGGACTCCGCGATCACGGGGGGCTCCGCAGTCACAGGCTCGGGCTCGGGCTCGGGCTCGGGTTCGGGGGAGGTGGCAAGCTCGTGCGGCTCGCGCGTGAGTGACAGCGTCACCTTCGTGCCGAAACCCGACGGCTCCAGCCGCACGCTGCCGCTTGCGCCGTCAGCCTCCCAGTCCAAAGCGCGCTCTGGCTCGGTGCGCTTGATCTGTATCTCGCCGACATCGCCCAGGTGGCGCGCAAGCGACTCGAGGTCGCCCAGTTCGCTCCACAGCTCCGGCGGGGACTTGACGAGGGTGCGCTTGACCTCCGAGGAGACGCTCATCGCCTCCCCTGTTCGCGCGCGACGCCGCTATTCCTTCAGGCCGCCGCGGGCGCCCGTTGCGACTCGATCAATCCGCGCTGGTGCAGCAACTCGGCGATCTGGACCGCGTTGGTGGCCGCGCCCTTGCGCAGGTTGTCGGCGACGATCCACATGTCCAGCGCGCGTTCGTGGCCTGGGTCGCGGCGGATGCGCCCGACTAACACCTCGTCGCTGCCGCTTGCCTTGGTGGCCAGCGGATAGAGCGCTTGGGAGGGATCGTCTACTACCGTCACGCCCGGCGCCGCTTCGAGTAGCTGGCGTGCTTGCTCGGGAGAGAGATCGTCGCGCGTCTGCACGTTGACCGCCTCGGAGTGGCTGTTGACGACGGGCACGCGTACACACGTGGCGCTGACCTTGATCGAGGGGTCGCCAAGGATCTTGCGCGTCTCGTTGATGAGCTTGCGCTCCTCGTCGGTGTGGTCGTCGCCTGGGGCGAAGCTGCCGGCGTGAGGGAGGGCGTTGAAGGCGATCTGGTGCGCGTACGCCTCGGGTACTGGGGGCTCCATGTCGTGCAGCAACGCGTGCGACTGGTCGAGCAACTCGTCCACGGCCTTCTTGCCTGTCCCCGACACGGCCTGGTAGGTGGAGATCACCAGCCGCTCGATGCCGGCCTCGTCCTGGAGCGGCTTCAGGGCGACGACCATCTGCATGGTCGAGCAGTTGGGGTTGGCGACGATCCCGCTGTGGTCGCCAAGGGCGTCGGGGTTGACCTCGGCGACGACGAGCGGTACCTCATCGTTCATGCGCCAGCGCGAGCTGTTGTCCACTACCACTGCGCCCGCCTCTACGAAGCGGGGGGCCCACTCGCCAGAGGTGGAGCCGCCCGCTGAGAACAGGGCCAAGTCGAAGCCCTTGATCGTCTCCTCGCTGAGCGGTTGCACGAGACCAACACCCTCGATCTCCTTGCCTGCCGATCGCTCGGATGCGAACGGCACGATCTCGCGCACGGGGAACGCCCGCTCGCGCAGCAGCTTGAGCATCAGCGTCCCCACCTGTCCGGTGGCGCCGACGACCGCGACTCGATAGCCCTCGCTCATGTGACCAGGTTACCCGGGCCCGCATGGCGATCCGGTTTCGTCACCGGACGATCTCTGGGCGTCTACGGCTTGATGGCCATGAACAGGATCGTTACGACCACGAGGCCGCTCAGCAGGCTGCCCACCGTCGCCAGGCGCTTGGTGACCGCGCGGTACTCCTCGCTCATCGTCGCCCCGTCTCCCGCGGCGAGGTCGCGTTCGGCCAGCTTCTGGGCCTTCTTGGAGGCTGGGATCATCGCCGCGCCCACGAGCGCCCCGATCACGATCGCCGCGCCCAGGCCCCACTGCACGAAGAACTCGCTCCAGTGTTTGCCGTCGCTCGCCAAGAAGATCCCGGCGCCGACGATCACGACCAAGCCGCCGTTCACGAGCGCTCGGTCCACCACCGTCTCGATCCTGTGGATCAGCGGCAGGCTGCGCGGGTCGTGCTTGGCAGCCAGGGCGAACATGATCGGGTAGGCGAACACCACCCCAAACGCCACCACCACGCCCATGATGTGGATGGCGAGCACCACGTCGTATGCGGTCACGGCGAGCATTGCGCGCAGACCCTATCCGGCGAGCACGTCAGAACGTCGGCGCGTAGGAGC
>DAHUYZ010000007.1 GCA_027306855.1 Solirubrobacterales bacterium | reverse complement strand
TGTCGCTCGTGCTGCTCGCGGGTCGTGTCGTCGCTACTCGTCGTTCGCTTGCCTCTCGCACGCGGCTAGTCGTGCTCGCCCCTGACTCGTTCGACCCTTCGCTCGATGCTGTGCTGCGGTGCGCCGCGCAGCTCTCGCGTGTGTGCCGGCTCGTCGGCGGCTGGGTCGATCCGCGCGCGCGAGCGGTGCGTGTGCTGCTCGACACTGACCCGGAGGGCCGGATGCGCTACTCGCTCAGCGCGCCCGAGCGGGCGCTGCCGGCGCTCCGCTCCGCGCTGGGTGTCTTTGACCGGGTGCAGGCGCACGTCATCGAGCCCGATCCCGAGCCAGCCACCGAGGACGAGCCAGCGCCGGAGAAGACGGTGGAGGTGGTGCGGGCGGAGCTGCGGTTGGCGCGGGCGAGCAGCGAACCGCTCGCGCATCTCCCGTTGAGCCCCGATCCGTTGCAGAGCTTCGCGCGGGTCCTCGCCGCTCTTGATCCTGGGCGTGGTGAGCAGGCGGAGATCGCGATTGATCTTCTTCCCGCGGTCCCGGCGACTCGCAGGCGCCTGCGTCGCCGTCTGCTGCGTGAGGCTCGCCGCCGCGACGAGCGGGCCAGCGCCCGCGAGCAGGCCGGGACGTTTGGGGCGCCGCGGGTGGGTCGCCGCCAGCCGACGGAAACGGTCGAGGAGCGCGCGGTGCGGGAGGAGGTCGGCGCGAAGCTGCTGCAAGCCGAGCCGCTGTTTCGCCTGCAGATCCTGATTCGCTGCTCAAGCCCGCAGAAGGGCCGAGCGGTCTCCTGCCTGCAGGGTCTGCTCGGATGCTTCGACGGCTTCGCGGCGGCGAACTCCCTGCGCGTCGTCGGCGTCCGCCTGTTGGGGCTCGCGTTCGCCGGATCGGACCTCCCCGGCCAGCGCGCGTGGTTTGACCGGCGGATGCGGACCGGACTGTTCCACCCGACGCGCCGAGGGCTCGTCAGCGCGCGCGAGATGGCGGGGTTCCTGAAGCCTCCGAGCGTTCACTGCGCGGCCCCGGACGTGCTGCGGCTCGGCCCGGCGGTCTACCCCGCGCCGAAGACCCTTCCGACATTTGGCGGGCAGGCCGATCTTGTGCCGCTCGGCACCGTCGATGGCGAGAGCGGCCCGCGACGTGTCGGGCTGCGCCTTGAGGACTCGTTCTTCACCTATACGGCTGGGAGGAGCCGTTGGGGGAAGACCGAGCTCGCGCTCACGCAATTCCTGCACCTCGTCCGCGCCGGGCACGGCGGCCTGTTCTTGGACCCCCACCAGGACGCGATCACACGGATCAAGAGCTGCCTCGCCGACGAGGAAGGGCTCGCCGAGCGCGTGATCGAGCTTGACCTCGTCGGCCCGCGTTCGCGCGAGGGACAGCCCGGCTGGAACCTTCTCGCCGCCCGCGGTCTCGACGCCGAGGCGGGCGAGCGAAGGGTCGAGGCGATCGTCGACTCCTTCGCCAGCGCCCTGCAATGGGGAGAGCGCAACAACCGCGCGCTGACCCTGACGACTCAGGCAACCGCGGCGCTGGTCGAGCTCGCCACGGTCCTGCCCGAGGGCCTGCAGCCGACGATCTTCCAGATACCGAGCATCCTCGGCAACCCCGACTGGCTCGCCGCCGCCCTGCCGCACCTCTCCCCGGCGCGGCGGCAATTCTTCACCGAGCGCTTCCCACGCCTTTCAGAAGAGGCGATTACGCCCGTCACGAACCTCATCGACAGGTTGCGCTCGTCAACGCAGCTCGCGGCGCTGCTCGGCGCGCAGACCTCCAGCTACGACATCGCCCAGGCGATGAACCAGCGCAGGATCGTGCTCGCCTGCCCCGGCGCCGGAGGAGCCCGCGACCGGCTGGTCGCGAACCTGCTCGTGTTCGACCTGCTGCACGCCGCGAAGGGCCGCGCGCACATCGACCCCGCCAAGCGGGTGCCGTTCTACGTCTTCCTGGACGAGATCCAGGTGTTCGACGGCGCGAGCTCAGGGAACCTCGCGGGCCTTTTGGAGCAGACCGCCAAGTTTGCCATCAAGGGTTTTCTGCTCAACCAGAACCCCGAGCGGCTGATCAAGGAGACGCTGAACGCGCTCACGACCAACCGCTCGCACCTGATCACAACCGCGCTGAACGCGCACGCCGCCGGGCTGATCGCCCGCGAGTGGGGCGGCGACCCTCCCGCGAGCGCGATCACCGCGCTGCCGCGTAGAACCTTCATCGCGCAGGTCACCCACCAGGGGCAGCTGACCCACCCCTTCCTGTTCGGCAACGAATCGGTGGAGGAGCATTTCGCCGAATCGTTCAAGCCCGAGGCGATCCCCGACATTCAGCCGATCATCGATGAGGCATCCGGCAGGACGAACGCCACCGAGACCATCAGCGCTCTGGACACCCTCGATGAGCGCATCAAGCAGCACCTCGAAAGCGGGAGAAAAGAGAAGGATGCGAGCCCCGAGCGCTCCAGCCGTAACGCCGAGCAGCCCTGGCGAGCACCTGCGCCCGCGAGCTCCCACCACCAGCGCACGCACTCCACGACAGGCACCACAAGCACGAGAGGGCGAAGCAGGGGCACCGCGAGGACTCTGAGCCGGACCCCCCTCGACAGCCTGCGGACACCGAGGAGTAGAGCGTGAGCGCCCGACCCGCGCACGACCGGCCGCTGCCCCCGATCGCACCCGCGATGCTGGCAAGCCTCTACCAACACCGGCTGCTGACCACGGCTCAGCTCCACGCGTTGCACACACCCGATGACAACGTTGGTTGGGCGCGGCGTGTCCTGCGGCTGCTCCTAGACCGGCAGCTCGTCGACCGTGTACAGGCCCCCGGCAGGCTCTCGCACTGGTTTCTCACCGAGGCCGGTGCTGACGCCGTCGAGACCGCGGGACCGCGCGCCGAGCCGCGCAGGCGCGTGCCGACCTGCGCGCAGGCCGAAGGGCCGCTGCGCGCGCACACCATCGCGGTCAACGACGTCGGCATCGCGTTCGTGAAGGCCGCGCGCGAGCGGGAGGATGAGTGCGGCCCTGACTCCTGGCGGCACGAGATCGCGCACCCTATCTCCCCCTGGCGAGGACGACGGCCCGCCGAGCTAGTGATCGCCGACGCGCTGCTGACGTATCTCCAGGTCGACAAAGACGGCGCGATCACGCTGCACCAGCGGTGGATCGAGCTCGACCGTGGCACCGCCCGCCCAGCGGAGCAGCTCGCCAGCAAGATCACGCGCTACACCAGGCTTCGCTACTACGCGCCACCGAGCACACCCGGCGAGGAGGAGCCCGAGCCGCTATGGCGCAGCCATTACCGCTCCTTCCCGCACCTACTGATCGTCCTCGCCGACCAGCCGCGCGAGCGCATGCACCAGCGCATCCAGCGCACCCTCGCGCTGCACCACTCCGACCCAGCGAAGGACCACCTCGGCACTATCCCCGTGTCCTTCGTGACCCTGGACGATCTCACCCAGCGGGGTCCGTTCGCGCCGATCTTCATCTCCGCCGAGCAGCCCGAACAGCCCGTCGACTGGCTCGGCCAATCACAAGCAGAGGAGGAGTGAGCATGGCTTCCGCGCGATCCAATAACGGGCAGACCCGAGCCGGCAGGTCGCGGCGAGCGAGTCGCCCGCGACGCTGGCAGATCAAGAACGCCGACTGCCTGAAGGCGCTCCCGACGCTCGATGCCGCGAGCGTTGATGTGATCATCACCGACCCGCCATACGGCATCAACTTCAACAACATGACATGGGACCGGCCCAGCGCGCTCGACCCGGCGCATAAGCCCGGACGGCGTGCTCCCAACGCCGACCCGAGCGCGGCGTTTCAGAGCTTCAGCGCACAGTGGAGCGCAGAGTGTCTGCGGGTACTCAAGCCCGGCGGCCACCTCGCTGCGTTCGCCGCACCGCGCACCTTCCACCTCCTGGCACGCGGCCTCGAAGAAGCCGGGCTCGAACTCCGCGACGTCCTCATGTGGATACAAGGCCAGGGATACCCCGCGACCCGTGTCCTCCCAGGCGGACTCGGCACGGGCCTGAAGCCCGCCTGGGAGCCGATCATGCTCGCACGACGACCGCTCGACGGCAGCACCGAGCACAACCTCGCCGAGCACGGCACCGGCGCGATGAACATCGACGCCTGTCGCGTCGAGCTCTCGCAGCAGGACTGCCCGACCGAAGGACGCGCGCACGGCCGCCGGATCACCGCCAGCCCGCAGGGGAGATGGCCAGCCAACCTGCTCCTCTCGCACGGCGAGTCATGCAACGGAGCCCAATGCGAACCCGATTGCCCAATCGGACTGCTCGGGGAGCGCCATCGCTTCTTCTACGCAGCGAAGGCGTCCCGCCGGGAGCGCGACGCCGGATGCGAGGCGCTGCCTCGCCGGGTCGTGCAGACCTTCAAGATCGGCGCCCGCAACGAGCAGCTTTGCGAGGACCATCCGGTCGCGAACATCCACCCGACCGTCAAGCCGATCGACCTGATGCGCTGGCTCGTGCGGCTACTCACCCCGCCAGGCGGGCTCGTGCTCGACCCATTCGCCGGCTCGGGCAGCACCGGCGCCGCCGCTCTGCTTGAGGGCGCGCGCTTCCTCGGGATCGAGCGCGAAGCGGCCTACGTGCCTATCGCCCGAGCCCGGATCACGCACTGGTCTCGCCAAGGCCCGCGCTGCCAGGCGGCCCGGCGGAGTCCTCAGCGGCATCGGACTTGAGACTTCTCCCGGATCGAGGTAGACGTGGACGCATCGAACCGAGCCCGCAAACAATCAGCCGTACTACGGAGATCGAGCCGTCGCTCTGCCTGCCAGCGCGCTCCCGCGCCCGGTGGCTCAGACACGCAGGCCGATGGGCTGACCGTCACGGTCAAAGTCCTGCCGCTCGAAGGCGACGGTACCGAGGAGATCGCCAATCGCCAGCTCGCCGTGATCGTCAGATTGCTGCGCCGAGCAGCCGAGGCCAAGGCCACGAGCGCCCAAGAGTGATGCGATGAGGTACGCCTACTTCGGCCGAACCTCGACCGACGACGCGCAGGACCCCTCGTTGTCGATCCCGCGCCAGTTGACGAGCTGCGAGACGATCATCCGGCCGCTCGGCGACGAGATCACCGCCCACTACTGGGATATCGAGAGTGGACGCAAGAGCCTCGACATCCGCGGCAACGGTGCCGACGGCTCATCATTGAACGTCTCCGTACCGCGCAACGGCGGCATCAATGAGCTCCTGCGGGACGCTGCCAAGGGACACTTCGACGCGGTGATCGTCGAGAGCATCGACCGGCTCTCCCGAATGACCGCCGACTCAACCAGGGTCGAGCAGGAACTGGAGGGCCTCGGCGTCGGCCTGTTCGCCGCCGACGAGCCGATGACCGGGAACGCCACGGCGATCCTCACCCGGCGAGTGAAGCAGGGCGTCGCCGAGTGGTACGTGAGGGACCTGCTCGAAAAGAGCCGACGCGGCATGGAGGAGAGCGTCCGCCAGGGCTGGCACCCCGGCGGCCCCGTCCCCTACGGCTACCAGCTCGAGCCCCACCCGCACCCCAACCCGAGCAAGGCACGTGAAGGAAAGCGTAAGCACCGGCTTATCCCCGAACCGATCCGCGCCGCCATCGTCTTGATGATCTTCACCGACTACTGCATCCACCTCCTCGGGCTGAGCGCGATCTGCGACAAGCTCAACCGCGACCTGCAGCGTTACCCCGCCCCAGCGCGCAACCCCAAGGACGAGAACGATCTACCACCAACCTGGAGCAAGTCACAGATCCAGTCGATGCTCCGCAACCCCAAGTACACCGGGTACAACGTCTGGAACCGCCACGACAAGCGCAAAGGCCGCCCGCTGATCCGACCCCGCACCGAGTGGATCTGGAGCCCAACCCCGACACACGAGGCGATCGTGCCTCTCGCACTCTCCGAGATGGTCGAGGAGCGAGCCAATCGCAACACAAACCACCCTCGGCGACCTGCCTCGCACACCTACGGCCAGCGCCTCACTCCACGCGCTGGACGCCTATACCCTCTGCGTGGTCGGGTGCGCTGCGGACTCTGCGGACGCCGCATGGAGGGCAGCCACCAGAAGGGAAAGAACTGGTATCGCTGTCGCTTCGTCTACCACCGCGGGAGCATCGCCGCAGACGCCGCCGGGCACCCCCGCGCGCTCGGGATCAAGGAAGAGAAGATCATCCCCTACCTCTTCGACTTCATGGGCCGACGCTTGTTCGGCCCCAACCGCCTCAGCCTCTTGAAGGCCGAGCTGGCGAAATCAGCCGCCGCCGACTGGCAAGAGCACGACGACGAGGAGCGCAAGCTGACACAGGAGGCTGAACAACTCCAACGCGCGATCTACCGCCAGACACTCCGCCTCGAGGAGCACGACGATCCCCGCCACCCCGTCATCGCAGCAGCCACACGACGCATCGAAGAGCTGGGCAGCCGCCACGCAGCAGTCGAGGACGCACTCAAGACCATCCGGTCCCAGCGCCCCACAGACACACACCCCGACGAGATACTCGCGATGCTCGACGCGATCCCCGACCTGCGACCAATGCTACGGACGGCCGCGCCCAGCGAACTAATCGATATCTACTCGGCGTTCCAGATCAGCGCGACCTACGACAAGCCCCGCAAGACACTGGAGATATCAGCGACCGTGCGCCCTGACATGCTCACGAAAGACGAAACCCCGACCCACGAAACAACCGAACGGTCGGGGTATTCGTATATAGCGGGGGCGGGATTCGAACCCGCGACCTTCGGGTTATGAGCCCGACGAGCTACCAGACTGCTCCACCCCGCGTCGCATCCCATGTTCTAGCAGACATCGGCTACCCGTTCCAGGGGGCAAGGAAGTCTGCATTTGCGCTTGCGGGGGGCGCAGGGGAGGCGGTCGGTCATTGCGATCAAAAGGGCGCCGGACTCGCGGCCAAAGGGGCAGGAGGGCACGGGGCGCAACGCCGGCAACGCCGATTGCAGGGTGCCGCACAGACTCGGCGCGCTCTACGATGCCCGACCTATGCGCGCTGCGGTCATCGACATCGGGACCAACTCGACCCGCCTGCTGATCGCCGACGTCGATCCTTCCAGCGGCGCAGTCCTCGAACTGCATCGCGAGTCCCGCGTCACCCGGCTCGGAGATCAAGTCGATCAAGGGGGGACCCTCTCCGAGGAGGCGATCGCCCGCGTCTTCTCCACGCTCGCCGTCTACCGCGACACCGTCGCCCACCACGGCTGCGACGCCAACCTCGCCGTCCTGACCTCGGCCGTCCGAGACGCCTCCAACGGAGTCGCCTTCACCGAGCAAGTCCGATCTCAGTTCGGCTTGCACGCCCGCATCCTCTCCGGCGACGAAGAGGCCCAGATGACGTTCCTCGGCGCGATGAGCGAGCACAGCCGCTCGCCCAGCGAGCCTACCGTCGTCATCGATATCGGCGGCGGCTCGACCGAGTTCATCGTCGGCTCCGACCATTCCGCCTCCTTTCACGTCTCCGTCCAAGCAGGCGTCCTACGCATGACCGAGCGCCACATCCACTCCGATCCCCCAACTCCCGAGGAGCTCCAGCAACTCGCGGCGGACACACGCTCGCTCTTCCTCGACGCCCTCCCGCCTGAGCAGCGCGTCGGCATCGCCCGCGGGATCGCCGTCGCCGGTACACCCACGTCCGCGGCCGCGATCGACCAGGAGCTCGATCCATACGACCCCAACCGCGTCCACGGCTACCCCCTCCTGCTCGCGACCGTCGAGCTCCTGATCGCCCGCCTCGCCGACATGACCGAAGCGCAGCGCCGCCAAGTCGTCGGCCTGCACCCCGATCGCGCCCCCACGATCGTCGCCGGCATGATCCTCCTCAGCGAGGCGATCCGAGCATTCGACCTCGACCGCATCGAAGTCTCAGAGCACGACATCCTCCGCGGCGGCGCCCTCACTCTCGCTGGGGTCATCTGACTGGACGTTTGTTCGAACATCGGCGCCCTAGCTAAGCGATCGATGCCCTCTGCCGAATGCCAAGCTATCGGCACAAGGCACGGGGCACTGCCGCGTGTCCTAACAGCCGTTTACAGGTCCTGGTGACGTCGAGGCGATCGACGGTTCCGCAGCCAGGGCTACCCATCGGTCTCGAGGCCAAGCACCCCTGCCTACGTCTCGAGGCCAAGCCCCCTGAGGAAGCCGTCCTTTATGGGCGGCTTCCTCGCGTCGTCTTTCAGATCGGTCTTTGTCTCCCGCCGTCAGGCCAGGTTCGCCCGGCGCGGATACGCAACCGACGGGTCTGTCAGCACGTTCACGAGCGCAGGCCTACCCGCTTCGAACGCCCTCTCCAACGCAGACGCAAGATCCTCAGGGCGCTCCACCAGCTCGCCGTAGCCGCCAAGCGCCTCCACGACCTGGTCATAGCGCGTTGCGGGGCGCAGATCCGCAGCGACCGAGTACCCATACAGGAACTCCATCGGGTGCTTCTCGAGCGCCCAGATCCCGTTGTTGCCCATCACCCCCACCACGTTCACGCCATGTCTTGCGAGCGTGTCGAACTCCATGCCCCCAAAGCCGAACGCCCCGTCCCCCAGCAGCAGCACGACCTGGCGCCCCGGGTGAGCCAGCTTGGCCGCAAGCGCGTATCCCGGCCCGGTGCCCAAGCACCCGAACGGACCCGGATCGAGCCAGCATCCAGGCTGGAAGCTTTCGATCACCCTGCCCGCATACGACACGAAGTCGCCCCCATCGCCGATCACGATCGCGTCGCGATCGAGCACCTTCCCGAGCTCCGCATACAGCCTCATCGGGTGCAGCGGCGCGCGTCCGTCCTCCATCTCCGCGCGCTCGTCCTGTCTCTTCTCGGTCTCGGCCTCCCGCAGAGCCCCAATCCACTGCTCGCTGTCCAGGGCGCCCCTTCCGACCGCGATCCGCAACCCGTCCAGCGTCTCGCTCAAATCCCCATACAGCTCCGCCGCCGGCTCGCGCGGATGCCGACGCTCCGGTTCGGCGACGTCGATCGCGACGATAAAAGTTTCATCCCCAAACGCGGCTCCAAAGCCCAGCCTGAAGTCCATCGGCACGCCGATCACCAGCGCCACATCGGCGTCTTTCAGCGCCATCGAGCGTGTCCTCGAGAAGAACAGCTCGTGGTCCGCAGGGACGCACCCCCTGGCGAGCCCGTTCAAGAACACCGGAATCCGCAGCTCCTGCACCAGCTCACACAAGGCCCGCTCCCCCTCGCCCCAATAAAGATCGGTGCCCGCCATCACCACCGGGCGCTCAGCTTCTGCCAGCAAGCGTGCGGCGCGCTCGACCTCGGCCTCGTCGGCGCCTTTCCGGCGACGCTCGCCGCCAATGCCTGCCGCCTCCATTTCCGGCGCCGACATAAACACGACATCGAGCGGGAAGTCGACGAACGCCGGGCCCCCATGCGGAGCCATCGCCGCCGCCAGCGCATCATCGATCAGTCCTTGAATCTCCGCGGTGCTCTGTGCGGTCGCCGCGAGCTCGCACAGCGGCCTCACGAACGGCACATGATCGATCTCCTGCAGCGAGCCCTGTCCCCAACGCAACGCCGGCGCCCGACCTCCAAGCACGAGCATCGGCGTGTGGTTCGCCTGTCCGCTCGCGATCGCGCTCATCCCGTTCGTCACGCCCGGGCCCGCCGTCAGCGCGCAGACCCCCACCTGCCGCGTCACCTTCGCCCAGCCCTCCGCCGCAAAGGCCGCCGTCTGCTCATGACGCACATCGACGATCTCGATGCCCTCCTCCCGACAGCCGT
Organism: Solirubrobacterales bacterium; assembly: GCA_027306855.1. Taxonomy (GTDB): domain Bacteria; phylum Actinomycetota; class Thermoleophilia; order Solirubrobacterales; family Solirubrobacteraceae; genus Palsa-744. The sequence goes on along the minus strand of DAHUYZ010000007.1, from coordinate 56,963 downwards.
CATAGATCGAGAACAGATGCCCGCCCGACAGCGTGAACAGCTTGGACACGCCGTTGTCCTTCAGCCGGCGCGCGATCAGCCTCCCGCCATGGAGCTCGACGGCCTCCCCTGTCTTCTCTTGAGTGTTCTGCATGGCTATGTATGCCCGGGGTGGGACTCGAACCCACACGCCCTTTCGGACTATCGATTTTAAGTCGACGGCGTCTACCAGTTCCGCCACCCGGGCATCCCGTCGGGCCAGTCTACGCAAGCGCCTGCGCCGGGATGTGAGCGAGCGCGTGCAGCGATGCGGCAAGAGGACCAGTTGTGCGGCAATACCGCAACTCGGCCCCTGGTACGGTGTCTTTAGGAGCAACAGCAGCGAAAGGACCGTCCGTGGAGGTCTCAGCACTAAAACCCGCCGCTGTGCCCGGCTTGCGGGGGCCGACCGCGCTGATGCGCCTGCAGTCCGACGAGCGGCTCATCGCGCTGATCCGCCGGGGTCAGCACGCCGCGTTCGAGGTCCTGTTCGCCCGCTACCGCGCCCGGCTGCTCGCCTTCTGCCGGCACATGCTCGGCTCGCGCGAGGACGCCGAGGACGTTCTGCAGGAGGTCTTCGCGGCCGCTTTCAACGCGATCCTCGCCGACGAGCGCCCGATCAACGTCCGTCCCTGGCTGTACCGGATCGCCCGCAACCGCTCGCTCAACCATCTGCGCCGCGCAAGCGCGATCGGCGTCGACTCGATGGACATCCACTTCGCGGACAACGGTCTATCGACCGCCGAGAAGGTCATGCGGCGCGAGAGCTTCCGCCAGCTGATCGACGACGTAGGGCGGCTCGCCGAGACCCAGCGCACCGCCCTGTTGCTGCGCGAGATCGACGCCCTCTCCTACGAGCAGATCGCCCACGCGATGGAAACGACCGTCCCGGCGGTCAAGTCCCTGCTCGTGCGCGCCCGCATCTCGCTCGCCGAGGCCGCCGAGGCACGCAAGCTCACGTGCGAGCAGGCTCGCCTAGAGCTGGGCGAAGTCGCCGAGGGTCTCGTCAAGATGAGCCCCGCCGTTCGCCGTCACGCCCGAGACTGCGTGCGCTGCCACGCGTTCCGCAAGCAGCTCAAGGAGAACAACGTCGCGCTCGCCGCGATCCTCCCCGTCGGGCCATTGCTGCTGCTCAAGAAGCTCGCGCTCACAAAGCTCGGATCGACCGCCGGAGCAGGCGGCGCTCATGTGGCCGGAGCAGGCGGGGCAAGCGCCGCCGCGGGCGGAGCGATGAGCGGAGCGACGGCGACGACAAGCCTGCTGACCGCCGGCACAAGCGCCCTCGCGACCAAGGCCGTCGCAGGTCTCGCGGTCGCCGCGATAGTCACCGCCGGAACCGTAGAGGCCGACCACGTTACGAGCCCCCCGCCACGCTCCCACCATGCAACCGTCGCAAGCGTCGGCTCCGCATCTACCACTGCCGATCAGCCGATCGTGACCGGCTCGAGCGCTCAGCCCGTCACGCTCGCTTCGCCCAGCCACCATGCCGGCCCGAGCGCCCACAAGTCCAGAGCCCACGCCGCCCGCAAGGCGAAGGTCGCCCTCACGACCACATCCACGACGCCAGACCCTTCGACCGCCACGCCCCCGCCCGCAGCCGCCAAGCCGGCCGTCGCAGCCAAGCAGCCCCCGCCCCTGACGCAAGTAACGACAGAGACGACCCAACTCCCGTCCTCGCCCCCGGCCGCCCCAGGCGCCACCGGCAATGCCGCGACGGGATCGAGCGCGGGCACGGCCGGCGCCGACTCGAGCAGCACGACAGCCACCACTGGGGGCAGCGCCGCCCAGCCCGAAGGCCAGTCGACCACCCAGCCGACTACGCCTCCTCCGCCGCCTACCCAAGAAGGAAGCGGTCCCACTCCCGAACACGAAGCGCTCCCGCCGACGTCCGAAGGCGGCTCAGGCAGCTCCTCAGGATCGCCCAGCGGGGCCCCAACCGAAGGGCCTACAGGCGACGGCCCCCAAGGCGGCTCCCTCTCGCGCTAGCCGAACGTAAACGTCTTCAGCGGCCGTTCGAGCAGGCCAGAGCTCGCGACAGGCCTCGAGACGCTCGCCGGTTCGGAGCTCAACATCTCGATGACGACCCCTTCGCGAGCGCCTGCGGAGCCCGGCAACAGCATCACGTCGCGCCCATACAACGTCTGGCCCGAAACCTCTGCTCTGTACAGGACCTGATAGCCCGCCAACGTCGAGCTGATCCGCGTCTTGCCCTCGCCTTCCAGGCGTACTCCCCCAAAGCGGCGCTCCAGCACGCGCTCATAGTCGTTCGCGGCCAACGGCAGCTCCCCGGTCACGCTGCCGCCATAGCCTTCAATCCGCAGCGGCGCAACTTCATAAGAGTCCAGCAGTCGCCTGCCGGACTTGGTCGCGACCCTCACGTACCCCCCCGGCTCGGGCGCCGTCCGATACAGACCCCTGTACTTGAAGCTGAACGGTACCCGCCCGCCTCTCGAGTATTCGGCGTCGAGCAGGCTCAGCACGAGCGCGAGCGCCCCCGCCAGCAGGCCCACCCCGATCGCGATCACGATCGTCTTGGCCATAGGACTCGCCCCACGCCAGCGCGGCTCGAGCAGGCGGCCGAGCGTAGGACCGTACTGGGGCTCTAGAGGAATCGGCGTCATCGAGGGGGCGTCATCGGCAGGCGCTCTCACTCGCCGATCGAGAACAGAGCCTCCAGGTCGTGTCTGGAGAAGGCGGCGAACGCGACCATCGTCTGCGTACGAACCACCCCTCCCAGCTTGCCAATCCCTGCCGTCACGACGCTCGCAAGCTGCTCATGGTCAGGGACTCTTACGATCGCGACGAAGTCCCACTCGCCCGTGACCGAATAAGCCTCCGCGACTCCCTCCACGTCCGCCAGCTCGCCGCCAAGCGTCGACAGCGCGTCGCGCTCGGCCTCGATCAAGACGACGGCATGGGTCATCGTCATAACGAATGCGTCTCGCCTGGGTCGAGCACTATCACCTCGGATACGCCCTGCGCCTGCACATCGGCCTTGAACGCCTGCGCGTCTGTCTCGATCGGCGGGAACGTGTTGTAGTGGCAGGGGATCACCTGCTTTGCGCCGATCAGCCTGGCGGCCTGAACGGCATCGTGGCGATCCATCGTGTAGTGGCCGCCGATGCACATCAGCGCCACGTCGATCGGACCGTTCTGCTTGGCGATCAGCTCCAGGTCGGAGAACAGACAGGTGTCGCCGAGGTGGTAGATCGTCTTATCGGCGAACTTCACGATCAATCCTGCGGGCGTGTTGACGGTCCCCTTCGGCGTGGTCGAGGTGTGCCAGGCCGGCACCAGCTTCGCCGATCCCCACGGCAGCTCGACGGTGCCGCCGAGGTTGGGGTCATGAAGGTTTCCAACGCCTTCTTCCCCAAGCTCGTTTGCGATCTCGACGATCGCGACCACGTGCGCCCCGGTGCGCTTTGCGATCCCGACCGTGTCGCCGTAGTGATCCGCGTGGCCATGCGTCAGCAGGATCGCATCTGGGCTCAGCTCATCGGCTTCGACCGCCGCCTTCGGATTGCCGGTCAGAAACGGGTCGATCAGAGCCGACGTATCGCCGTCGGTGAGCTCAAACGCCGCGTGGCCGAGAAAGCGAATCTGCATCTCAGTGCTCCTCTTTCGGGGACGATCGGGCAGGCCGTCCATGATATGGCCGCATCAGCCTCGATGCGTAGAGTTGGGCCGGCCCCAGAGCCGGGTGCGGTTACTGCGGCCCTCATGCGGTCCGGACCTTGCTCAGGCCGAGACCCAGCAAAAGGCCGAGAACGCCGCCCGTCACGCCCGCCAGCCAGCTCGCCTCTGGACGCGCGAACGGCATCGCAAGCAGAACCACGGCAATCGCCGCCGCGCCGAGCAGGTCGCCCTCGTAGTAGCCGCCTTCTCGTGCCGTCAGCAGGTCGGACGCGGCCCACGCCGCGAGAAGAGCCAAGGCCGCCGCGTTGGCGCCCGTCACGACCGGGGAGGCATAGACCGCCTCCGCCGCCAGCCCGCCGGTCACGCTCGCGGCGAAGAACAACGCAAGCACCACGATCGGTCCATGGTGACGCTCGAGCAACCATCCAAAGATCGCTATAGCCAGCAGCGTCGCGAACATGAAGAGCCCGGCCGAGAAGCCAGACCCATAGACGAACGGGCTCGTCAACAGCCGCCACCAATCTCCATGAAGAGGCCCCGCCAGGATCAGCTTGCCGAGGCTGACATAGTCGCCCTGCGAGGCGATCCACAAGCCGCAACTGCCAGCCACGAGCGCAACCGTCGCGTACGGCGGCGAATCGGCCCTGACGCCCGCGATCTCGCCCCGGCGCAGGCGGCCCAGCGAGCGCCGGCGCCACAGCCTGAGCCCGATCGAGCGCGAGCGGCCTTCGCGCGGGAGCTTCGGCGCGCGGCGTCGCAGGCGGTTGCCGCAGTACGGACACTCTGTCACGTACGGGCTGACCTCCGATCCGCACTTCTTGCACACGACGAACAGATCAGCGCCTGAGGGCATCAAGTTCATTCTACGTTGCCCATCCAGCCCGCCTGTCGGCCCCCAAAAGGCGCTCCAGCGATAGAGTTGCGCTGTCCTCGCCGCTCCCGAGCAGACACCGCGCAGGCGCATCGGCGAGGCGCCGTCAGCGACTCCCAAAGGAAACCGTTCGATGCAACTCGGCTACGAGAAGAAGCTCTACATCCTCGCGTTCGACCACCGCGGCTCGTTCCAGAAGAAGTTCTTCGGCATCGAGGGACAGCCTGACCCTGAGCAGACAGCGATGATCGCCGACGCCAAGCACCTGATCTTCGAGGGTCTCGAGCGGGCGGTCGCCGCGGGCGCCGACCCTTCCGTGACGGGCGTGCTCGTAGACGAGCAGTTCGGCGGAGCGGTCCCTTCGCAGGCGCGAGAGCGGGGCCTGAAGCTCGCGATGCCGGCGGAGCGCAGCGGCCAGAATATGTTCGACTTCGAGTACGGCGAGGGTTTCGGCGAGCACATCGAGCGCTTCGACCCCGACTTCACGAAGGTGCTGGTGCGCTACAACCCCGACGGCGACCTCCAGGCCAACCGCGAGCAGTTGACCAAGCTCAAGAGGCTGTCGGACTGGCTCCACGGACGCGACCGCAAGTTCCTGTTCGAGCTGCTCGTCCCCGCCGAGGAGGCGCAGCTGGAGTCGGTCGACGGGAGCTCCGATCGCTATGACGCAGAGCTCCGGCCCGAGCTGATGCGACGCGCGATCGCCGCGATCCAGGACTTCGGCATCGAGGTTGACATCTGGAAGATCGAGGGCGTCGACGAGCGCTCCGACTGCGAGATGCTCGCCGCCCAGGCGCGCTCGGGGGGCCGTGACGGCGTCGTCTGCGTCGTGCTCGGACGTGGCGCCGACGACGCGAAGGTCGATCACTGGCTCGAGCAGGCCGCTCCGGTCGACGGGTTCGTCGGGTTTGCGATCGGTCGCTCGATCTGGTGGAACCCGCTCAAGGAATACGTCGACGGCAAGATCGAACGCTCCACCGGAGCCGCCCAGATCGCCGAGAACTACCTGCGCTTCATCAAGGTGTACGAGCGCGCCGAGGGCAAGGCGCCGGTAGCGTAGGAAAAGTCATGAGGATGCGCCAGAGCCTGGCTGAGATCGAGCAGGCCTTTGCTCGTGAGATCTCGATCGAGCGGCACCGGCGCGCATCGCTGCGCAGGACCGCCGAGCAGCGCACGATCAAGCGCGAGACCGACCGCCGTCACAAACGCGGCTCGGTGCGCTTCGTGCTGCTGGTCCTCACCCTGATCCTCACGGCCGCGATCGTCACGGTCGTGATGTTCCGCACGCTGTATCTGCTGCTGAGCTGAGCCCGCGCCCTCAGGAGGGCTCGCGCAGTCTGTCGAGAGCGTCCTCGACCTCTTGCATGCCTTCCTCGGACGGCGCGCTGCCTGGAGCCTGCTCGCGCCCGACCTCGACATAGATCTCCGTGCGGAACACGGGCACGTCTTGGGGAGCGTGGATGCCGATACGGACCTTTTCGCCGGCCACGGACAGAACGGACACCTCGATCTCGTCGCCGATCATGATGCTCTGGTTTGGCTTGCGCGTAAGAACCAGCATTGCTGCACCCTTCTCCGTTGACGATGGAATCGGGGCTGAGATCGCCCCCCGTCTCGCCCTACCGCAAGCATAGTCTCCGTGGCGACCGAACGCCGGCGCGTCCGCGCATGCGCTAGTCTCCCGATCCGGCCATGGCTCGTAGATCATTGCGCCCGCATCTGAATCAGATCCGCAGCTGGGTGCGGCAGGGGCGCACCGATGCGTGGGTCGCGCACCAGCTCGAAGTCCCCGTCCAGGAGATCGAGCAGTTCAAGCGCCAGAACGATCTGATCGGGGAGGAGAGTTCAGTTGAGGGCAACGGGACCGCGCCCGCCTACCCCGAGGAGATCGACCTCAGAGCCGAGGACGATGAGCTGATAGCCGCGGAACTGGAGGCGGCGATGGAGGCAGAGCGAGCCAAGGCGCAGGCGCAAGCCGAGGCCGAGAATGAGGGCGAGGGCGAGGGCGACGGCGAGGGCGAGGAGTCATCGCAGGGCGAGGGCGCCCCGGCGAGCGCTCGCAGGAGGCGGGGACGGCGTGGACGCAAGTCAGGATCGCGCGGCTCCGAGCTTCTGGAGGGCACGTTCGACCACGGCGAAGAGGGCTACGGCTTGTGGCTCGATCCGGCGATCCAGGACAACCCCATCTACGCCGAGCACTGGGCTGGGCACCGGCCGGTCACGGTCACCGTCGGAGAGGACCAGATCGTGATTCGCCGCGCCGGCGCAGAGTAGGGGGGTCGCCGCGCTCGCGCGGCCGGCGGCGTCAGCCCTCGGCGACGATCAGCCGCCCCCCGGCATAGTCGGCAGCCTCGCGCAGGTAGCGCGCAAACGCCGCATCGACCACGATCGCACTGTCCCAGGCCCAGGCGTCGTCGGGAGCCGTCTGCATCGCCAACTGCAGGCACCAGGTGCTCCCACGCGCGTAGAGCTCGGACAGCTCCTGAGCAGAGAACCTGCCGCCGAGCCGCCTTCGAAGCTCGGCGACTATGACGTCGATGATCATCTGTAGCGTTCGGGCGCGCTCGATGGGAGCCTGCGCGAGGCGCCGCTCGCCTTGATGCCACTGCCCGATCGTGCTCTGGAGGTCCGACACGAGGCGCGAGGCTAGCAGCAGGGCGCTCAGGCCCTGCCGCGATAGGGGTCAGCCGGGCCGACAACCCTCAGCCGCCCGCGAAGGGGTCAGCTGGGGCGTTATGCCTCAGTTGGGGGGCAGGCCGCTGACGACGTAGCCCTGCTCGCCGGGGCGGATCATGCCCAGGCGGCGTGCCTGAATCTGGAGCGCGCCCTGACCGGAGACGGCTTCGCGCTGCCTGACCAGCAGGCGGTTCTCGCGTTCGAGGGCGCTGACCTGAGCGCTGTCGCGCTTGGACTCCCGCCAGCTCGAGAAGAGGCTGAGACCCGCGCTGAGGTAGAGATAGACGATCGCGACCAGCACGCAGAGCATCGCGATGCGCCCGAGCTTGTCCCATTTGATCCGTGCGGGCGCCGACGATCGCGGGCGCGTAGATCTGGACGCAGGCATTCGTCCGCATTCGCCATTGGGCGCAGACCTCCTGCAAGACCTCTCAGCTACGGAACACGGACCGACCCGGGAACTCGGCGTCTGGGCCGAGCTGCTCCTCGATGCGCAGCAGCTGGTTGTACTTGGCGACGCGGTCCGATCGGGAGGGCGCTCCGGTCTTGATCTGCCCGCAGCCCGTGGCGACGGCGAGATCTGCGATCGTGACGTCCTCGGTCTCCCCCGAGCGGTGGCTCATGACGGCGGTATAACCGGCCTCGCGCGCCATCGCGATCGCGGCAAGCGTCTCGGAGAGTGTGCCGATCTGGTTGACCTTGATGAGGATCGAGTTGGCCACGCCCAGCTCGATGCCGCGTTGCAGGCGCTCGGTGTTCGTGACGAACAGGTCGTCGCCGACGAGCTGGACGCTTGACCCTATGCGCTCGGTGAGGGTCTTCCAGCCATCCCAGTCCTGCTCGTCCATGCCGTCCTCGATCGAGACGATCGGATAGCGGGAAGAGAGGTCGGCCCAGTAGTCGGCGAGCTCACCGGCGGAAAGGGTGCGGCCCTCGTGCTGGAGCACGTAGGCGCCGTCGTGGCACAGCTCGCTCGTGGCGGGGTCCAGCGCAATCGCGACATCCTCGCCGGGGCGGTAGCCGGCCGCCTGGATGCCGGCTATGAGCATCTGCAGGGCCTCCTCGTTGGAGGAGAGGTCAGGGGCGAAGCCGCCCTCGTCCCCTACTGCCGTGCTCAGGCCGCGCTCGTGGAGAGTGCGCTTGAGGGCATGGAACACCTCGGCTCCCATTCGCAGGCACTCCGAGAACGTGGGCGCGCCGCACGGCACGACCATGAACTCCTGGAAGTCGATCTTGTTGTCCGCGTGGGCGCCGCCGTTTAGCACGTTCATCATCGGGACGGGCAGCACGTGGGCGGCCTCGCCGCCGAGATAGCGCCACAGCGGCATTCCCTCCTCGACCGCCTGGGCGTGAGCGGCCGCGAGCGACACTCCGAGGATCGCGTTGGCGCCCAGTCGCGACTTGTTCGGCGTCCCGTCGAGCGCGATCAGCGCGTCGTCCAAGGTCTCCTGGTCGGAGGCATCCATCCCGGCAACGGCGCCTGCGATCTCGCCGCAAACGTTGTCCACCGCGCGCGAGACGCCCTTGCCGAGCCAGCGATCGCCTCCGTCTCGCAGCTCGGTCGCCTCGAACTCGCCGGTCGACGCCCCCGACGGCACCGCCGCGTGCCCGCGGGCGCCTGAGCGAAGCGACACCTCGACCTCGACGGTCGGATTTCCTCGGCTGTCGAGGATCTGGCGGGCGTGGACTCTCTCGATCTGGCTCATCGCTCTCCTGCTCTGGTATTGGCTCTGCACGCACGCACGAGCACGCCGGCGGCGGAGGAGAGGTTATCCAGATCGGGCGCCTCTCAGGCGCGAGACCAAAGCTATTTCTTTGGAGCGGTGGACGTGCCGCTCGTCGAGCTGGAGCCCGTCTGGGGAGTCGCGGTGCCGGTCCCGGTGCCCGGGAAGGTGGGCGTCTTGGGCGCTTTGTAGGACTTGCAGTCCTGCACGACGTAGCCGGTGCGGCATTCGGTCCGTTCGGTCCACTTCTTGCGGAAGTTCTTGACGAATTCGCTGAGCGCCTTCTGCTGGTTCTGGGCCATGAGCTGCTGTTGGATCGTGGACTGGACCTGAGCAAGCGTCTGCTGGCTGGCGGGAAGCGTCTTCTTGACTTCGAAGACGTAGTAGCCGAACGGTGTCTTGATCGGACCGCTCAGCACGTTCAGCTTGGCCGAGAAGACAGCTTCGTCGAGCGCCTTCTGCTCCTGGCCCTTGACGACGCCGGGAAGCGATCCGCCGGAGGCCTTGCTGACCGGATCGATCGAGACCTTCTTGGCGACGCTCGCAAAGCTCTTGCCCGACTGGACTTCTTTCTTGGCCGCTTCAGCCTGCGCTTGAGTCTTGGTCAGGATGATCAGGATGTTGCGGCGTTCCGGCTGTCCGAATTGTGATTTGTGCTGTTCGTAGTAGGCCGTGATTTCCTTCTGGCTCGGCTTCTTGCCGGCGTTCTTGGTGATCTTCTGCTGGATCTTCTGGGAGAGCATGTCGAGCTTGACTCGCAGCAGCAGGTCGGAGATCGTCTGACCCGAGTTGGCGAGGAACTTCTGGAAGTCGGCTTCCTTGGGGAACTGCTGGCTCTTGATCTGGTTGAACTGCTTCTTGACTTCTGCGTCGGAAACTTTGATGCCCTGGTCGGAGGCCTCGCCGAGCACCCAGTTGGAGGAGATCAGGAAGCCGAGGACCTGCTGCTTGAGCGCCGTGTACTGCTGTTCGCACTGCGCCTTCAGCGCGGCAGCGGTGGGCTTTGCCTGGCCCTTGGCCGGCTTGGGCGCAGTCGCTTCGAGGTGGGCGATGCAGGCCGTGTAGTTCGGCGGGTCGGGGACGACCGGCTTGGCGGCCGTCTTGCCGGCGGTCGTGGCGGGCGAGCTGGAGGACGCGGCGATGGCCATCCAGTGGTTGAACGTGCTCGTCGTGATCGCGTTCCCGTTCACGCTGACGACGGCGTCGCCGGGGATTCCCCCGCACGCCGTGAGCGTTGCTCCTGCAAGCAAAACGGCGCTGAGCGCCGCGATAGGACCCGATAGCTTTCGCACGACGCGGGCACTCTAGCGGATCGCACCCAAGTTGTGGCTAAGGGGTTTCTTAAACGTTGCTAAGCGACCCCTCCCGTGTCAGGGCCAGCAGAACGTCGGCGGCGCGGACGACCGCCGGGAAGCGCTCCTCGTCTTCGCGGGGTACGCGCAGCGAGACTTGGGAGCGGCCCGACTCGTACATAGCCTCCGGGATCTCTTCGCGCAGACGCTTTGCCCGCACGGAGTCGAGCTCGATCGGCGTGACGGCCAGCCGCTCGCCCTTGAAGCTGACGGCGCGGGCGCCGGCCTGGCCGAACTTGATGCGCGCACGCTGCAGCGACAGCAGGTTGGCGAGCGGCTCGGGGACGGGCCCAAAGCGGTCTTGGAGCTCCTCTCGGAGCAGCTCCACGTCGGCGAGCGCCAGCGCTCCTGCTACCCGTCGGTGTATGTCGATCTTGGCCTGCTCATATGGAACGTAGTCGGTCGGCACATACGCATCGACATTGACGTCGAGGCGCACCGGCTCAGGGAGATCATCGTCTGTGTCGGCTGCCCCGTCCCGCTCTGCATGGCGGACGGCTTCGTCGAGCATCTGCATGTACAGCTCGAAACCGAGCGCCGCGACGTGGCCAGACTGCTCGTCGCCGAGCAGGTTGCCCGCCCCGCGGATCTCGAGGTCGCGCATCGCGACCTTGAATCCCGCCCCAAGCTCGGTGTAGTCCGAGAGCGCCGCCAATCGCTGGGCGGCCTCCGCGGTAAGCGCTGCCGCCGAGTCGTACAGCAGATAGGCGTACGCGCGCTCCCGGCTGCGGCCCACGCGGCCTCGTATCTGATAGAGCTGGGCGAGCCCGAAGCTGTCGGCGTGCTCGACGATCAGGGTGTTCGCCTGCGGGATGTCGATGCCTGACTCGATGATCGAAGTGCAGACGAGCACGTCGAAGCCCCCACGCAGGTAGTCCATCATCACCGTCTCCAGCTCCCCCTCGGCCATCTGGCCGTGCGCCACCTCGAAGCGGACGCCGGGGCACAGCGCGCGCAGGCGCTCCGCCGTCTCGTCGATCGTCTCGATCCTGTTGTGCAAGAAGAAGGTCTGTCCCTTGCGCTCGTGCTCGCGCATGATGGCCCGCTTGACGAGCTCCTCCTCGTACTCCCCGACATAGGTCTTCACGGGCCGACGACCCTCGGGCGGGGTCTCGATCACGGATATCTCGCGAAGGCCCGCCAAGGACATCTGCAAGGTCCGCGGGATCGGGGTCGCGGACATCGAGATCACGTCGACCTTGAGCTTGAGCTGGCGCAACAGCTCCTTCTGCTTGACCCCGAAGCGCTGCTCCTCGTCGACGATCAGCAATCCCAAGTCCTTGGCCCGAACGTCGCGCGAGAGCACGCGATGGGTGCCGATCAGGATGTCGACCCGGCCGGCCGCGAACCCGTCGATCGCGGCCTTCTGCTCGGCCGGCGTCCGAAAGCGCGAGACGTGCTCGATCGTGAGCGGGTAGTCGGACAGCCGCTCTGAGAACGTGCCGTAGTGCTGCTGGGCGAGGATCGTGGTGGGGACCAGCATCAGAACCTGCTTGCCCTGAGAGGACGCCTTGAACGCCGCGCGCAGGGCGACCTCGGTCTTGCCGTAGCCGACGTCGCCGCACACGAGCCGGTCCATCGGACGAGGCGTTTCCATGTCCGCCTTGACCAGCTCGATCGCCTCGAGCTGGTCGGGCGTCTCGTTGAACGGGAAGCTCTCCTCGAACTGGCGCTGCCAGTCGGAGTCCGGCTCGAACGCGTGGCCGACCCGGCGACGGCGCTCGGCGTAGAGGCTCAGCAGCTCTCCGGCCAGCTCCTGCGCCGCTCGGCGCGCCCTCGCCTTCATCGCCTCCCAGCGCGTGCCGCCGAGCTTGGACAGCGGCGGATGGCCGTTTACGCCGGCGCCCACGTAGCGCGAGATCTTCGCCAGTTGTTCGGTCGGCACGTAGACGCGATCGTCGCCCTCGTATTCGAGGTACAGGTAGTCGCGCGTGACGCCCGCGACGGTGCGGGTCTCGAAGCCGGCGAAGCGCGCTATGCCGTGGTCCTCGTGGACGACGATGTCGCCGGTGCGAAGCTCCGTAAACGAACGAAGCGCCCCCCGCCGAGCCTTGGCGCCCGCTGTTCCATCGGGCAGCGCCTCGCCGGGCCGCTCGGCGCGACGGCGGCGCAGCAACCTGTGCTCGGGAAAGACGGCGAGCTTGAAGATGGGCGCGATGAAGCCCTCCCGCAACGAGGCGGCGGCAAAGCGCAGAGAGGGCTCCGGTGGAGCATGCGCCGGATCGGGGTCCTCGCCCAGCCAGGCCGCTTTCAGGCGCCCCAGGTTGTAGGCGGCGCGCTCGCCTTCGCCTCGGCGAGGGAACGTGACTACCGTGCGATAGCCCGAGCGCACGAGCTTCTCGAGCTCTGGCTCCGCCTCTGAGGGGGAGCGGGCCGCCACCTCGGCGCTCTGGGCGCGCAGCTCGAGCTCCTGGCCGGAGGACAGCGAGGACAGCCGGATGCGCGCGCGCGCCTGCACGGATGCCTGGACGTCGTCGGGACTGACATACAGGTGGTGGGCGTCCTCGCTCGCAAACGCCGCGCACACGTCGTTCCAGTGGTCGCTCAGCGCGGGGCCAAGCTCCTCCTCGGCCGCCACGATCAGCTCGGCATCAGGACCGATCAGGTCGAGCAGCGAGCCGAAGCGCTCGACGGGGAGCAGCTCGGCGATGTCGGGTCGTCCCGACCCGTCGGGCTCGGAGTCGGCGAGCGCGGAGTCATTGGACCCGGACTTGGACTCGTTCCCATCCCCATCTATCTCGGCGGGGCCACCCCTCGCCACCGGTCCGCCCTTGAAAGCCCCTGTCGCCGCCGCGATCTCCGCCAGCTCGCGATGCTCTGGCGCAAGCTCGGCCGCGGGCGCGATCTCGACCTCCTGCACATCGCCGAGCGAGCGCTGCGTGAACGTCGAGAACCAGCGCAGCGATTCGATCTCGATGTCGAACATGTCCACGCGCACGGCGCGTTCCTCGGTGGCGGGGAACACGTCGAGCAGGCCGCCGCGCAGAGCGAACTGTCCGCGCTCGGATACCTGGTCCACGCGCTCATAGCCGGCCGCCGCGAGATCGGCCGCGCATTCCTGCAGGTCGAGCAGCTCGCCGACGCGCAGCGTGAACGAGTGGGGCCGCAGCGTCGGGTCGGGCACCTTCTCGGAGAGGCCGACCGCGGAGATCACGACGACAGGCGGCTCGGCGTGCGAGGAGTCGTCGCCGGCGAGCAGGGAGTCGAGCGCCGCAATTCTGAGGCCGGTCAGATGGGGAGGGGGAGTGAGGTGCGACTCGTAGGCGACGCCTCTCGACGGGTACCAGCGCACGCGCCTCGGAGCGAGCCAGGCACGCAGATCGCCGGCAAGGTCGCGCGCGGCGCGATCGTCGCCGACAACCACGAGCGTGGGGCGCTCGGGGCGGCTGTCCGCCAGCGCCGCGATCGCATAGGCCCGAAGCGATGCGGACACGAACGCTCGTCCGCCGTCCCGCGCCAGCCTGGCGGCGCCGGGATCCTGCTCGAACAGTCCGAGCAGCGGTCGAAGCGCCGTCTCAGGTGTGCCCGTCATTCCTCTTCACCTAGCACGACGCGCTCCACGGCCTCGCAGGCGGCCTCGATCAGGCCGTCGAGCGCCTCGGGAGGCTCGGCGAAGCGGCCGAGCACGTAAGCGGAGACGACCTCCGGGTCGGTCGAAGAGGGCCGGCCGACCCCGACGCGCACGCGCATGAAGTCGGCGCCGCCCAGCTCGCGCCGGAGCGACTTCAAACCGTTGTGACCGGCGAGCCCGCCACCGAGGCGCGTGCGGATCTCGCCGAAGGGCAGGTCGATCTCGTCGTGGATCACGAGCACGCGCTCGAGCGGGACCTTGAACGCTCCGCGCGCCGGGCCGACGGAGCGGCCTGCCTCGTTCATGTAGGTCTGGGGACAGAGGACCGCCACGCGAGGGCGCGGGCCGCCGGCCTCTCCGATCCGGTCGTCGGTGATGTGGCCCTGAAAGCGGCTCTTGGGGCGCGGCAGCTCCCAGCGGGAAATGAGTCGCTCGGCGACCATGAAGCCGACGTTGTGACGGGTGGATGCATACTCGCGGCCCGGATTGCCCAAGCCGACGATCAACCAGTCGATGGCTGGACCGCCTCCGAACAGCTTCAGCAGCTACTCCTCTGAAGAGGAGCCGTCATCGCCTGCCGCAGACGCCTCGCCCTCGCCCTCGGCGCCCTCGCCGACGAGTTCCGTCTCAGCCTCGATTTCAGCCTCGACCTCAGCCTGCAGACGCGGGGCCGACAGGGTCGCGATCACGAGCTCCTCGTCGTCGAGCAGGGTGACGCCCTCGGGTGCGGCGATCGCCCCCAGCGCAAGCGTGTCGCCGATCTGCATCTCCCCGACCTCGTGCACGATCGACTCAGGGATCGCGGTGGGCAGAGCTTCGATGTTGAGCTCTCGCGTGAGGTGCTCGAGGATGCCGCCTTCCTTGACCCCGGGGGTGTCCTCCACGCCGGCGAGCTCGAGTGCGACAACGGCGTGAATCGGCTGATCGAGGCGCACGCGCAGCAGGTCGACATGGACCGTCTCGCCGCGCACAGGATCGCGCTGGGCCTCCTTGAGGACGACCGGTGTGGGCTTGGCGCCGTCGACGCTGAGGTCGACGACAGCGCCGGCCCCGGCGAGCGCGAGCCGCAGCTCGCGAGCATCGACGTCGAAGCTCAGCGGATCGGAGCCACCGCCGTAGAGCACCCCCGGAATGCGACCGCTGCGACGAAGGCGGCGCACGGCGCGCGAGCCCTGCGGCTCACGGCTTGCCACTGCGAGCGTGGTGGTATCTGTTGCTGTTGCCATCGGATCGAAAAGAAGAGGTGTTCGCGCGCATGGAGTCGTTCGCGCGGTGGAGGACTTTAGCAATCCGCTTCGTTCGCGATGGGCGCGCTGAGCGAGAGCAGCGCTACGTGAACCCCGGAGAAGAAGCTCCCCGTGCGCTTGACCAGCACGCACTGCACGATCGGAAGCCGGCCGAGCACCGTCCAGGCCACGCGCGTCTTGCCTGTGGCGCCCGCGAGGGAGTACGCGGTCGAGGACGTCAGCGACAGGATCTTTACCGAACCCGTGCGGCGCAGACGCTGAGCGTTTGCAGTGGCGCTCGCCACGCACGACGGCGTGGCCTCGCAGTCATGGAGCCGGGAGATGATGCCGTGCGCGTCGCCGGACGTCTGCGCCTGCAGGACCGCGAGTACGTCGTCGCGTTCGATGTTCTCGGCCGACAGAAAGCGCGCCAGCAGCAGGCTGACGAGCAGGAACAGGACGATCAGGAACGCGATCAGGGCACGCTGCCATGGCCGCAGCGCTCGCAGTCGAGCACGAAACCAGGCCCCCGGAGAGCTTGGCCCGGAGGCGGACGGGTAGGACGCCACCAGCTCAGAACAGCTGGTTCTCGCCGCCGAACACTTCGCTGACCGAGTCGTCGGTGAAGATGCGGCGGATCGAGTCGGTCAACAGCTCGGCGCAGGGAAGCACGCGAATGTTCGACGGGCTGCCTGCTCTTGCGGGGATCGTGTCGGTCACGACGATCTCCTTCAGGCCGGACTCCGCGAGATTCTCGAACGCGTTCCCCGAGAAGACGGCGTGAGTCGCGGCGGCGTACACGTCTGAGGCGCCCGCGTCGAGGACCGTGCGCGCGGCGGCCTTCAAGGTGCCGGCCGTGTCGATCATGTCATCGACGATCACCGCGTTCTTGCCTGACACATCGCCGATCACGTAGCCGATCTCGGCGACCTGCTGGGCGGGGCGCTCCTTGTCGAGGATCGCAAGCTCTGCGCCTATGATCGAAGCGAACTTCTTGTTCAGCTTCACGCGGCCCGCGTCGGGCGCGACTACGACCATGTCGGACAGGCCGAGGTCCGCGAAGTACTGGGTGAGCATGAACAGGGCGGTCATGTGGTCGACCGGCTTCTGGAAGAAGCCCTGGATCTGGCCGGCGTGCAGGTCCATCGTCAGCACCCTGTCAGCGCCTGCCGCCTCCAGCATGCGAGCGACCATGCGCGATGAGATCGGCTCGCGCGGAGCCGACTTCTTGTCCTGGCGCGAATAGCCGAACCATGGGGTGACGGCGATCACGCGGTGCGCGGAGGCGCCGACCGCGGCGTCGATCATGAGCAGCAGCTCCATCAGCGAGTCGTTCGTCGTGACGCCCGTGTCGGGGTTGCCGCACGTGGACTGCACGATGAACACGTCGGCGCCCCTGATCGACTCCTCGTAGCGGCAGTAGGCCTCGCCGTTGGAGAACGTCTTGAGCGTCACCGGGCCGATGTCGACGCCGAGCTTCTCGGCGATGTCAACCGCGAGCTGGGGGTTGGCGCGCCCCGAGAAGAGCATCAGCCGCTTGTCGTAGTCGATCGGCAGGCTCGTGGGGGAGGGCTGCGTGCGCGTGTCGATCACGCTGCTCATGTCAATCGGGAGTGTAGAGCCGGGCCGCGACATGGCATCACGAGCCTTGCTCGTCATCGCGATCGGCGTCGGCTGCGCGGCGCTCTGTGTAGCCCTCGACGTTGTGCTGGCGCGCGCGCGCAACCCCGAGCGCTCCGGCGGGGATGTCCTGCGTGATGACCGAGCCGGCCGCCGTGTAGGCATCGTCGCCGACGGTGACGGGAGCGACGAACGACGTGTCCACTCCGCCGCGCACCCCGCTGCCGATCGTTGTGCGGTGCTTTGAGCGGCCGTCGTAGTTGGCCGTGATCGTGCCCGCGCCGAGGTTTGTGTGCTCGCCTACGTCGGCGTCGCCGATGTAGGAGAGATGGGGGACCTTCGCCGCGGCGCCGATGTCCGAGTTCTTGATCTCGACGAACGTGCCCGCCTTGGCGCCGTCACGCAGCAGCGCGCCCGGGCGCAGGTAGGCGAACGGCCCGACCGTTACGTCGTCGTACAGCGTGGCGCGCTCGAGCCACGATGCGCGCACCTGCGCTCGAGAGCCGATCCGCGAGTCGATCACGGTCGTGTGCGGCCCCACTCGCGCGCCGTCGCCTATATACGAGTCGATCGCGGTTGTATGAGGTCCGATGAGGGCCGCCTCGCCGACTGTTGTGGCGCCGCGCAGCGAGCAGCCCGGCTCGATGAGAGCATCCTGGCCGACCTGGACATCCACGTCTATGACCGCGCCCGCCGGATCTACGATCGTCACGCCGGCGAGCATGTGTCGCTCGCAGATCGCCCGCTGGGCCAGCGCGCGGACATGAGCGAGCGCGACCCGATCGTTGACACCCAGCACCAGCCGCTCGTCATCGACGACGTGCGCTGCGACGGTGGCGCCGTCGCGGCGAAGGATGTCGAGGACCTGGGGCAGATACAGCTCTGCCTGGGCGTTGTCGGCCGTGAGGCGAGGCAACGCGTCGAGCAGCGTGCGGCCGGCGAAGACGTAGATACCCGTGTTGACCTCACGTATCTCCAGTTGCTCGGGCGTGGCATCGCCCGGCTCCTTGGTCTCGACGACCTGCGCGACCGACCCGGCGGCGTCACGCACGACGCGGCCATAGCCGGCCGGGTCATCGAGCACGGTTGTAGCCATAGTTGCGCCGGCTCCACCGACGGCGTGCGCCTGCAGCAGCTCGCCGATCGCCTCTGCGCTGACGAGTGGGACGTCGCCGCTCAACACCAGGACCGGCGCATCGGGGTCGATCGATCCGGCGGCGGCCCGAGCAGCCCCGCCCGTGCCGTCGGACTGGGGCTGCACCGTCAGCTCGACTCCCTCCGGCAGAACCCCATCGAGCGCACGCGCGGGCGAGTCGACGACGACCACCCGGCCTGCCCCCGCGGCCAGCGCGGCCCGGACCGGCCACAGCACCATCGGTATCCCGCACAGATCGTGCAGAACCTTCGGCGTCGCCGATCTCATGCGTGTCCCCTGCCCGGCGGCGAGGATCAGGACGGTCGGGGGGGCGGCCATTGTGCAGACTTTAGATGCGATGAGGCTGGGGGGCAGGGATTCGAACCCCGATTCTCAGGACCAAAACCTGATGTCCTGCCATTAGACGACCCCCCAAAGGGACACAGGAGATGCTACCGACGCCCGCGTCGTCCACGCCTGGCAGAATCGCGCCTGGGTTCTTGACTGTTAGGGGCAGATCACGCTAGGGGGTCGAGATGAAGCGCAGCGCGAGGAGTGCGGCAATGACGATGCTGGTCGTCGCCGCGAGCCTGTTGAACGGCAACAGCCAGGTTGCGGAGGCGATGGGACGCAAGGCTAAGACGGTGCGGGTCGCGCGAGTCGCCCGGTGCGTCGGCGCGTACGCAAGACCGACGCGCAAGACGCTGGCGCGCGCGCTGGCCGCGACGCTGTGCCTGATCGAGCACGAACGCAGCGCCCATCACGCGAGGACGCTGCGCTTGAGCGGTTACCTGCAGAGGATGGCGGGCGGGCAGGCCAGCGACATGGTGAGGGGAGACTATTTCGGCGATAACTCGCTGACGGGACGGACCCCATGGCAGCGCATCATCGGCTCGCGCTACGGCCACGGGGCGCGGCGGCTGGCGGCGGGACAGAACATCGGCTGGGGCACGGGCGGGCTTTCCACGCCGGCGGCGATGGTCGCCCAGTGGATGCGCTCGGCTCCCCACCGCGAGATCATGCTGAGCGGCGAATACAGGGAAATCGGCGTCGGCATCGCGCCAGCTGTGCCGCGCAGGCTGGCTGGAGGCCGCCGCGGAGCCACGTACGCAGTCGTGTTCGCTGCTAGGGGCTGACCACGACCCCCGCCAGAGTAGATGGTGCATTTGGGGTGGCCGGGACGTGGATGGGAATTGACGGGGTCCTCAGGTGCGCCGCGGGCCGCGACGGGGAACGCGCCCTCCCTCGGCGCCATCCTCAGAAGCCGGGCCGCGGGCCGATGAGATCCCGAGCACGCGCATCGCCTTCAGGCCGAGGCTCAGCTTCTCGCGGCCGTCGCTGGAGCTCACGTCGAGGCCGGTCAGGTCGCGGATGCGCTCCAGGCGGTAGTAGACGGTGTGCCGGTGCGTGAACAACCGCTGCGCTGTGCCGGCGACGTTGGCGTCGGCTTCGAGGAACGTCTCGAGCGTCTGCATCAGGTCGGTCTCGTACTGCTCGTCATAGGCCTGAAGGGGCTCGACGGTCTCTGAATAGAAGCGCTGCAGCTCGCTCGGATTCTCGCTCATGGCGCTGAGCAGCAGCCGGTAGGCGCCGGTCTGATCGAAAGCGAGCACGCTCTCCTGCGGGCTGCCCTCGACTACGTTGGCGGCGAGCAGCGCCTCGCCGAAGGCGCGCGGGAGATCGCTTGGATCTTTGGTGATCCGGCTGTGACCGAGCGCGAACGTGCAACCGCCGAGCGCGCTCTGCATCTCGCGCAGCACAGCCTCGGTGGCGCGGGCGGCAAGTTGCTCGTCGCCGCCGGGGACGACCAGCACGACCTCGACCCCCGTCACGCCCTCGCGCTCGGAGAGGGCCGCGATCGAACGGCCGGCGAGCGCGCGCGCCCCGCGCTCCGCGGCCGCGCGAGCCCTTGGCCGCCAGCCCTCCTCGGTAGGCGCCTGGGGATGGGCACGCGCGACGATCACGGCCGCGCCGGCCTGCAGATCGAGCGACAGCGCTCCCGCCAGGGCAAGCACCTCATCTCGCGTAAGGCGCTCGCCGCCGAGGGCGCGGCGAATGAAATCGGCGGCAGCGGTCTCGGAGGCGGCGTCGGGCGCCCGCACGCGCTGCACCTCTGAGGCGATCATCGTCACCAGCAGCCTGCGCAGAAGCGGGCTCGGCTCGGTGCGTGTGCGCATGTGCAGCGAGCCGACGGTCTCGTCGGCCACGCGCAGCGCCACCGTGATCACGCCGTCGCCGCCCGCATGCAGAGAGCGCTCGTCTGCATGTGAGCGCGCCGCCACAGCGATCACTGCGCCAGAGGCGTCAG
Source organism: Solirubrobacterales bacterium (assembly GCA_027306855.1). Classification (GTDB taxonomy): domain Bacteria; phylum Actinomycetota; class Thermoleophilia; order Solirubrobacterales; family Solirubrobacteraceae; genus Palsa-744. The sequence continues at coordinate 36,826 of DAHUYZ010000007.1, read as the reverse complement.
CGACGGCAAGGCTTCCGTCGAGCGCGCGGGCGGCGGCGCGTACGACCTCGGGCAGCCCTGCTCCCGACTCGACGGCCTCGGTTACGGCATCAAGCCCGAGCAACTCGGACATCAGCTTCTCCTTGGGCGCGCCAGCGCTTTCAGCCCCAGAAGTACACGGCTGCGAGCGCGCCGAGCACGCCTGTGCCGACGAGCGCGGCCAGCACGTAGAGCGAAAGGATGCTCGCCGCAAGTCGCTCCCACAGGCGCGAGTAGGAGCCAAGCGCGGGAATCAGGATCAGGCCGGCGAACAGCGCAAGGCCGAACACGCCCGCGCAGACGGCAAGCAGATCGGCGGTTGTGCTGGTGCTCATCGCTCGCTCTCATTCAATCCTGGTCGGGACGCTCCTAATTGTTACGTAAGGCGAGGCCTTCAGGCAACGCTGTGCGCTTGGGCGAAGTCGAGCTGCACGGCGACCGCCACGATCGGCGCGGGCGCCAAGTCTCCGAGAGACTGTGCGGCTTGCCGTGCGCGATCGATTGCGTCTGGTCCCGAGAACAGTCCGATGACGGTAGGACCGGAGCCGCTGAGGAGCGCGATCTCGGCTCTCGATTCGCGGACGCGCGCGAGCATCCGCTTGATATCCGGACAGAGCTCGATCGCGGCGGCTTGGAGGTCGTTGTCGAGCAACGACTCTTCGCGGGGCAGCGGCGCGCCTTGCTCAAATGCAAGCCGCAAGGCGCAGGCCAGCTCCACGAGCGAGTCTGTCTCGCGCGCGATCGACAGGCGGTCGGCCGCTGCATAGACATCGGCGGTCGATAGATGGGAGGCGCTGGGCAGCACGAGCACCGCCAGCGGCGATGCGGGTGGCAGGAGCGGCCGAAGGCGCTCCCCGGCGCCCTCGGCCAGCCATCGTCCGGGCGCGAGGAGGGCGGGCACATCGGCCCCCAGCTGTTGCGCGATCGCCAGCAGCAGGCTCTCATCGCCCAGTCCTGAGGCGGCGCTCGCGAGACGCAGCGAAGCGGCCGCGTCGGCCGACCCACCGCCGAGGCCGGCGGCGAGGGGGATGCGCTTCTTTATCGTCAGCCGCAGCGGTCTCTCCTCCCAGCCGCTCGCCTCGCGGAAACGCTGCAGCGCGCGTGCCGCCAGGTTCTCGCCGGTGACCGCCGCGCAGACCACCTCATCGTGCTCGCCCCCCTCGGGAGCGCGCTCCAACGTGAGCTCGTCGGCGAGCGAGATCGCCTGCATGACGCTGACGAGCTCGTGCCGCCCGTCCGCTCGGGTCGGGCCGACGAACAGGCCCAGATTGATCTTCGCCGGGGCCAGCGCTCGAAGTGGCAGGGCCATCGCTTGAGAGGACGAAGTGGCTCCCGTCATAGTTCCAGCTCCTTTGCCAGCGCGACGAGCTCTTGGGGCGCAAGGCGCTCGGCCCGTACATCAGGGGGGTGCCCGAGCCGCACGAGCGCCTCGCGTATCTGCCCGCGCTCCCGCGACACGTTCCCCGAGAGCAGGAGCGAGCCGGCGAGCGTCTTGCGGCGATGGGCGAACGCGGCGCGCACGAGGCGGCGCACCGGCTGGGCAGGCGCGGCGGCGGTCCGTGTGATCCTGACGAGCACAGAGTCGACGTTGGGCGCCGGCACGAACACGGTTCTCGGGATGGCCCGCACGACCTTGACGTCTCCCGCCAGCTGGGCAAGCACCGAGCTGACGCCGTACGTCCCGCTCCCAGGCGCCGCGGCCAGTCGTTCGCCCACCTCGCGCTGGACCATGACGAGCCACAGCTCGATGCTCGGAAGCTCCTCGATCGTGCGCAGCACGACGCCGGCGGCGATCCCGTAGGGAAGGTTCGCCACCATCTTCGTCGGGGCCGGGCTCATCGCCTCGAGATCGACCTCCATCGCGTCCCCCCACCAGAGGGCCACATTGCCGGCACCGGCGACGCTCTGCTCGAGCGGCTCGCGCAGCCGCTCGTCCAGCTCGACGGCGTGCAGCCATCGAACCCGCGGAGCGAGGTAGGCGGAGAGGACTCCTTCGCCGCCACCGATCTCGAGTACGACGTCCTGCCCTGACAGCTCGCTCTCTCGACCGATCACGTCCAGGATGTTTGGGTCGCGCAGGAAGTTCTGGCCGAGATCTTTTGCTCGACGGCCCCTTCGGTTGGCGGCGCTCGGCCCTTTGCGCGCCTGCACGCTCACCATCCGAAGATGCGCGCCGCGTTGCGCTCCACGATGGAGTCCAGCTCGGCGAGCGAGATCGAGCGCAGCTCGGCGATGAAGGCGGCCGTGTGGATCACGTAGGCCGGCTGGTTGCGGTGCTTGCGAACGGCCTGGGGCGTCAGGTAGGGGGCGTCGGTCTCGACCAGGAGTCGGTCCTCAGGCACTGCGCTCGCCGCCTGGGCGAGGTCGCCGGCGCTCTTGTACGTGACGTTGCCGGCGAACGAGATCGCATAGCCGCGATCGAGGCACTCCTGCAGGCGGTCGGGCATCGAGAAGCAGTGCAGGACGACCTGCACCCCGTCGGCCTCGGCGGCGAGCCTGTCGAGCGTCTGATCGGCGGCGGCCCTCGTGTGGATCACGAGCGGCTTGCCCGTCTCGCGCGCAAGCTCGATCTGGGCAGAGAGGGCGCGCTCCTGATCGGCCGGAGGAGCCCCTTCGCGGTAGAAGTCGAGGCCAGTCTCGCCGATCGCCACGCAGCGCTCATGCGCAGCGAGCGCCTCGAGCTCTGTCAGGTCGGCGTCGTCGAAGCCGTGCGCCTCGTTGGGATGGCGGCCGATCGCGGCGTAGACCTGCGGGAAGGCCTCGGCCGCCGCGAGCGCGGCGCGGCAGGAAGCGCTGGTGGTCCCAACCGTCACCATGCGCGTCACACCGGCCGCCACGGCATCTGCCACCAACTCGGTGTCCGGCTGCTCGCACAGATCTAGGTGGGTATGGCTGTCGATCACGCCATCGCCGGCCCGGCTGTCTCGATCTTCGGGAACAGCGGCTCCAGTGGCTGCACCCGATCGATCGTTTCTGCTCCGAATCGGGCGGCGCCGAGCGAGGTGTCGCGTGCGCCGAGGGCATCCAGCAGACGCTCGGTGCTGGCAGGCATGAACGGGTGCAGGAGCACCGAGACGACGCGCAACCCCTCGGCGAGCGTGCGCAACGCGCAATCCAGATCGCCTGCGCGCGATGGGTCCTTCGCCAGCTGCCAGGGCGCCTGCTCCTCGACGTAGCGGTTCAGGCGCCGCACCGCCCCCCAGATCTCATCGAGCGCGGCCGTCAACTGCACCTTGTCGACCAGCTCGCACACACGCTCAACCATCCCATCGAAGTCGGCGACGAGCAGCTGGTCGGGCGCACCTTCGACGAGCGCCCCATCGCGGTAGCGTCCGATCATCGCGAGCGTGCGGGAGGCGAGATTGCCGTACTCGTTGGCCAGCTCGCTCTCGTAGCGCTGCTCGAACGAAGCCGTCGACACCGACCCGTCTTGGCCGAAGGAGACGTCGCGCAACAGATAGAAGCGCAGCGCGTCGGACCCGAACCGCTCGATCACCTCGAACGGGTCGAGCACGTTGCCCAGCGACTTGCTCATCTTCTCGCCCTCCATCAGCAGGTAGCCATGGACGAACAGGCGCTTCGGCAGCTCGATCTCGGCCGCCATCAGGAGCGCGGGCCAGTAGACGGCGTGGAAGCGCAGGATGTCCTTGGCGATCAGATGAACGTTCGGGGGCCAGAACGTGTCGAGCAGATCGCCCTTCCCCGCATCCCGGACCCCCGCATCCACGGTCCCACCCGCAAGCGTAGGCGCATGGGCGAAGGACAGGGCCGAGTAGTAGTTGAGCAAGGCGTCGAACCACACGTAGAACACGTGCTCTGAGTCCCACGGCACGGGCACGCCCCAGCTCAGCTTGTGGCGTGTCAGCGGGACGTCGCGCAGGCCCGAGCGGATGAACGACAGCGCCTCGTTGTAGCGGGTGCGTGGGGCGACGAAGTCCTTGCGTTCGGCGTACAACCGTTCGAGCGGCTCCTGGAAGCGCGACAGCGCGAAGAAGTAGTTGTCCTCCTGCTCGCGCGTCAGCGGGATGTGGTGGATGGGACAGCGATCGCCCTCGTCGATCTCGTTCTCGGCCTTGAAGTCGGCGCACTTCGGGCAGTACCAACCCTCATATGTGCCCTTGTAGACGAAACAGTTCTCATAAACCTTGAACAGGACTTCGCGCACGACGGCCATATGCCGCTCGTCGGTCGTGCGGATGAAGAAGTCGTTGGAGGCCCCGATCTTCGGCGCGAGCGCCCTGAAGCGCTCGGAGTTGCGGTCGGCGAGCTCCTGTGCGGAGATTCCCAGTGCGTGCGCCGCATCGGCGACGGGCTCGCCGTGCTCGTCGGTGCCGGTCAGGAAGAACACGCTGTCCCCGCGCTGGCGATGGTGGCGCGCAAGCACGTCCGCGGCGATCGTCGTATACGCGTGTCCGAGATGGGGCGCAGCGTTGACGTAGTAGATCGGCGTTGTCACATAGAACGAGGACACGGGAGCCCTAGGCTACCCGTCGCTCCGAACCTGGTCCGATCACGAGCACCACCTCCCCCTGCGCTGGCTGCTCGCGGTAGCGCTCGGCCAGATCGGCGGCCGTGCCGCGCAGGACCTCCTCGTGCAGCTTGGTCAGCTCCCGGCAGATGGCCACGCGCCGCTGCGGATCGAGCGTGGCCAGCATCTCGAGCGTCGCCGCCAGCCGGTGAGGCGATTCGAACGCTATGAGCGTCTCGCTCGTCTCTGCGAGCAGGCGCTCGCGCTGGGCGCGCTTGCGCGGAAGGAACCCGACGAAGCACCAGCGCGCAGCAGGCAAGCCGGATACCACCAGCGCCACCTGCACGGCGCTGGGCCCCGGCAGCACCTCGACAGCGATGCCGGCGTCGATGCAGTCCCGCACGAGCACGAACCCTGGGTCCGAGACGAGCGGCATCCCCGCGTCGGAGACGAGCGCCACCGTCTCGCCGGTCCGCATGCGCTCGAGCAGCTCGCCGGCACGACGGCGTTCGTTGTGCTCGTGAAAGCTGACGAGCCGTTTCTCGATCTCGTAGCGGTCGAGCAGCGTGCGGGTGCGCCTGGTGTCCTCGCACGCGATCACGTCCGCCTCGCGCAGGCAGTCGAGCACGCGCAGCGTCACGTCGCGAAGGTTGCCGATCGGCGTCGGGCACACAATGAGGCGAGCGGGCCCTAAGCCGGCGACTGCGTCATGGGTGCCGGTCATCCGGCAAATATAGGGTCCTTCACGCTGCTCCAAACGACGATGGACATGGCTCCCGACCTGCCCAGACGACGATCTCCCACCCGCTCAAAGACGATCTGGCGAAGGCCTGCCGATGACCGAAGACCTGCCTGACAGACCCCATTACAAGCGCTATCGAGCCGGATGGCGTCTGCCCCTGCGCGAGCGCGAGGAGCGGGCCGATGGTCTGGACGATCTCGGGAAGGCGCCGCGGTCACCCCGCTACGACGCGGCCGACTCTCGTTCGCGAAGGCCGCGGCTGACCGCAAAGCGCCTCGTCATCGGCTTGGTGTCGCTCCTGGTGGGCTGGGTCGTGCTCTCGCTGGCTCTGTTCCTGGCGAGCTCCCATTTCGAGCGCATCTCACCGCCGGCGAACGTCTCGAGCGTGCTCACGCCCGGCGGGTACCCGCTGACCTCCGCGAACAACATCCTCGTGCTCGGCTCCGACCGCCGGCCGAAGGGCAGCAAGGAACCGGGCGCCAACACGAGCGGGCCGAGCCGCTCGGACACGATCATGCTGATCCGCACCGGCGCGAGCCATTCGGCGCGCCTGTCGATCCCGCGCGACACCGTCGTAGAAATCCCTGGGCACGGCCTGCAGAAGATCAACGCCGCCTACGCCTTTGGGGGACCGGCGCTGTCGATCAGCGTGATCGAGCGCTATCTGGGGATCCCGATCAACCACATCGTGGAAGTCAACTTCGAAGACTTCCCCGCACTGATCGACTCGATGGGCGGCGTCGACTACACCGGGGGATGCGTCTATTCACGCATCGATGGGGGCTTTCGAAACGGCGGTTACACATTGCGTCTGCATCAAGGCGTCAACCATCTCGACGGCAAGGCTGCGCTGGCGCTTGCGCGCACGCGCGAGAACCTTTGCGCCCCGAACCAGACGGACATCCAGCGCGAGGAACACCAGCAGGCGCTGTTCAATGCGATGAAGGCTCAGCTCGAGTCCTTCTCGAGCTTTGTGCGCCTGCCGTTGATCGCCTGGAACGCGCCGCCGGCGATCATCTCGGACATGAGCGGCCCCGAACTTCTCGGGCTGTTCGGAGCGCTCGCGGTCGGTGGCACGCCTCCGACGCGGGTGCTGAGGCCTTCCGGCAACATCACGCTGTCCGACGGGGAGCAGGGCCTCACCGTCTCGGAATCCGAGCGCCGCGCCGCAGTGGCGCGCTTTCTGGCCGGCTAGCTCGCCGCCGCGGCGGTAGGCTTGGCGGGCTCGTCTTTCTTGGTCTCGGATTTGTCCTCAGACTTGGACGCGGCGTCATCCTCGCGTCTGCGCCTGCGCGTGCCGTAGTCGGTGTTGTAGAAGCCTTTGCCCTTGAAGTGGACCGCGGGTGCGTACAGCACGCGTTCGACTGGCGCGCCGGTCTCGGGGTCCTCGGTGAGGGGGTCGTCGCTGAAAGCCTGAACGACCTCAAAAGTGCTCCCGTCGGGACGTCTGTACTCGTAGATCGGCATGACCGCGCCGATTATAGGGAGGCGTTACTCGGCGAGCAGGGCGCGGACGGACACGATTCCCGCGCGGATCGTCTCCGAGAAGTCGCGCTCAGGCTCGGAGAGCATCCGCAGCGCGAGGCCGTCGCCGATCGAGAACAGGATCTCAGCGACCGCCTGGGGCTCGGCGTGCAGGCGCAGCACGCCGCTCTCTTGCGCGGCCGCCAGCAGCCCGGCTACGCGCTCGCGGGTGCGCTTGACTAGCTGGATGTACTCGGCGGCGATCTCTGTGTTGCGGCGGGAGAGCGTGAACAGCTCGAACACGAGCGTCACGAAGTCGGGGTCCTCGCTGATCGTCTCCTGCAGCTTTTGCGCCATCAACGCGATGAAGTCGTCGGCCGTTTGCGCTCCGGCGACCCGCTGCTCGAGCTCCTCTACGCGCAGCTCGCAGTCGCGCCGGGCGGCCTCGACGAGCAGTTGCTCCTTGGTGCCGAAGTAATAGTGCAGCAGCCCCCTCGACACTCCCGCCTCGCGTGAGACGTGATCGAACGTCGAGCCGGCGACCCCGCGGCGCGCCACGCTGTGGCGCATCGCCTCGACGATCCGCTGCGCCTTCTCGCCGGAGAGCGACCTCGAAGCGGGCGTCCCCGAGTGGATCTCCCCGCCGCGCGCAGCGGGTCCGTTCGCGAGCACGTCGCTCGCGTCCTTGGTGGCTGTCGGCGTCATGCGCGGATGTGCGGTCGATCCCCGATCAAGCCGTCGAGGCGTTCGCCGTTTGAGGCGCCTCTTGGGCAGGCATGGTGGTGGAGCTGTAGTCGAACTCCTCCTCGGCCCCGAACAGCAGGTCGAGCACCTTCGAGCGCAGGTCTTCGCTGAGCGCCAGCGCCAGCGCCGCGCCGACGATCAGGAGCAGAAGCGTCCGGCCGACGCCGGCTTTGCGCCGCGCCTTGCTGGGTGGTTCGCGAAGCGCGTTCGACGCGTCTCGAAGGGCGCGGGCCGCCTCGCGCAGTTCGCGCTGGAGCTTGCGGTCCTCGAAAATCGCCTTCGTCGCGGGCTTGCCGTTGAACGCTCGCCCATACGCGCTTCGCGCCGCGCCGTACGCTGACAGCAGGTTCGCGCGCAACTCCTCGTCTTCGATCAGGCGCTTGATGTACTCGTTGTCCCGCAGCGCCTCGCCCGCCTTGCTGATCCTCTCTTTTGCCGCCATTTCGCCACCACCTCTGATGAGAGCTTGCCGATCGTCTCCAATATACCCCCGATGATCGGTGGTAAAGACGTTCAGGCGCGAAGCGCTGCCTGCTCTTGGGCAGACGGGAAGGCCCAGGCGGCACGCGAGCGACGCTCCTGACGGAATACGAGCCGAAGCTGGCGCGGCGGAGCGAGACCGGCGTCGTGAGGGCGGAACGTTGCGCAAGGCTCACGCTCGGCCAGCGCGCATAGGAGGTTGCGGTGGAAGAAGCAATCCTCGCAGCTCACCTTGCGCGCGACGCGCTTGCCCTGCTTGCCTGGCACGGCTCCCCTTGAACTCGACTTTCCCGGCTCGCCGCCGGTCCTCGAGCATCAAAGCACCAGTCTCCGCTTCGCGCTCAGCGCCATCCCGCAAATCGCAGAGAAATGATCGCAGGCGCGCCTGAGGCGTCATCATCGGCGGCGATGCGCATCCTCATCACGGGCGTAAGCGGCTTCGTCGGAGCGGCGCTGCTGCCTGCGCTGCTCGAAGAGGGCCACGAGGTGCGCGCGCTCGCGCGAGACTCCGCTCGTGTGCAAGCCGCGCTCGAGCAGCCCGACCGACCGGTCTCTGTCAGGGAGCGCAATGCCGGACTCACGTTCAAAGACTTCGAGCTCATCCTCGGGGACGTGCTGCACCCCAGAAGTCTGCGTCGAGCGATGAAGGGCGTCGAGGTCGCCTACTACTTGATCCACTCGATGGAGCCATTGCTCGACGGCGATGATCGTGACCTTCGGGCGCGCACGAAGGGGGGAGCATTCTCGCCGGTCTATAGGAGCGCGTTTGCGGTGCGTGAGCGTCTTGCGGCCGAAGCCTTCGCCACAGCCGCGCGCGCTGAGGGCGTGCGTCGGATCGTCTATCTCGGCGGTTTGCAGCCGGCCGAGGAGCCACCCTCGATGCACTTGGCGAGCAGGAGAGCGGTCGAGCGAATCCTGCTGGCCGCCACCGAGGACTCGCTCGCCTTGCGGGCATCGATCGTGATCGGCGCACGCTCGCGCTCGTTCCGGCTGCTCGTCCGTCTGATCGAGCGCTTGCCGGTCCTCGTGCTGCCTGCTTGGCGACGCTTCAAGACACAGCCGATCGACGAGCGCGACGTCGTCGCCATGCTCCTCGCCGCTGCGACCGCTACGTCCATCAGTCCACGCAGCCTTGATATAGGAGGACCGCAGGTGTGTACCTACGCTCAGATCGTCAAACGCATTGCCGAGCTGATGCTGCTCGACCGTCCGGCGATCGGGATCGATCTCAACGTCACCCCGATCGCCGCTCGTCTCGCCGCCGTGTTCGCGAACGAGAGCGCCGAGCTGACCGTCCCCCTGATGGAAAGCCTCACCTACGACCTGCTGCCCGCCGACCATCGCGCGGCAGAGCAGCTTGGCGTGGAGCTGCATTCGTTCGACTCTGCCGTCGAGCACGCGCTGTATGAGTGGGAAAAGTTCGAGCCGCTCGCCGCGCGATGAGCACCGTCACCGCCTCGATCGACATCGACGCCTCGCCGGGCGATGTTTGGGAGACCGTCATGGACCCGGCGCGGCTGTCCGACTGGGTGACGATTCACCGGCGCCTCGAGCACGCTGACGGGGGCGCGCTGCGCGTGGGCTATCGCATGGACCAGCAGGTCCACCTGAGAGGAGTCAACCTCGAGGTTCATTGGCGGCTGATCGAATGCGTTCCACGCGAGCGCGCGGTATGGGAGGGAAACGGCCCCGCGCACTCGCGCGCCCGCACCGAATATCGCTTGAGCTCGGTGGCGAGCGGCACGACACGGTTTGACTACCGAAACGAGTTTCACCCGCCGCTCGGAGTGCTCGGCGCGCTGGCAAGCCGTGCGCTCGTCGGAGGAATGCCCGAGCGCGAGGCCACTCGCACCCTTGAACGTTTGAAGGCTCTCCTGGAGCAGTCCTAGAAACTCCCTCGAACGGTTTTCCAGGGACGACTTGTTGCAGAACGATTACAAACTGCTCGCGTGTGTACTATTAAGCGCGACTCCGGGCCCTCTCGCCGTAGAGGTTCCTTTACCCCTCAGTGAACAGGATGCGAAATCGTGACCGACTTCCTTGATGAGAAGCGCCGAGAGATCAACGACCGCTTGACGGAACTGAAGCCGCTGATCGACGAGTACAGCCGGCTCGAGGCCGCCGCGAAGGCACTCGCGGGACTTGGTGGTGGCGCCGCCACCACAGCCGCCGCCGCTCCGGCCCGTCGTGGCCCGGGACGTCCTCGTGGCTCGAGGACTCGCAGGACAGCCACCACTCGCCGCGCCGCTACGTCGCCGGCAACGGCGACCGCGACGACCGCCGCACCCCGCCGCCGAGCAGGTCGTCGTAAGGGGAGTGGCACCCGCTCGGCTCAGGCGCTCTCATTCGTGACCGGCCAGCCCGGCATCACGATCCCCGAGCTAGCGGCCAAGATGGGCATCAAGCAGAACTACCTGTACCGCGTCCTGCCTGCGCTCGAGCAGGAAAAGAAGATCAAGAAGTCCGGTCGCGGCTGGCACCCCCAGGCCTAGTCTCGTGCCCTCTGGCGACGTCCTCGGTCGCTCGCGTGCGTCTTGCACGCCACGCTTCCTGCGTCCTTGCCAGAGAACACGATCCGTCGGCCTGCAAGACTGACTGGTCTTGGGATTGAGAGACGGCCGGGCTCGCGATTGGCGACCCGGCCGTTTTCGTATCTAGATGAGACCCTGCTCCCGCACGGTGGCTCGCTCGTCCTGCAGCTCGGCGATCGAGACGTCGATCTTGGAGCGGGAGAAGTCGTCGATGTCGAGGCCCTCGACGATCGACCACTCGCCACCCACGCATGTGCAGGGGAAGCCTGAGATCAGGCCCTCCGGCACGCCGTAAGAGCCATCGGAGACGACGCCCATCGACACCCAGTCGCTCGTGCCACTCACCCAGTCGCGCACATGATCGATCGCCGCGTTCGCTGCTGAGGCCGCGCTGGATGCGCCACGCGCCTCGATGATCGCAGCGCCGCGCTTGCCGACGTTCGGGAGGAAGTCGTTTTCGATCCAAGCCTGATCGTCGATGACCTGCGCCGCCTGCACGCCCTTGACCTGTGCGTGGAACAGATCTGGGTACATCGTCGGCGAATGATTGCCCCACACCCCCATACTCGACACGTCGCCGACCGTCGCACCCAGCTTGTTCGCGAGCTGGGCGACGGCGCGGTTGTGGTCGAGGCGCATCATCGACGTGAACCGCTCGCGAGGGATGTCGGGGGCGTTGTTCATCGCGATCAGGCAGTTCGTGTTGGCGGGATTGCCGACCACGAGGATCTTGACGTCGCCCGCCGCCCGCTCGTTCAGCGCTTTGCCCTGGGCCGTGAAGATCTTGCCGTTCTCGCTCAGCAGCTCCGAGCGCTCCATGCCCTTCGTGCGCGGGCGGGAACCAACGAGCAGCGCGATATTGACCCCGTCGAAGGCGTCCTGCGGGTTGTCGTGCAGGTCGAGACCGGCGAGCAACGGGAAGGCGCAGTCGACGATCTCCATCGCCACCCCATCCAGCGCTCCCATCGCCTGGGGGATCTCCAGCAGGCGCAGATCGACAGGCTGGTCGGGCCCCAGCAGCTGACCGCTTGCGATACGGAACACGAGGCTGTAGCCGATCTGGCCGGCGGCGCCGGTGACGGTGACACGTACGGGATTGCTCACTGATTCTCAGCTCCTAGTTGGGGTCGATTCTCCGCTCGGACGACGATCGGCCGGGCGGCCGCGGCTCGCATCAGGCCACCATCTCTCGCTTCAATGTTTCCTCGATCGAGGCCAGGAACTCCTCGGTGGTCTGCCACGCCTGGTCTTCGCCGATCAGCAGCGCTAGATCCTTGGTCATATAGCCGTTTTCAACTGTCTGTACGCAGGCGCGCTCGAGCGTTCCGGCGAACTCGCTGACGGCGGGCGTGCCGTCCATCCGCCCGCGAGCCTCCAACGCCCGCGTCCACGCGAAGATCGAGGCGATCGGATTGGTAGATGTCGGCTTGCCCTGCTGGTGGAAGCGATAGTGGCGCGTGACGGTCCCATGCGCGGCCTCCGCCTCCACCGTCTTGCCGTCGGCGCTCATCAGCACGCTCGTCATCAGCCCCAGCGAGCCAAAGCCCTGAGCGACCGTGTCGGACTGGACGTCGCCGTCGTAGTTCTTGCACGCCCACACATACCCGCCCTCCCACTTCAGAGCGGCTGCGACCATGTCGTCGATCAGCCGGTGTTCGTAAGTCAATCCAGCCGCCTGGAACTAGTCCTTGAACTCGCTGTCGTAGATCTCCTGGAAGAGATCCTTGAAGCGGCCGTCATAGCGCTTGAGGATCGTGTTCTTGGTCGACAGGTAGACCGGGTAGCCTCGCGCCAACCCGTAGCGCATAGCCGCGCGCGCGAAGTCCCTGATCGAGTCGTCGAGGTTGTACATCGCCATCGCGACCCCACCGGCCTTGAAGTCATAGACGTCGAGCTCGATCGGCTCGCCGCCCTCGCTCGGCGTGAACGTGAGCGTCAGCCTCCCCTCGCCCGGCACGACGAGATCGGTCGCGCGGTACTGGTCGCCGAAGGCGTGCCTGCCGATCACGATCGGCTTCGTCCACCCCGGCACCAGTCTCGGGACGTTCGAGATCACGATCGGCTCCCTGAAGATCACCCCGCCGAGGATGTTCCTGATCGTGCCGTTCGGCGACGGATACATGCGCTTCAGGCCGAACTCCTCCACGCGCGCCTCATCCGGCGTGATCGTCGCGCACTTCACGCCGACCCCATGGCGCTTGATCGCTTCCGCCGCCTGCACCGTGATCGCGTCGTCGGTCGCGTCACGGCTCTCGATGCGCAGGTCGTAGCGGTCCAGCTCGATGTCCAGATAGGGCAGGATCAAGCGTTCCTTGATCAGCGCCCAGATGATGCGGGTCATCTCGTCGCCGTCGAGCTCGACGATCGGTTTGTCGACCTTGATCTTCGTCGTCACGGCGGGCGATGCTATCGCGCAGCGTCGAGGGCTCGCAGCTGAGAGCCTCTCGCGCGCGCGCGAAGCAAGGCTTTCTTAACGCACGCGCGCGAGTAACCTTTAGGGCGATGGCGACCGCAATCCATCCCTCTTCGCCGCCAGGCGCGAACCAGGGAACCCACGAGGTCTTCAACCAGGCGCCCCCCTTGCAGGGCGTCGACATGTACCGCTCGAACGTCGCTCTCGTTGAGGCCGTGCAGCGCGAGGGCGCCGCTTGGATCGACGAGCAGGCGAGCGAGATCGGACGCTTCGCCGGCAGCGCAGAGGCGATCGAGATGAGTCGCCTCGCCAACGAGAACACGCCGGTGCTGCGCACGCACGACCGCTTCGGCAATCGCATCGACGAGGTCTCCTATCACCCCGCCTACCACCACTTCATGTGGGCCTCGATCTCTCATGGGCTGCACTGCATCCCATGGAGCGCGCAGCGCCCCGGCGCGCACGCGGCGAGGGCGGCGGCCTTCATGACGATCTCCCAGGCCGAGGGCGGGCACGGATGCCCGATCTCGATGACGTGTGCGGTAGTGCCCAGCCTGCGTAAGCAGCCCGAGCTGGCGGCAGCGTGGGAGCCGAGTCTGTTCTCGCGCAGCTACGACCCCCGCCTGATAGACCCCGCCGAGAAGAAGGGCATCACCTGCGGGATGTCGTTCACCGAGAAGCAGGGCGGCTCCGACCTGCGCGCCAACACCACGCGCGCACAGCCGATCGGCGAAGGCGGCGCCGGCGGCGAATACGAGCTGACCGGCCACAAGTGGTTCTGCTCGGCGCCGATGTCGGACATGTTCCTGATCACGGCCCAGACCGAGGAGGGCATCTCCTGTTTCTTGGTGCCACGTGTCCTGCCCGACTCCAGCCGCAACCGCTTCTACATCCAGCGCCTGAAGGACAAGCTCGGCAACCGCTCGAACGCCTCAGCCGAGATCGAGCTTGACGGGGCATGGGCGCAGATGGTCGGAGAACCGGGGCGTGGCGTGGCGACCGTCGTCGAGATGATCAATCACACTCGCCTCGACTGCGTGCTGGGCTCGGCCGCCGGCATGCGTCTGGGCGTAGCGCTCGCCACCCACCATTGCGCGGGGCGCGCCGCGTTCGGCAAGCCCCTGATCGAGCAGCCCCTGATGCGCAACGTGCTTGCCGACCTCTGCATCGAGTCAGAGGCCGCCACCGCCACCGCGATGCGTCTCGCCCGCGCCTATGACGAAGCGCACGATGATGGGCAGACGGGCGAGAACGGCACGCAGGCCCAGCTGTTCAAGCGCATCGCAACCGCCGTCGCGAAGTACTGGACCTGCAAGCGCGGCCCAGCGCATGCGGCGGAGGCGCTCGAGTGCTTGGGCGGCAACGGGTATGTAGAGGAGTCGGGCATGCCGCGCCTATATCGCGAGATGCCGGTCAACTCGGCCTGGGAGGGCTCGGGCAACGTGATCTGTCTGGACGTGCTCCGAGCGATCGTCAAGCAGCCAGCATGCCTCGACGCGTTCGTCGCGGAGCTCGAGCTCGCCGCGGGTGCCGACGAGCGCTTCGACTCGCATCTTGCGCGGATGAAGGACGAGCTGTCGAGCTTCGATGACGCCGAGCGCCGGGCGCGCAAGATCGTGGAGAGCATGGCGCTTGCGCTGCAGGGCTCTTTGGTCGTGCGTCACGCTCCGCCCGCGGTGGCTGACGCGTTCTGCGCTTCGCGACTGGCCGGGGACGCCGGTCTGGAGTACGGGACGCTGCCGGCAAGCTGCGACTTCGCGGCGATCGTCGAGCGGGGCCGGGCTCAGATAGCCTGACGCGGCGTCGCTCGCCCTAACATCTGCGGCATGGCTGCAAGAGCACCGATGCCAACCCGCGGCAGCATCCAGCTCGCGCGGATCTTCGGGATCCGGGTGGGCGTCAGCGCGAGCTGGTTTCTGGTGCTCGCCTTCTCGATCGTCTACCTGTCGAGCTACTTCCATGAAATCCTCGGCGGCTCCCAGAGCACCGCGTATCTCGTGGCGGTCGCGGGCGCGCTCGGCTACTTTGGCTCGCTCGTGCTGCACGAGCTGGGCCACGCGCTCGTCTCGCGCCGTCTGGGAATCCCGATCCTGGGCATCGACCTGTGGTTCTTTGGGGGTCTCGCAAGGCCCGGGCGCGACGCGCAGACGCCGGGCGAGGAATTCAAGGTGGCGGCCGCGGGCCCGGCCGTGACGCTCGGCCTGCTGCTCCTGTTCGCTGTGGCGACGGAGCTTGCGGGTGGAGGCAGCGCTCGAGCGACCGACGCGCTGCTCGGCCGCGAAGGCGCCACGATCACGCCGGCGCTCGCGCTCTTGTGGTGGCTTGCCACGATCAACGCGATCCTGCTCGTCTTCAATCTCGTGCCGGCCTTCCCGCTCGATGGAGGCAGGATCGCCAGAGCGCTGATCTGGTGGCGCACGGGAGATCGCCACCGGGGTACCCGTCTCACCGGCCGTGCCGGCCAGGGACTGGCGATCGCGCTCGGTCTGTTCGGTCTGTTCGGCCTGATCAGCGGCAACGGCTTCGGCCTGATAACGCTCGTGCTCGGCATGCTCCTCTATCAGGCCTCCGGCGGCGCGGTCGTGCAGGGCGCGTTGGGGCAGCGGATCCAGAGCGTGACCGTCGCCGACATCATGGACCGCGACCCGATCGCGATCGACGCGGGTCTGCGCGTGCTCGAGGCCCAGGAGCAGTTCTTTACGCGCTATCGCCGCCCGTGGTTCGCCGTTGTCGACCATGCGCGCCACTTCCTCGGCGTAGTGCGCTCGGAGCGCATCGATGAGGAGATCGCCGCCGGCCGCCCGGCGCTGGCGGTAGGAGAGGTGCTCGAGCAGGACCTGCCTGTGCGGATCGGCGAGTCCGAGCCGCTCGAGTCGCTTCTGAGCAGCGAGGGTCTCGGCAGGCTCGGCGGGATGGTCGCCGTCGACGCCGACGGTGTCCTGCGGGGAGTCGTCACCGTCGCCCAGATCCGCCAAGCGTTGCGCCCGGCCGGGGGCGCCTGAGCCACCGCTCAGGCGCTGGCGCTATGGGCTGGAACAGGATCCAGCCACGCGTCATGTGCTCCACCGGCCATTCGGATTCTTTTCCAGAGGTCATTCCAAATTCGCCGGGTCGCATAACCGGCGTGCATGGCCCGGTCCGGTCGGGAGGGCGAACGAAGGGGCGCTCGTTATAGAGTCCCGGCCTGACGCAAGATCTCATCTCCTCGACCATCTAGGGAGCACATGCCGGCACACGACGTCTTGATCATCGGCGCGGGTCTCGCGGGCCAGCGCGCAGCTCTGGCGGCCGCACAGGGCGGCGCTGACGTTGCGATCGTGAGCAAGGTCCATCCGGTGCGCTCGCACTCGGTCGCCGCCGCGGGCGGGATCAACGCGGCGATCAACGTGGCCGACGACTGGCGCTCGCACGCGTACGACACGGTCAAGGGATCGGACTTCCTCGGCGACCAGGACGCGATCGAGATCATGTGCTCACAGGCTCCGAAGGAGGTCATGCACCTGGAGCACATCGGGGTCACCTTCCACCGCAACGACTCCGGCGAACTGGACCTGCGTGCTTTTGGGGGCGCCTCGATGAAGCGCACCGCCTACGTCGCCGACATAACCGGACAGGCGATCCTGCACGTGCTGTACGAGCAGTTGATGAAGCACCACGAGCAGGTGACGCGCTATGAGGAGTGGTTCGTCACGTCCCTGCTCCAAGACGAAAACGGGTGCTGCTGCGGCGTGATCGCGCGCGACGTGCGCTCCGGGCAGATGGACGTCCTTGGCGCCAAGAACGTGATCCTCGCGTGTGGGGGCGCCGGCCAGGTCTACAGCCCGACGACCAACGCTCTGATCGTGACCGGCGATGGGATCGCCCAGGCATACAGGGTCGGCGCTCCGCTGATGGACATGGAGATGATCCAGTACCACCCGACGACGCTCGTCGAGAACGGGCTGCTGATCACCGAGGGCGCGCGTGGGGAGGGCGCGGTGCTGCTCAACTCAGAGGGCGAGCGCTTCATGGAGAAGTACGCCCCCAACAAGATGGAGCTTGCCTCGCGCGATGTGGTCTCGCGGGCCGAGCAGACCGAGATCCTCGAGGGTAGGGGCGTCGGCGCGAGAAAAGACGGGATCTATCTCGACATCACGAAGGTGCCGCGCAAGCGCACACTGGAGGCGCTGCGCGAGATCGTCAACATCGGCAAGGACTTCGCCGGTGTGGACATCACGCGCGAGCCGATCATGATCCGGCCCGGGCAGCACTACATCATGGGCGGGGTCAAGACCGACGTCAACGGCGCCACCTCCATTGAGGGCCTGTACGCCGCCGGCGAGGTCGCCTGCGTATCGGTACACGGAGGCAACCGCCTGGGCGCCAACTCGCTGCTCGACACGCTGATCTTCGGCCGGCGCGCCGGTGAGCATGCGGCGGCGAGGGCCGCCCAGATGGCGATGCCGCAGATTCCGCAGGCTCGCCTCGGCGAGGACATGGCGATGATCGACGCCATCATCGCCCGCCCGCACACGGGCAGGCGGGTCTCCGAGATCAAGCAGGAGCTGGGTGAGACGATGAACAAGTACGTCGCCGTTTATCGCGACGAGGAGGGGCTGCGCACCGCACACGAGACCGTCCGGCGATTGAAGGACGAGTCGGGCAGCGCATACGTCGACGATCGCGGGACCGTCTTTAACCAGGACGTGCTCGGCGCGATCGAGCTTGGCTACATGCTCGACTCCGCGGAGGCGATCGTCGTGAGCGCGATCGAGCGCAAGGAGTCGCGTGGTGCCCAGTTCAGGACCGACTTCCCCGAGCGCGACGACGAGCAGTGGCTCAAGCACATCGACATCACCACGAGCGCCGATGGGGCGGGTGGGCCCCAGGTGAGCTACTCGCCGGTGACGATCACCCAGTGGCAGCCTGAGGAGAGGAAATACTGATGGCCGAGACGCACCGCCCACCCGAGCAATTCACGCTGCGCTTGCGCCGCTATGACCCGGAGTCGGGGGACGCGCCTTACTGGGACGAGCACACGATCGAGCTCGAGCCGCACCGCTCCGTGCTCGAGGGCATCCTCCAGGCGAAGGCCAAGTTCGACGGGTCGATCGGCATCCGCTGCTCGTGCCGCGCCGCCATCTGCGGCTCGTGCGGCGTGCGCATCAACGGCGAGCCCGGCCTCGCCTGTCACACCCACCTCGATCATGCGCGCGCGTACGCGAAGGACGGTGTGATCGAGGTCGAGCCGATGGGCAACATGCCGGTAATCAAGGACATGATCGTCGACATGGACGCGGTCCACTGGAAGAAGGTCAAGCGGGTCACGCCATGGCTGCTCAACGAGGGCCCTCAGCCCGAGCGCGAGCACATCGTGCCGAGGGAGTCGATGGTGGACATCACCCAGACGATGGCCTGCATCCAGTGCGGGGCGTGCGTGTCGGACTGCCTGGCGATGGAGGTAGACCCCGGTTTCATCGGCCCGGCAGCGCTCGCCAAGGCGTATCGCTTCGTAGGGGACCCTCGCGACGAAGAGCAGCGGGAGCGCCTGATCGATCTCTCACAGGACCCGCTGGGCATCTACGACTGCACCCACTGTTTCAAGTGCGTGCAGGCCTGCCCGAAGGACGTCAACCCTATGGGCCAGATCATGAGGCTGCGCAGGATCGCCGGATCGGACCAGAAGATCGTCGACCAGAACAACGGTCACCGCCACGAGGAAACGATCACGACGCTGATCAAGGGCTATGGCCTGCTGCACGAGGCGGAGATGCTGCCTCGCTCCTACGGCGGTAACTCGTGGTTCGGCAAGTTCCATCCCGCCGCCGGCAAGGAGCTGCTCAGCTCGCTGCCGGTGGTGCTCAGAGCCCTGGTCAAACGCAAGGTCAACCCGAAGATCGCGATGTTCGGCCACAAGATCCCAAGGCAGGACCTGAACGCCGTCAAGAAGATCTACGAGAAGGTCGAGAGCCGTCCGACGCGCTACGAGCTGAACCTGTACGTGACCGGCTATGACGAAGACGTCGAGGAGCCAGTAGCGAGCGTGGTGGCAGGGAACGCCCAGAGCGTGCCGCAGTCCACAGAAGGGAGCACCAACTGATGAAGGTCGCCTACTGGCCCGGCTGCGTGAGCAGGGGCTTCACCCCCGAGCTGCACGGCTCGATGGCGAAGGTGGCGCCGCTTCTGGACATCGAGCTCGTCGAGCTGGACCGCGCGAATTGCTGCGGCTGCGGGGTGATCGCCGAGCACAACCAGGAGCTCGCGGACACGCTCAACGCGCGCACGTTCGCGCTCGCCCAACAGGTGCAGGGCGCGGAGCTGATGATGAACATCTGCTCGACCTGCCAGGGCGCCCAGAGCGAGTGCCAGGAGCGCCTTGACGCGAACGCGCAGTACAGGGCGCACGTGAACGAGACGCTTGCCGGCGAGGGCCTCTCCTACGAGAAGGGCCTCACCAACAAGAACTTCCTGTGGCTGCTCGTCGAGGAGATCGGCTTGGACAAGCTGCGCTCGATGGTCAAGCGCCCGCTCACCAACCTCAAGGTGGGGCCCTTCTACGGCTGCTACATAGTCCGGCCCCGCAACCGTCTCGGCATCGACTCGGAGAACCAGCGCGACCAATATCTGGAGCGGCTGATCGACGCGCTTGGGGGCACCGTGATCGAGTACGCCGGCATGCGCAAGTGCTGCGGCTTCCCGATCATCACGATGAACAAGGAGGCCTCGCTCAAGCAGGCCGGCATGCACCTGGGCGATGCGCTCGATGCCGACGCCGACTGTCTCGTGACGCCCTGCCCGCTGTGCCACCTGAACCTCGACATGCAGCAGCCGC
Source organism: Solirubrobacterales bacterium (assembly GCA_027306855.1). GTDB lineage: Bacteria > Actinomycetota > Thermoleophilia > Solirubrobacterales > Solirubrobacteraceae > Palsa-744. Next base: position 17,155 of record DAHUYZ010000007.1, on the reverse strand, counting down.
TCGCCGAGAAAGTCGTGGGTCGCGAGCTTCAGATGCCGGTCTTGCACCTTCCCCAGCTCGTTGGCCTTGCGCTCGGGCTCGAGCCGAAGGAGCTGGGCATGAGCCGCCATGTCGTCAAGCCGACCTCAGTTATCGACTGGTCGAGCGCGGTGGTGGGCGCCGCGGCATAAGCTGCAGCGTGTGCGCGTACTAACGGTCGTAGGCAACCGTCCACAATTCATCAAGGCGGCGGCCGTGTCAGGGCCGCTGCGGCGTGAGCACGAGGAGGTGCTTGTCCACACCGGGCAGCACTACGACGACAACCTCTCAGCGATCTTCTTCGGAGAGCTGGGCCTCGACCGTCCCGACCGCGAGCTCGAGATCGGGGGCGGCACGAACACATCGCAGACCGCGAGGATGCTGGCGGCGCTCGAGCCGCTGCTCGATGAGGCGATGCCGGATGTGGTGCTCGTATACGGCGACACCAACTCCACGCTCGCGGGTGCGCTCGCGGGCGCCCAGCGGGGGGTGCCGGTCGTGCATGTAGAGGCGGGCATGCGCTCGTTCGACCGCACGATGCCCGAGGAGCTCAACAGGGTGCTGACCGATCATGTGAGCGAGCTTTTGCTGTGCTCCTCTGATGTCGCGGCCGCGAACCTGCAGGCGGAGTCTGTGCGCGGCGTCGTGGAGGTCGTGGGCGATGTGATGGTGGATGTCGCGTTGCGTCTTGCGCCGACCGCGCAAGCCCAGACGCAGACGCCCGCTTCGTACGGGCTGAAGCCTGGCTCCTATCTGCTGCTGACGGCCCATAGAGCCGGCAACGTCGACGATCCTGGTCGGCTGAAGGAGCTCGTGGCGCTGGTGGGAGCGCTTCCCAAGCCGGTTCTCTTCCCGGTGCATCCGCGCACGCGCGAGCGACTGCGCGCCGCGGGCATGCTCGACGAGCTGGAGCGGCTCGACGGGCTGACGTTGACCGAGCCGCTTGGCTATCTGCAGTTCAGCGCGCTGGCGTGCCAGGCCAGGGCGATCGTCACCGACTCGGGCGGCGTGCAGAAGGAGGCGTACCTGGCGGGCGTGCCCTGCATAACGCTGCGGTCGACCACCGAGTGGGTCGAGACCGTAGGCGCGGGCTGGAACACGCTCGTAGACCTCGACCCCGAGCGGGCGCTTGCGGCGCTCGAGCAGCCACGTCCGAGCGAGCGGCCTTCGCTGTACGGCGACGGAAAAGCGGCCGAGCGGTGCGTGCAGGCGATCGGAAGGATCCAGCTCGCATCCAGTGCCCCACGCCCGGCGAGCCTTCAGAGCGGCATGGTTGGCGGATGAAGCGCGCAGTGAGCCAGCGGTATGATCGCCCGCGCCCGCTGCCCATCACGGGCTGGCTAGAGGAGCGGACGTGAGAAAGATCGGGATCGTAGGCCTTGGCTATGTGGGCCTTCCGCTGGCCGTAGCGTTCGCCGCGGAGGGTTGCGAAGTCGTCGCCGTCGATCTCGACCCGCGCAAGGTCGAGGCGCTGAACGCCGCCGAGTCCTACATCGAGGATGTCCCCTCGCACGCTCTCGTGGAGCGCCGAGAGCTGATCCACGCCTCGACGCGCTATGAGCGCCTGGCGACGGTCGAAGCGATCCTGGTGTGCGTTCCTACGCCCCTCACCGCCAACCGCGAGCCCGATCTCGGGCCGCTGCTGGAGTCCGCGCAAAGCCTGACAGGCGTCCTGCAGGCGGGCCAGCTCGTCGTCCTCGAGTCGACCACCTACCCGGGGACGACGCGCGAGCGGATCCTGCCGATCCTCGAGGAGTCCGGCCTGAGGGCCGGCAAGGACTTCCACCTCGCCTTCTCGCCTGAGCGCGTAGATCCGGGAAGGGCAGACTTCACGCTTCGCAACACCCCGAAGGTCCTGGGTGGGCTGACCGACACGTGCGCCCAGCGCGCCGAAGAAGTCTACGGTCTGGTCTGCGATGAGCTCGTGCGCGTCTCGACCCCCGAGGCCGCGGAGTTGTGCAAGCTGCTCGAGAACATCTTCCGGTCGGTCAACATCGCTTTGGTCAACGAGATGTCGATGCTGACAGACCGCATGGGGATCGACATCTGGGAGGTCGTAGACGCGGCGGCGACCAAGCCGTACGGCTTCATGCGCTTCGATCCGGGGCCCGGGATGGGCGGACACTGCCTGCCGGTCGACCCGTTCTATCTCTCATGGCGCGCACGCGAGTTCGACATGACGACCGAGTTCATCGAGCTGGCGGGCAAGGTCAACCAGCAGATGCCCTATCACTGTGTAGCCAAGGCCCAACGCGTACTGAACGACGCTGGGCTCGCCGTCAACGGCGCCAAGATCACCGTGATCGGCGTCAGCTACAAGCCCGGGGTAGGGGACATCAGGGAGTCCCCGGCCCTAAAGATCATCGGCCTGCTCGCCCAAGCGGGCGCGAGCATCAGCTATCACGACCCGCATGTGCCCTCGCTGAGCGAGCTCGGCCTTCAGAGCGTGCCGCTCGAGCGGGCGTTGACCGGCAACGACCTCGCGCTGATCGTCACGGCGCATCCCTCGGTGGATCACGACCTCGTCGTCGAGCGCTCGCCGCTCGTCGTCGACCTGCGCGGCGTCACGCGGCGGATGGGCGCCGCCAAGATCGTCAGGTTGTGAGAGGCGGAGTCTTGAAGGGCTCCTCCGCCGCGACGGTGTTGGGGCCGGAGAGCTCGAAGGCGCTGTGCAGGGCCCTCACGGCGCGCTCAACCCGATCGCGCGCGATCACGCACGAGATCTTGATCGGAGACGTGGAGATCATCTCGATGTTGATCTGTTCGTCGGTCAGCACACGGAACACCTTTGCGGCGACACCGGGGTGGGAGCGCATGCCGGCGCCGACGATCGAGACCTTGCCCATCTCCCGCTGAGCGCTCATGCTCTCGAACACGCTGCTCGCGATCGGCTGCAGAGCGCCGGTTGCCCTGCTGAGGTCTTCGTGCGCCACAGTGAACGAGATCTCGGCCTTGCCCCCTGTGGAGGTGGGAACGTTCTGGTCGATCATGTCCACATCCACGCCCGCCTGGGCGAGCGCCTCGAAGATTGTGGCGGCCGCACCCGGCTCGTGGCGTACGCCGACAAGCGTGATCATCGCCTCCGAGGTGGAATGGGTGACCGCTGTAATCAAGGGTCGCTCGGGGTGGTCCATGGCTTCAGCCCCTCCTTCTCGCTCTTCTTCGGTGACGACAATTGTACCAGGCCAATCCTCGAAGGAAGAGCGACAATGGATACGTACGCCGTGGTTGCGCGCGTACTCGACTGAGCGCAGCTGCAGCACGCCGGCGCCGGACGCGGACATCTCGAGCATCTCCTCGAATGAGACGAGATCGAGCTTGCGGGCGTTCGGGACGATGCGCGGATCGGCGCTGAAGACGCCCGGCACGTCCGTGTAGATCTCACATTCTGATGCGCCCAAAGCGGCGGCGACCGCGACCGCCGTCGTGTCCGATCCGCCGCGCCCGAGAGTTGTGACATCGTCGGCGGTCGATACGCCCTGAAAGCCGGCTACGAGCACGATGTGGTCCTGCTCCAAGGCGGCGCGCACGCGATCGGCACGCACCTGGAGGATGCGCGCCTTGGTGTGGGACGTGTCGGTGACGATCCCCGCTTGAGAGCCCGTCAGCGAGATCGCGTAGTGGCCGAGATCGTGGATCGCCATCGCGCAGAGCGCGCAGGAGATGCGCTCGCCCGTCGAGAGCAGCATGTCCATCTCGCGCGCGTCGGGCTGCTCGGACACCTCCTCAGCCATCGCGATCAGCTCGTCGGTCGTCTTGCCGCGCGCGGACAGCACGGCCACGACCGAGGAGCCCTGCTCGCGCTTCTCCACGATGCGTCTCGCCGCGCGCTTGATCCGCTGCGCGTCGGCGACGGATGTGCCGCCGAACTTCATGACCACGATCTCAGACACGTTGTTTGAGGCTACAGGGAGCGGCGTCCGGTCAAGGCCTTGCCGAGCGTGACCTCGTCGGCGTACTCGAGATCCGCCCCTACGGGTAGGCCGCTGGCCAGCCGAGAGACGGTGAGCGATGGAGCGCGCGAGCGCAGCTCCCCGGCGATGTGAAGCGCGGTCGCCTCGCCGGTTGTCGTGGGGTTGGTGGCGAGCACGACCTCGCGGACCGTCGGCTCGCCGGCCGTGACGCGAGCGTACAGCTGCTCGATCTTCAGGTCCTCCGGTTCGATCCCGTCGATCGGTGAGAGCGCGCCGCCGAGCACGTGATAGACGCCGTGGTACTCGTGGGTGCGCTCGATCGGGATCACATCGCCCGGCTCCTCCACGACGCAGATGAGCCCTCGATCGCGCCGCTCGTCCTGGCAGATCCGGCAGCGGGGCTCGTCCGCGAGGTTGAAGCAGATCTCGCATAGCCCGATCCGTTCCTTGACTTCCCTGATCGCGTCAGCGAGCCCGAGCGCATCTTCGTTTGAGGCGCGCAGGATATGGAACGCGAGCCGCTGCGCGGTGCGGTTGCCGACGCCGGGGAGCTTGGACAGCTCGGTGACCAGGCGCTGGACCGGAGGGGCGAACGTGCTCATGGACCCAGTTGCATGCGACGGATCGGCGTCTACAGTCCCGGCAGGCCGAGGCCGCCGAGCGCCCCCGGATCGAGGCCGCCCGTGACGGCGCCCATCCGCTGCGCCGCGAGCTCCTGGGCGAGCTTCAGCGACTCGTTGGTCGCGGCGAGCACGAGGTCGCACAGCATCTCGACGTCCTCCGGATCGACGGCCTCTGGGGCGATGCTCACGGCCTTGATCTCCAGCGCCCCCGAGGCGGTGACGGTCACCATTCCGCCGCCGGCCGACGCCTGAACGGTCTCGTTCGCGAGCTCGGCTTGAGCGCTCTCCATGTCTCGCTGCATCTGCTGCACCTGCTTGAGCATCTGCTGCATGTTGGGTCGCTTCTGCGGTGCCACTCGCTCTCCTTTCTGTCAGGACCCGCGGTCGTGGATTGCGCCGTCGTGGATTGCGGAGTTTCCTATCGCCCGGTCGTTCGCGCCGTCGCCCATCGCGGTCTCCCCGGCCAGCTCCTCGGCGTCGAGCTCGGTCATCAGGCGCGCGACGATCTCCTCCTCGCGCAGCGGCTGCGCGGCGGGCGGGTCTGTGGCCATGTCTTGGCGCAGTTCGAACGTGACCCTGTATGGCCGGCCGGTCAGGCGCTTGAGCGCTTCGAGGAGAATCGCGCGATTGGCGGGGCTCTCCGCCGTGCGCTTGTGAAAGGCGGCGCCCGCACCGAACGCGAGCTCGAGCTCCTGCACCGTGATCCTCGCGGGAGCGGCTTCGGCAAGCGCCGCTCCGAGAAGCGCGTGTTCGGCGCGAACCGACTCGAGCACGGCGGGCCAGAGGCCGTCGATGTCAGGCGACTCCTCGGCCACCCGACCTGCGCCTGCCCGAGCGGGCTCCAGCGCCCGCTCGGGAGACGGAGCGGCAGAAGCGGGCTCTGAGATTGACGAAGCCGACGGAATCGGCTCTGAAGGGGGGGCCGGCGGATCCGCGGGAGTCAGAGAAGGAGCAGGCGCAGCAGCGGCGTTGGCCGGCCGCGACGGCAGCGACAGCGGCGACGTTCCTACGGCGAGCGCCTGCTCCAGCCGCTCGATGCGGGCAAGCAGCGCGCGTGCCGAGCCGTCTGTCTGAGGCGTGGCTGCCTTGACGAGCGCCAGCTCGAGCTGTGTGCGCGGCTCCGCGCCGGCTCGTACCGCCTCCATCGCGGCGCCGAGCAGATCGAGCGTGCGCACGACCTCGCCAGGGCTCACCCGCTGCGCCTGCTCCAGCAACCGCTCGTCACGATCGGGAGTAAGGGACAGCTCGGGCGGCACGGACGTGAGCGTCTGGACGACGAGCAGCTCGCGCGCCCGCGTCTCCAGGTCCCGCGTGAACGCGCCCGCGTCGCGCCCACCGTCAACGCAGCTCGCGACGGCCAACAGCGCTGCGCGCGCGTCTTTAGAGGCGATCGCGTCGAAAGCCTGTGCGAGCAGCTGCTCGCTCGCGGCCCCCAGAACGGCGAGCACGTCATCGAGCGCCACCTCGGCGCCGCTGTATGTGACGAGCTGCTCGAGCGTGCCAAGCGCGTCGCGGAAGCTGCCGGTCGCCGAGCGTGCGATCGCGGCGATCGCCTCCTTTCCGATCGTGATCTGCTCCGAACAAGCCACGCGTTCGAGCACGCTCGCGATCTGCTCGACCGAAGGGCGCTGGAAGTCGAAGCGATGGCAGCGATCGACGACGGTCGCGGGCACCTTTTGGGCCTCGGTCGTAGCGAGCACGAACACGGTGCTCGGAGGAGGCTCCTCAAGCGTCTTCAGGAATGCGTTCCAGGCCGCCTGCGAGAGCATGTGGGCCTCATCGAGTATGTAGACCTTGTGGCGTCCCGACACGGGTGCGAAGGCGACCGACTCGCGCAGCTCGCGGATGTCCTCGACCGAGTTGTTCGAGGCCGCGTCCATCTCGATCACGTCGAGCGAGGTGGCCTGCGCGATCGACCGGCATGAGTCGCACTGCCCGCAGGGATCGACGGTCGGGCCCTGCTCGCAGTTCAGGCTCGCGGCAAGGATCTTCGCCATCGAGGTCTTGCCCGTGCCGCGCGATCCGACGAACAGGTAGGCGTGATGGACCTTGCCGCGTTCAACGGCGTTGCGCAGCGTGCGCACCACCGGCTCTTGCCCCACCACGTCGGAGAAAGTGCGCGGACGATGTCTGCGATACAGGGATTGAGCGCCGTCGGCCACGGTCAGGCCAGTCTACCCTCGGCCGCCGCCCCGCCAGACTGGATAGCGTGCGCTTCGGTGGCAAGCACGATCACACGTGAGCGAGCGGGTGTCCAGGCCCGCCTGCCGACGCGCACGAGGGCGCCGCTGGCGATCGCAGCTTCGGCTCTGCTGCTGTGGCTGATCGCCGGGGTGGGTTTCGCCAACTACGACACACTCTATGGACTGGTTTGGGGACAGCAGCTCTCGCGCGCGGAACTGCCGCAGTATTGGCTGCCGATAGCGCCGACACCGCACCCGCTCCTGGAGGCGCTCGGGCTCGCGCTCGCCCCGCTCGGCGCAGGCTTGGCGGCGGGGATCACGGTGGCGCTCGGCTTCCTCGCGCTCGCGGCGTGCGGGTGGGTGATCTATCGGCTCGGCAGCGCCTGGTTCGGCAGGGCGGCGGGGTTGCTCGCCGCGCTGATCCTGCTGACGCGCGTGCCGATCCTCTCTTATGGGGTGCGCGCCTACGTCGACATCCCTTATCTGCTGCTCGTGCTCGCCGCCCTGCTCATCGAGACCCAGCGTCGCCGTGCGGGCGCCCCGGTGCTCGTCTTGCTCGGTCTCGCCGGCTTGCTGCGGCCCGAGGCGTGGGCGTTCTCGGCCGTCTACTGGCTCTATCTGGCATGGCCTTCAACATCGGCTCATCCGGGATACACGCGGCGCGAACTCGCCGGCCTGGCGCTTCTCGCCGCCGCGGCGCCCGCGATCTGGCTCCTGAGCGACCTGCTCGTCACAGGCAATGCTATGTGGTCGCTGACGAACACCAAACACACCGCTGAGGAGCTCGGCAGGGTGACGGGCATCGCCAACGTGCCCGAGTACATACCGCGGCGCATCGGCGCGATCCTGCGACCGCCCGTGCTGGTGGGCGCGGCGCTCGGCGGAGTGCTGTCGCTGCTCTGGCTGCGCGAGCGCGCCCGCATCGGCGCTGCGGCCGGGGTGCTCGCGGTCGTCGTGTTCGCGGCGATGGCTACGTTCGGCCTGCCGATCGACGAACGCTACGCGTTCGGTGCGGCGACGATCCTGTGCGTGTTCTGCGGCGCGGGGGTGTTCGGCTGGATGGCACTCGACCCCGGCGACAGGCGGCGAGGGCCATGGATGGCGGCCGGTGCGATCGTGCTTGTCGGCCTGGTCGTCGCGCTGCCCGGCCAGCTGAGCTCTGCCCACAGTCAGCTGAGCAGCCTCGCGCGCCAGCAGAGCATCCAGAACGACCTGATCGCGCTCGTCGACGACCACGCGATAACGCTTCGTTGCGGCCCCGTCGGCGTGCCCAACCACGCCCCGATCCCACTGCTGGCGCTGCGTCTGGGAGTCGCGCCGTCGCGGATCGTCAGCGCCGAAGCGAACCAGATCCAAACCGGCGTGTATGTCGATCCGGCGAGCGTCGAAGTGCAGCGCGAATACATCCTCGATCCCCACGACCCGCATACGGCCGTGTCGATCCCGCCGGGCTTCATCGAGACGACCGGCAACAGATCGTGGCTGCTGTTCGGGAAGTGCTCTTGAGATGGACCGTGCACCCCTCGTCGAGAATCCGGCCCACCGATCGCGCTCGCCGGTCAGAGCTCCGGTCCGGGTGCTCCCGCTGCGCTTGGCGGTCCTCGCTTAAGGCTGCTTCCTTCCGGACCTGACCTGGTTCACGAGCCGACACCGCGCGGGACCCGAGCCATCGACGCTCCAGCCAGCGGAGCGACCGGGGGCGAAGCCCCTCAGAGGGGAATTCGGCCCCGCTAGAGCGGATTGCGGGTTCAGGGCTCCGCTACGTCCCCGCCTAGCACGGTCCATCGGTGATGGTAGCGGGCATGAACATGGGGTGGGCGCCCCCGCCCCGTCAGGAGTGGGTCGTGGTTTGGTCCGACCGGGCGCGCCGACACGCGGTTTGCGTTACGCTGCCCACCCACTATGACCGCCAAGCTTCTTAGATCCCGTCTCTCCCTGTCCGTGTGTACCGTGGCCGCCACCGCCCTGATCGCCGGATGCGGCTCGAACGAATCGAGCTCGATCGTCCCGGGCAACGAGTCCGACGTCAGCTCTGTCCCGCACGTCAAGGGCGAAACGACTCCTCCGGCCGCCGCCACGCCCGCCGCGTCCACGGTCAAGACACCGACCAGCGGACCGCTGTCGATAGAGCCAAAAGTGACCCCGCCAAGCGGATCTGCGCCGAGCAAGCTCGTCGTCAAGGACCTGATCAAGGGTACGGGCTCCGAAGCGAAAGCGGGAGAGTCCGTCACCGTCAACTATGTAGGGGTCCTGTTCCACGGTGGCAAGGAATTCGACGCGTCCTGGAAGCGCAGCGAACCGTTTACGTTCACGCTCGGACAGGGCCAGGTCATCAAGGGCTGGGACCAGGGCGTCGCCGGCATGAAGGTCGGCGGACGGCGCGAGCTGATCATCCCGGCCGAACTGGCCTACGGCAAGAACGGCTCCCCGCCCACGATCCCGCCGAACGCGCCGCTCGTGTTCGTGGTCGACCTGCTGGGCGTCTGAGTCGGCGCGGCAGCCTCGCGGTCGTCGCATCCTGCCTGCTGGCCGGGTGCGGATCGACCCGCTCGCCTGGTACGACCCACCGCGAACTGGCGCTACAGCGCAGTCAGCTGGTGCTCGTGAGCGAAGGGCTCAGAGCGGCGCAGACGTCTGTAAGGCAGGAGCTGTCTGCGGCAAAGCTCGTGTGGCCGCAGATCGTCGACGGCCTGCCTGTCGTCCCGTCAGGGTCGCTGCGTCGCGCGATCGCGAGCGCGAGCGCCGCGAGGCTTCCCGAACCTCGTTTCATGCTCGAGGTCGATGCGCTCACGGGTCCTGCCGCCGGCTTGGCGGGCATATGGGAAAGCTACAGCCGCCTCTCGCGGAGGGGCTGGCAAATGACCGACGCGACGGCAAGCACGATTGCCGCCGGCTCGACCGGGGCCACGTTCGCCCGGGCCAACTCTTCGCTCTATATAGACGTCATCTACGACGCCCATTTCAATCTCTCGCTGCTCGGCAAGAGCCTGCTCGACGGCTATCGCAAGCTTGGGGGGGCCAAAGCGTTCGGCGCCAAGCTCACGCCGAGCGAAGTCGCCTCGCTTGCGGCGGCCTACTCGATCGGGGCAGTCCGACTCGAGCCGCACCCGGGCAAGGCGGCTGAAGCGCGGTAGATCGCAAGCCAAGCAGCGCCGGCCACAGCGAGGTTTGGTCGAGGGTGCAAGCCCCGCGAGCCAATAGAATCGGCTTTCCTGGACGCGTAGCTCAGTGGGAGAGCGCTCGCTTCACACGCGAGAGGTCGCTGGTTCGAAACCAGCCGCGTCCATGCCGTACTGAGCGCCACAGCCTGCCGCTTATGCGGAGCGCTCCGATAGCCGATATCGGCTTAGATGGTCGATCCAGTGGGAGACGGGCGTCTCGCGCATGCTCGGGGGAGCCTGTTCGTAAGCGCGAGCTTTCAGACGAGCGTAGTCGCACGGATTCTCGCTGCGCTGTTCGCGGCGGGCGCGACGCTGACCGCGCTCAGCATCCCGTTGCCCCATTCCGCGCACGTCAACGAGATCGGGCTGTTCACTGGAGTCGCCGCTGCCTACCTGACGGCGATCCTGCTCAGGTGGCGCGCCGAGAAGCTGCCCGTCTGGGCTTTGCATGTGGCGCTCTGCTGGGGGAGCACGCTGATCACCGTGGTGGCTTACTTTTCGGGCGGACATCCAAGCTCTTCGGCGACCAGGTGGCGCTGGAGGCGCGCATCATCGCCGTCGCCGACGTCTATGGGGCGATGACGAGCGACCGGTCCTAGCACGACTCGATCGGTCAGGACGCCGCGCTGGAGGAGCTGCGCAAATGCTCGGGGACCCAGTTCGACGCTCGTGTCGTAGAGGCCTTCATAACGGCGCTCAGGTGCGAGCGCGAGCGCCAGGACGTGCCGGTCGCCGTACTAACCCGCACGACGTAGAGCGACAGGCCCTATGCCTTCGTCGTGTATGACGATTTTCCGCTGCAAGTCGGCGCCTTGAGGTAGGTCGTCGTGAGGATCCCCTGCTCTCGCCGTCCTTTGAGGAACTTGCCGGTGATCGCGAGCTTGGTGCCGACCTGACCCTTGAGCGGGCCGACGGCGATCACGTATCGACCTGTGCTCTTGAACGTGCCGCTGGAGGAGATCGGCGCGTTCTTGAAGTGGATCGGCGTCGCCGGTCCGCCGCCTTCGCAGTAGAGAGGGGTGTTGCTGATGGTCAGCGATGTCACGTTTCGTCCGTCTTTGGAAACCTTGAAGCTGACGCGAATGTTGCGTGACGCGGGAATCAGGCCGCCCGCGTACGAGCCGCCCTTGACCTGACTGGGCTTCGCGGCGAAAGCCGCCGCCGCGAGCAGACAGGCCGCGATCGCCGCGACAAGGGTTGGGGCTGTGGCTCTTGCTCGTACCGCCATCGCAAGCCTCCTTCTTGGAAGGACCGCGAACCAGCGTTCCGGCTGAGTCGCGACTGTCGCAAAGATACCCGCCCGGGCCGATTGCAACTATTCCTCGATGCGCCAGCCCGATTTGAGCCGCCTGTGCCCAGCGAAGCGTCTGCCGCCTGCGCCCCTGCTGTGAGGGCTGGGCTCCTCATCGCGGCGGTTACGGCCGTCACGACCATGTGCGCCTGCGCGCCCGCCGCCGCTCCGTCGCGAGCGCCGGCAGCGAACGGTGTGTGGTCGCGCCCGGCGAGGCTCACCGCCTGCTCAGGACCGCTCGCGCCGCAGGTCGTGTTCCCCCAGACCACACCGTTCCGCCGGACCGGACCGGGAGCGATCGTGCTTGCGGGTGTGCGCTCGTGCGCTTCGGGTCCCGGTGCGCTGATCGCGAGCGTCGACTCGCGCGACGTTCCAGGGGCGCCCCATCGTCCGCGCGGCGCCCACGTCGCGTTGTCGGCGCCGATCTCCAGCGCAGCCACCACGAAGGGGCAGATCGTGCTCGTCGGAGCGCCTGCTTCCGGTCCGCACGGCATCCAAGCACTGCTCGAGGGACCGGCCGACGGCGCGTTCGGCGCGCCCCAGTTGCTTGGCGGCAGCGGAGCGTCATTCGGCCTTGCGACCGCCTACCTGGGCGATGTGGCGGTCGCCTCCTCGGGGGGCACGAGCTCGGGCGTGCAGATACGCCTGCAGCGCTGGTTCGCGCGCGGTTTTGGGGGCGCTGCCGGGCTCGGCGGCAAGCCGGGGCAACGCAGGGTGCTGGCGGTGGCGCTCGACTACCGCACCGATGCGCTCGTCGTTTGGTGGCAAGACGGCTGGTTGTGGGCTCGAGAGCGCCGGGAGAATGGCTCGCTCGGACCGCTCCAGCGCTTTGCGAAAGCCGGAGCTCGTGTTCAGCTGACGGCGCTCATCAGCGACGACGGCAGGGCGCTCGTCGCGTGGGTCGACCCGGGCCGCGACGGGGCGAAGCTGGTTCTCGACATCTCTGCGCCCTTTATGCGGCTCGGGCGGGGGGTCCTGCTCGAACGGTTGCGCTGGCGCGCGGATCCGGCGCCTTACTTGGACGCGACGGTACGGCTCGTGCGACTCTCGACCGAGAGCGTTCTGATGGCATGGACCGGGACCGATGCCGGCCATTTCGTCGTGCGGGCCGCGGGCATCGACCTGCAGGGAGTCCGCACGACGAGCATGATCTCTGTGCCAGGCGAAGACGCACGCCTGCAGGCCCTTGCGACCGGGCCGCGCGGCGACGCGGTCGCGGTCTGGAGCTCGGCTCCGGCGCGACTGTCTCCGCGTGCGGGCTCCCGCCGCGCGCTGGTCGCTGCCAGGGGCGTCCCCTCCTCGCGTGGGGTGCCGCGCTTCGACCGGCCTGAGCGCTTTGCCCAGCCCGGCTACTACAGTGGCGTAGGGCTTGCGGTCGATCCGTCGACCGATCGAGCGCTCGCGAGCTGGCGCGCAAGTGGAGGGGCGATCGACTGGTCGGTGCGCTCCGTCGGTCGCTGAGGGCTTGGAGTCTGTCCGAAAGCTCGTGCGCGTGTGTGGCTCATCGAGGGTCGCGCCGCGCGCCGGAGCGTCTTAGTGAAAGATCCCCTAAGAAGATGGAGCGAGAGTACGAGCTGCAAACACATCAGGCGGAGGATCGCCACTGGTGGTACCAGGGCCGTCGCCGCGTGATCGAGCGGGCGATCGAGCGGTTACAGCTACCGGCCGACGCCCGCATACTCGACGCAGGCTGCGGCAGCGGCCGCAACATGATCGAGCTCGCCCGCCACGGCGCCGTCACCGGGGTCGAGCTGTCGTCCACAAGCGCCGAGCTTGCCCGTGAGCGCGACGCGGGAGCGGTCGTCGAGGGCTCGGTCATGGACATGCCCTTCGACGAGGGCTTCTTCGACCTCGCCGTGAGCCTTGACGTCATCGAGCACTTGCCGGACGACGTGGCGGCGCTCCAGGAGCTGCGACGAGTGACCCGTCCGGGCGGCGCTCTGCTCGTCACCGTCCCCGCTTATCAGTGGCTGTGGAGCGGCCACGACGAAGTCAACCACCACCACCGCCGCTACAACCGCCGCACGCTGCTGGCCGCCGCGCAGGCCGCCGGCTGGCAAGCGCAGATGACCGCGCACTTCAACTCGCTGCTGCTTCCGATGGCGATCGTCCTGCGCGCGCTCGAGCGCCTGCGGCCTTCAACGACGAAGTCGAGCCTCGATCTGTGGGTCCCGCCGGCGCCGCTGAACTGGGCGCTGCGCCAGCCGCTGCGCCTGGAGGGCGCCGTCATCGGACGCGGCGGCTCGATCCCCGCCGGTTTGTCGCTGCTGGCGGTCTTTCGCTGACCGACGCTGGTCATCGAGCCGAGTCAGCGTTAGCCAAGGGTACGTATAGCCCGGGCACCCGGCCAGGGCCTCCGGGTCAACGCTCCGCCGGGCTCTGCGCGATCAGCATCTCGGCGTGACCTCTGAAGGTCCACGCGCGATTGGCGAAGAAGGTCGTTACGGTCACGATCGCGATCGTGACCGCCTGCGCCACGAGCTCGTCCAGGCCGGCGCCGTCGACGAACAGATAGACGAGGCCGAGGTTCAGCGCCAGCCCGCCGGTCTGCACGACGAACCAGCGTACGGGCGTGAGCGCGTCGCCGACATGCCCACGAAACGTCCATGCCCTGTTCCACAGGAAGCCGTTGACGGCGCCCACGGCGAAGCCGATCGCCGATGCCGCCAGATACCAGAGCCCGGCCGCCTTCAGCAGGATCGTGTACACCGCGAAGGAGAGGATCGTGTTCGAGACGCCGACTGCGCCGAACTTCGCGAACTGCGTCGCGACGGGCAAGAGCGCAGACGTTGAGAGCATCCTCAGCATCGGGAGCGTCCGGTCCCCTACTCTTCTCATGCCCCTACTTAATCAGCTTCGTCCCTATGGAAGGGAAGATGCCGGAGAACTTGTGCGCACCCTGAGCCTGTTGAGCGTCGTCGCTCCCGTCTACAACGAGCAGGAGCTTATAGAAACGTTTATAGACCGTGCCTGCGCGGCTCTGACCGACTACGAGTTTGAGCTGGTGCTCGTCGACGACGGCTCCTCGGACGCCACGCCTAGGCTGCTCGATCGGGCCGCCGAGCGCGACAAGCGCGTGCGCGTGATCCATCTCTCGCGCAACTTTGGCCACCAGGCGGCGCTGACCGCCGGCCTCGAGCACGCGGTGGGCAACGTGGTCGCGATGATCGACGCCGATCTGCAGGACCCGCCCGAGCTGATACCGCGCATGATCGAGCAGTGGGCGGGCGGCGCCGACGTGGTCTACGCGGTGCGCAAGCAGCGCGACGGCGAGACGGCATTCAAGCTCGCGACCGCCTCATGGTTCTACAAGCTCTTCGACAGGCTCGCCCAGGTGGACCTGGAGCCCAACTCGGGCGACTTTCGCCTGCTCGACCGTCGTGCGCTGGACGCGCTGCTGTCGATGACCGAGCGTTCGCGCTTCTTGCGCGGGATGACGGTCTGGGTGGGCTTCAGGCAGACCGCCGTCCCGTATGAGCGCGACGCGCGAACGGCCGGCGAGACCAAGTACACGCTGCGCAAGATGCTGCGCTTCTCGCTGGACGCGATCGCCTCGTTCTCGCATTTGCCGCTGCAGCTGGCCACGTACGTCGGCCTGCTCTCGGCGGGTGTCGCGTTCGTGGCGATCCCGATCGTGATCGGCTTGCATTTCGCGGGCTCTTATCTGCCGGGGTTCGGCACCATCACGATCGCGATCCTCTTGATCGGCGGCATCCAGCTGATCGCGATCGGGGTGATCGGCGAGTACATCGGGCGCATCTACGAGGAGGTCAAGCACCGTCCGCTCTACATCGTGCGCGAGGAGCGCAACCGTCCGGCGACGCTCGACGGACCCATCGCCTTGCCCAGGGCCGGCCTGGCCGCACATGTGAGCGCCGCCGTGAGCGCGGGCGAGGAGAGCGAGCTGCCCGAGCGCGTCGGGTCGTAGGGCTCGCTGCCCGTGTCCGGGCGTTGCGCACCGGCTTTGGGTCACCGCCAAAGCATCTGGCGGCCTGGCGGGGCCCTTTGCACCGCACCTCATGAGGGGCGAGCGTGTTACTGATGTTGCCGCGCCCGGCGGGGGGACCCGCGGGAGAACCTAGAAGGGAGACTTGAGACCATGCGCCAACGCACCCTTGCGCTGCTCGCGACCCCTGCTGTCGTGGGCGCGATGACCGTAGCCGTGCCCGCCCTAGCCGGGATCGCGGTCCCCACTGCCCATACTTCTGCCCGCAGTCATTGCTTCACCGCGCGGATCGGCCATCGCAGCGTGCGCGAGTGCCTGATACCCGGCCCGCGAGGACCGCGGGGAATCCCGGGCCCGCGCGGGCTGCGCGGCGTGCCTGGGCCGGCTGGGCCGCGTGGGTTCACGGGTCCTAGGGGGCCGCGTGGCTACACGGGCAAGCAAGGGACCCAGGGACTCCAGGGGATCCAAGGAATCCAGGGACCTGCGGGTCCCGCGGGACCCGCAGGAACAGCGCGGGCGTATGCGGTGGTCAATCCCGGCGAAGTGGAAAGCACTCCGTCCACGAAAGGCCTCATAGCGGCTCAAACGTCGAACATAGCCTCGGTCCACAGGGTCGGCACGGGCATCTACTGCGTCGCGCCGGCCGCCCCGATCAATCCCGCTACGGAGCCCGCGGCGGTGACGGGCGAGGCAAGCTACAGCACTGGGGGACCAGTGCCATTGACCGTGCTCGAAGCCCAGCGCAAAGACTGCTCAGCAGGCGAATTCGAGGTTCGTACGTACGACGCCAAGCTGCCGACGGCTCCGGTCAACACAGTCGCCTTCGCGATCGTCGTGCCATAGGGCCGCCACGGGGTCTGTCGCTCAGGGTTCGCTCATGAACGGACCCTGAGCGACGATAATGACGCCATGAGCGGCCCCACCGATGAACCTTCCTTCGAGGAGCATCCTCCCGGCGGCGATCAGCGGCGCGAGCGCATTCGCGTGGAGACCCAGCGGCACAGGATCGAGGGGTTTCTCGTGCTCGCCCGCGACGGCTATCGCAGCCGCGTCTCAGACGTCCTGAACGCTTCGGAGCGCGACTTCTTGACGCTCACCGACGTGGAGCTGACCCCGCTCGACGGTGGCGCGGTCGAGCGCCACCGGTTCTTGGCGGTCGCTCGCGCGCACATCGTCTACGCGGTCACCCCGGCCGACGCGGGAGACACCGATCGCAAAGCGGAGAGGGAGGGATTCGAACCCTCGATGGAGGTTTAGCCCCATACTCGCTTAGCAGGCGAGTGCCTTCAGCCGCTCGGCCACCTCTCCGGGACTCAGGCTGCTCAGTGTAATCGCAGCCAGGCTCGCCGGCGCGGTGCGTGCGGCTAGCATCTGTAGGCGCCGGCTGCGGGGAAGGGTGGCAGAGCGGTCGAATGCGGCGGTCTTGAAAACCGTTAGGCCGGGTGACCGGTCTCGGGGGTTCGAATCCCTCCCCTTCCGTCTCGAGGTGTTCACGTTCGAACGCCTCCCCAGTTCACGTTTGGCCTTGCCCGTGCGAGTTGCGGAGGGGTTTGCGTGGCTCGGGGCGCTGATGGAGCTGCCAGTGGGCGATTTGGGCGTCTTCGGGAAGGATGCCGGCCCGCCCGGACGGAGCTTTGGACGATCCCAGGGCGTGGCTGCGCTTGGAGCTGCTGCGTGCTCTGGCGAGGGTGGCTGAGAGCGCCGCTTCAGGCCGGCGGCGCGTTGGCCTTGGCGGTGGGCTCGCCGATCGTGCCTCGCCGTCTGCGGCGTCTGCGCGGCGGCAGCCCGCAGGCGGTGCGGCGCTCGTCTTCGGCCTTGCGCGCGGCGAAGGCGTCGGCTGTGCGGATGTTTGAGACGATGAAGACGCCTGCAAGCAGCAGCGCGTTCGGCGTGAGGCCCATCAGGCGGCAGAAGCCGCGGGAGATGTCGTTTGAGGCCGGGTCGTAGACCTGTGAGAAGGTGCGCTCGGAGGCGGTGCGGCGGGCGTAGGAGTCGCGGAAGGCCTTCGAGGGGTAGTCG
>DAHUYZ010000079.1 GCA_027306855.1 Solirubrobacterales bacterium | reverse complement strand
GGCGGTCGATCGTCTGATCCCCGACATCATGCGCGCCGCGCTCGCCGGCGAGCCCGTCCAGATCAGAAACCCATCCTCGATCAGGCCCTGGCAGCACGTGCTGAGCCCGCTGTCGGGCTATCTCGTTCTGGCCCAGGCGCTGTGGGCCTCGCCTGAGCACGCCCGCGCCTGGAACTTCGGCCCCGCCGAGCAGGACGCTCGCACCGTCGAGGAGATCGTTGCCCGCATCGGCGAACGCTGGCCGCAGGAGCTGCGCATCGAGCGCGACCCCGGACCCAACCCTCATGAGGCGCACTACCTGAAGCTCGACTCCTCGCTCGCCCGCGCCAAGCTCGGCTGGCGTCCGGCGCTCGATCTCGACGAGGGTCTCGACATGACGGTCGAGTGGTACTTGCGCCTGCGCGAAGGGGAGGACGCGCGGCAGATCACGCTCGAGCAGGTGGGGCGGGTGGGGTGAGGCCCCGCCGGCCGACGCTCCGGCGTATTTACTCAAGAGTTAGTACTTTATAGCATACTAATTCGTGTGATAGCATAATATAGCGATGAGGCCTCTCGTCGATCGCGAGTCGGAGTTGGCGCGCCTGCTCGAGCAGCGCGACTGCGTGCCCAGCCTCATCGTGCTGCGCGGCCGGCGTCGCGTCGGCAAGACCTTTCTGCTCGCTCACGCCTTCGCAGGCGAGCGCGTGGTCAGCTACCAGGCCGATGAGCAGCCCCGCGCGGCGCATCTGGCTGCATTTGCGGGGGAGGTCGGACGACTCTTGCCCGGTGAACCGCCGCTGAGCTTTCGTTCCTGGGATGAGGCGCTCGAGTTCCTTGGCTCCCAGGCAGCCGAGCAGCCCTTGGTCGTGGTCATCGACGAGTTCCAGTACGCCTGCGCCTCTGAGCCCGCGTTGCCGTCGATAGTGCAGAGGCACTGGGATGGGTGGGACCGCCGACGAACACCCATATGCCTGGTGCTGTCGGGCAGCGCGCTGACGTTCATGGAGGGACTGCTCTCGGGCGATGCGCCGCTGCACGGTCGCGCGACTTACAGGCCCACGCTCGATCCGTTGGACTACCGCGACGCGGCACGGCTGGCGCCTGCGCGCAGCTCGCCCGAGGAGCTCATCGAGCGCTATGCCGTGATCGGAGGGACGCCCCAGTATCAGGTATGGGCAGGCGAGCGTCCACTCGAGCGGGTCGTGCGCGAGACGATTCTGAGCAAGGGAGCGCCGCTGTACGAGGAGCCGCTCACGCTGATCAGGCAGGAGCGGGGCATTCGCGATCCGATGCGCTATTTCGGAGTGCTTGCCGCGATCGCCTCCGGTCGCACCCGCAATGCGCAGATCGGCAGTCTGCTCGAGCTGCAGAGCTCCAATGTGGCGGTCGTGCTCGATCGCCTTGCGGCTCTCGGCTACGTGCAGGAGCAAACGCCGGTCATGTCCGGCACGCGCCGTCGCCGCGGCTTCTGGCAGATCGCCGACCCGTTCTTTCGTTTCTGGTTCCGCCGCGTGGCGCCGAACCGCAGCCGCCTGGACCGCGGCGAGGCGCTGGACGCCGTGTGGGAGCAGGTGCGCGGCGACCTCGACAGCTATGTAGGGCGCATCTTCGAGGATGTGTGTCGCCACTGGCTGGGGCACTACTCGGCAATCGACGAGGCCGCCAGTGCTGTCGCCATCGGATCCTGGTGGTCGCACGACGGACGTCATGAGATCGACGTCGCCTGCGCGGACAAGCACCAATACACATTGCTCGGGTCGTGCAAGTGGTCGCGGCGACTGATAGACGAGGATGCGCTGGATGCGCTGCTTGCGAGCCGGGACGCTGTTGAGGGGCGCACCGCAGGGGCCAGGCTCGCGCTGTTCGCGCGCCGGGGCTTCACCCGCTCGCTGCAGCGACGAGCGGCCCGCGATGGCGTACTGCTGGTGACCAGCGGTGAGCTGTTCGAAGCATCGCCGTGAGCGCCGGACGTCGATCGCCGGCCCTACCCGAAATGAAATAGCGAGCTCGCGTCGATCGGCTTCCTTGCTTGGCGGGCCTCGGTTGAGATCGCCCGCAGCGGATCGCCGGCGCGGTAGAAGGCGCCGCGCTTGGCGCCGTGGGACTCGAGCAACCGCGCTTGGGCCATCGCGCGCAGGTCGCCGGTGGCGAGCTGATTCGAGATCTCCAG
Organism: Solirubrobacterales bacterium; assembly: GCA_027306855.1. GTDB lineage: Bacteria > Actinomycetota > Thermoleophilia > Solirubrobacterales > Solirubrobacteraceae > Palsa-744. The sequence goes on along the minus strand of DAHUYZ010000079.1, from coordinate 4,389 downwards.
TTGCCAGGTGGTCCGCAGCGTGGCACGGTAGGAGGCGTTGCGTATGCGCAGCCCGATCGCCGCGTCGTACAGAGCCGCCATGCACCGCTCCGGCAGGCGATGGCGAGCGCGAAGCTCGTCGATCCGCTGCCAGATTCGCTCGGACTCGCGCACCCGTCGCAGCACGCTGCTCGCCTGGATGAAATGGGCGGTCAGGCAGTAGCGCACCCAGGGGCGCGCATCGCCCTCTGGGCTGAAGCGGCCGCCACCGACATCGGCGAGCGCCTGGTAGTAGGAGGACGTGTTGGCTCCCAGGTACTCCTCGATGCTGCAGAACTCGGGTTCAAGGATCCGCTCGCGCGCGAGCACCAGCGTCTGAAGGCATCTGGACATACGGCCGTTGCCGTCGCGAAAGGGATGGATCATCACGAGGTTCAGGTAGGCCATAGCGGCCCGCACGAGCGCGTGAACGCCACCGTCGTGCTCGAGCTGCCCGACGAGCTCGTCGATCAGCGCGGGGACCTCCTCGGCCTCGGGACCCTCGTAGACGACGTCCCCGCTTGCGTCGTTGCGGATCCATATCGGCCCCGGACGCCACAGTCCCGGGGAGGCCTCCAGGTCGCACTCGCACATCATGTAGTGCAGGCCGCGGATCAGCTCGGGCGTGTAGCGGAAGTGCTCGTCTTGGGCGAGCGTCAGCACATAGGTCATCGCCCGTCTGTAGCCCACGACGGCCTCCCAGTCCTCTCCGGCCGCCTCGACCGACTCCCCGGAGGCCATCGCCGCGAGCGCGTCCTCGACGGAGACGTTGAAGCCCTCGATGCTGTTCGACCCCTGGGTGGCTCTCGCGCCGAGGATGCGCCTGATCTGGCCGACCCAGCGGCGCGGCTGGGCGACGTAGTAGCGCAGCTGCCGTCGCAGCTCGTCGATCCGCTCGATCGCGGCCTCCTCTTCGAGGCTCGGCTGGGGGGTTTGAAAGATCATGAATCGCTCGGCGAACTTGATAGGTTGATTCAATAGGTGTTATAAACGTTTATATCATCTGAAATATAGATTATATCTCTTGGGTCGAGAGCGCCCGTCGCGTAGCCTCTGTGGCGATGGGCGTCCCGCTGTTCGACACCAAGACCCCGCTTGCGCCGCTGCGCGAGGAGATCGTGCGGCGCATAGGCGAGGTGGTCGAGGACGGGCGCTACATACTCGGGCCGAACGTCGAGGCGTTCGAGGACGAGTTCGCCGCCTACTGCGGCGCCGAGCACGCGGTCGGCGTGGCCAACGGCACGGATGCGCTCACGATCGCGATGCGCGCGATGGGCGTCGGGCCGGGCGACGAGGTGGTGGTCCCGTCGTTCACGTTCTACGCCAGCGCCGAGGCGATCCCGCCGACGGGAGCCCGGCCCGTCTTCTGCGACGTGGACCCCGACACGTTCTGCGCGACGGCCGACACTGTCAGGGCGGCTCTGACGCCGCGCACGAAGGCGGTGATCGCGGTGCACCTGTTCGGCAACGTCGCCCCGGTCAAGGAGATCGAGGCGCTGGGGGTGCCCGTGCTCGAGGACGCCGCCCAGGCGGCCGGCTCCACCTGTGAGGGCGGGCGGCCCGGTGCGCTTGGAGCCGCCGCCACGTTCAGCTTCTTCCCGTCGAAGAACCTCGGCTGCTTCGGAGACGGCGGCGCGATCGCGACGAACGACGAGCAGATCGCGCAGCGCGCGAGGATGCTGCGCTTTCACGGCTCCAGGGACAAGGTCACCTACGAGCAGATCGGCTGCAACTCCCGCCTGGACGAGCTGCAGGCGGCGATCCTGAGGGTGCAGCTCCCCCATCTCGACGGCTGGGCCGATGGGCGGCGTGCAGCCGGCGCCCACTACGAGCGGGTGGGCCTCGGCGAGCTGGTCGCGCTTCCCCGGCCCGCGGCGGGCGCCCGGCCGGCGTGGCACCTGTACGTGATCCGCTCAGAGCGAGTCGTCGACGTCGAAGCGGCGCTGCGCGAGGCGGGCCACGGGTATAAGGCCTACTACCGCACTCCGATCCATCGCCAGCCGGCGATGGCCGCCTGGGGCGCGGGCGTGTCGCTGCCCGCCACCGACGAGCTCGCAAGGACGCATCTGGCGATCCCGATGAGCCCGGTGCTCAGCCCGGAACAGGCGACTGAAGTGACCGGCGCGATCGGTCGAGCTCTCGCTGCAGGCTCTCCAGTACCCTGACGACCCGCAGACCGCTCTCGCCGTCCGAGCGCGGCGTGCGGCCCTCGCGGATGCAGTCGATGAAGTGCTCGCACTCCAGACGCAGCGGCTCTGTGTTGGGCACGCGCGGGCAGCGGATGTCTCCCGCGCGCGTGATGTACTCGCCGTAGCTGTCGGCGCGCTCGTCGAAGCCCTTGTCGTAGATCGTGAGCTTGCGTTCCAGCTCCATGTCGTCGAACGTCGCCATCCGCTTGGATCCGACGACCGTGAAGCGCCGCTCCTTGTGGGGGTCGAGCCAGCTGAGGTGCAGATGGGCGGCGAGGCCGGAAGGGAAGCGCATGAACGCGAACACGACGTCCTCGATACCCGGCTGCATGTAGCACTCGCCTCGCGCGGCCAGCTCTGTGGGCTCCTCGCCGGCGAGCGCGAGCACGACGGAGACGTCGTGGGCGCCGAGGCTCCACAGAGCGTTCTCCTCGCTTCGCAGCTGGCCCAGGTTCAGGCGGTTGCCGTAGATGTAGCGCGCCTGCCCGAGCTCGCCCGAGTCGAGCGTCTCCTTCAAGAGCCTCACGCCCGGGTGGTACTCGAGCAGATGGCCCACCATCAGCGCCTTGCCCGCGTCACGGGCGGCGTCCACGACCGCCTGCGCGTCGGCGCTCGTCAAAGCGAGCGGCTTCTCGACGAAGCAGTGCTTGCCCGCCGCCAGCACCCTGCACGCAAGCTCTGCATGCGTCGGCACAGGCGTGGCGAGCACAATCGCATCGAGCGTCTCGTCGGCGAGCAGATCGTCGAACGAGGCCGTAAAGCGCGTCCCCCGAAACAAAGGAGCGAGTCGCTCGCGAGACGCCTCGTCGGAATCGCAGCACCACGAGAGCTCGACCCCCGCCAGCGCGTCGAAGTTGCGAGCCAGGTTCGGGCCCCAGTAGCCGAGGCCGGCCACCCCCACGCGCACGAGGCCATCCGCTGTATGGCTGTCGGCGGAGGGGGGCGTCATGGAGTGTGATGGTACGCGTAATCTCCATGCGCGATCACCATCGTTTCGCCATATGATGGGCCTGCGGCCGGCTGGCGCGTATTGGTAGCCTCGGCTGGCCATGAGCGAGCGCACGCCGCAACCGGTTACAGCAAATGAGAGCCCCTCGCTTCGCGTCCTGGTGACCGGCGGTGCGGGCTTCATCGGAGCGTCGCTCGCGCTCGGACTCGCCGAGCGCCACACTGACTGGGAGATCGTGTCGCTCGACAACCTCTCGCGGCGCGGCTCAGAGCTGAACCTGCCGCGTCTGCGCGAGGCAGGCGTGAGCTTTCTGCACGGCGACGTCCGCCAGCTCGACGACCTGCTCGCGGTCGGCGAGATCGACGCGCTGCTCGAGTGCTCGGCTGAGCCCTCTGTGCTCGCCGGCATCGACGGCTCCCCCGACTACCTGGTGCAGACAAACCTGCTCGGCGCCTACAACTGCCTGGAGCTGGCGCGGCGCACGGGCGCGCAGTTCGTGTTCCTCTCGACCTCGCGTGTCTACCCTGTCGCTGCGCTCGAGGCGCTGCGCTATCTGGAGGGCGACACTCGCCTGCAGCTGAGCGACGATCAGCGTGTCGCGGGCGCATCGTCGCGGGGCGTCGCCGAGACGTTTCCGCTCGAGGGCGCACGCACGCTGTACGGGTCGACCAAGCTGGCCGCCGAGCTGTTGATCGGAGAGTACGCCGAGAGCTACGGGCTCTCCACGGTCGTCGATCGCTGCGGCGTGGTCGCCGGGCCGTGGCAGATGGGCAAGGTCGACCAGGGGGTCTTCACGTACTGGATGCTCGCCCACCACTACAAGCGTCCGCTCTCCTACATCGGCTTCGGAGGCAGCGGCAAGCAGGTGCGCGATCTGCTGCACATCGACGATCTACTCGATCTGGTCGATCGCCAGCTGTGCGACCCGGCATGGGCCGGTGTCACCGTCAACGTTGGAGGCGGCGCGGACTGCAGCCTGTCCTTGCTGGAGACGACCGAGCTGTGTCGCGAGATCAGCGGCAACGAGCTTGACGTCCGCTGCGTCCCCGAGAATCGACCTGGAGACGTGCCGATCTACATATCCGACTGCTCCCGTCTGCACGCCATGACCGACTGGCGTCCGCGTCGCGGGCCGGCCGAGATCCTCTCCGACATCCACACCTGGATCGTCAACCACGAGTCAGCGCTCGCGGCGGCGCTAGGAAAAGAGGGCCTGTATGCCAGTAGCGATAG
>DAHUYZ010000078.1 GCA_027306855.1 Solirubrobacterales bacterium | reverse complement strand
GGGATTATACGCCTGGATAGTTGCGTTGTCAATCAATCTATGTCTGATCCATCTACTCGATCTTCTTCGACGTCGAGTCGCCCCCGACCTTCCCTTCGTATACCCGCATAACACGCGGCGGGGTGTGAAGATCCGCAGCGCGTGTCAGGGCGCAGAGAAATTATATCGGCGGCCGATATATACTCTTTGCGCTTATGTCCGCCGCTCTCCAGCGCGATACCCCAGCGACGCGATCGTCGAGCCGGACCATCGGCCCAAGGACGCGCCCGAGCTCGCCCACCTCGTAAGCGTCTTGACGATGAAGCGCTCGATCCTCACCGAGAAGCTCGCTCGCCGCGGCCATCACATATCGCGCGATTATGAGGTCAATCGGGGTCATCTCGTGTCTGGACTGACCACTGGACTCCAACTTCGGGAGACAATGCAACGCAATGGCGAGTCCCGACCACAGTCAGTCGCTGCCGGCTGAGGACTATCAGCGCCTGCTCGCGTTTCGGACCGAGCTGCGCTCGTTCTTGCGCTGGAGCGAGGAGGCGGCGCACGAGGCGGGGCTCACGCCCTCGATCCATCAGCTCTTGCTGGTAGTGCGTGGTGATGGCTCTTCCGCCGGCCCGACGATCGGTCAGGCCGCCGAGAACCTGCATGTGCGCCATCACAGCGCCGTCGAGCTCGCTCAACGGGCTGAGGCGATGGGGCTGCTAGTGCGCGAGCGCGACCCTCTCGATCACCGCCGTGTGCACCTGCGCTTGACCGACCAGGGCAGCGCGCGCCTGGAGTCCCTGACACGCGAGCACCTCTCACGGATCGTCGCGCTCGCCGACGTGCTCGAGGGAGTCGTACGCAACGCCGAGGATCTCTGAACGTCCGCAGCGCGTAAGCTGCCCACGCAGAGATGGAGGGTCCGGCCGACGATGCCAGTGCACCAGAGCGCTCGCGCCTGTTCTTGCCGTCGCTGCTCGACGGCCAGGTCGCGATCGTCACCGGCGCGGGCTCGGGCCTGGGGCGGGAGACGGCGCTCGAGCTGGCTCGCTGCGGAGCTCGTGTGACGATCTGCGGGCGGCGCGCCGAGCCGCTGGAGGAGACGGTGGCGCTCGACCCGCATGGGCTGATCGAAGCGCACGTCTGCGACATTCGCGAGGAGGACCAGGTGCAGCGCCTGGTCGACGTCGTGATAGGGCGCAACTCCAAGATCGACCTGCTCGTCAACAACGCAGGCGGCCAGTTCCTCGCGCCGGCCGAGTCGATTACGCCGAAGGGCTTTCGCACCGTGATCCGCCTCAATGTCGAGGGCACGTGGCTGATGACGCACGCGGTCGCGACGAAGGCGATGATCCCGAGCGGCAGGGGAGGGAAGGTGTTCAGCGTGACGCTCTCTCCCCATAACGGAATGCCCGGCATGGCCCACTCCGGCGCCGCACGGGCCGCCGTGGAGAACCTGATGCGCACGCTCGCGATCGAGTGGGCGCGGTTCGACGTCAAGCTGCTCGCGCTCGCCGCCGGGCAGTTCGAGACGCAGACGCTCATGAGCAAGTATCCGCAGGCGATCGTCGATCAGATCGCTCACACGATCCCGCTCGGCCGTCTGGGCAGCGAGCGCGAGTGGGCCGAGATGGTCGCCTACCTGGCCTCGTCGGCAGGCGACTTCTTCTCGGGAACGGTCATCACGATGGACGGCGCGCGCGACGACTGGCTCGGGCCGTGGCCTCCGCCGCAGGCGACCGACGAAGAGGGCCGGCCTCTCAGCGAGGAGCGCCGCGAGCCTGTTCGACCGTCGCCGGACAGCGGCGCCCAGGCGCCCCAGGTCTAGGCCGAGCGCTCGGCTGAGCGCAGGCCGCGCAGCGACCACAGTGCGAACAGCGCGATCAGGCCGAGCGCGCACGCGAATGCCAGGCCCGTGTGGCTGTGGACGCCCGAGATCAGGCCGCGCCCCGCCTCGAGAACGGCGGTCGCGGGGTTGACGCTCGCCACGGCATGGATCCAGCTTTTCAAGAGGCTCAGAGGCACATAGACGGGGGCGAGGAACAGGATCAAGAAGACAGGGGTCTGCATCAGTGGGCCCGCCTGGATCGAGCGAAAGCGAAGCGCCACTCCAGCGGCCCAGCCGAAGCCGACGAGCACCAGCAGCGTCGCAAGGCCGTACAGACCGAACACGTCGACGCCGTCGCCCGTGATCCGCATGCCCGCGATCAGGGCGACGACCGTCACGACCGTGAGGGTGATCGCGGCACGCGAAAGGGCGACGAGCGCATAGCCGAGCACGATCCCGCGGCGGTCGCCCGCCGCGAGCATCAATCGCCGCGCGAACCCGCTCTCGAAGTCGAACGCCATCGTGAAGCCGGTGAACAGACCCCCGAACATCGCCGACTGCATCAGCACGAACACGAACTGGAAGGCGGTGTAGCCGGCCGGGAAATGAAATCCGGGGACTGAGCCGAGCGCCGATAGGCCGCCGGCGAAGCTCGCGAGGAACACGAGCGGGAACACGAGCGACGGCACGAACAGATCGGGCCTGCGCACATACGTGTGCAGGCTGCGCCACGCGATCGCGCCCGCGACGCCGAGGGTGCTGCCACAGGGGTGGGCGTCGTTTGCGCTTGTTGCGCTCATGTGCGTTGCATCCTCGTGCGCATAGCCGCCGCCACGAGCGCCAACCCGACGACGAGCACTCCGGCGGCGACGGCGAAGCCGCGAGCCAGCGCGGCGGCGTCCCAGCCGACGATGAACAGGCTGCGAAAGGCCTCGATCAGATATGAGATGGGGTTCCAGGTCGCGACCGTATGGAACCAGCCGGTCCGAAGAAGATTGCGGGGGAGGTTGCTGGAGGAGAGGAAGATGAACACGAAGAACAGCGGAAACAGCCCTTGCACGGCCTCGCCTGAGCCTGTTCGCAGCGCCACGACGCAGCCGAGAGCGCCGAAGGCGGTGGCCGCGAGCGCCCCCAGCGCGATCAAGACGAGCACTCCGCCGGCGCCCGCTGCGATATGGGCACCGGCGATGACCCCGATCAGGATGTAGACGGCCGACTGCAGCGCTCCGAGCGCGGCGACCCCGAGCAGGAGTCCCCCGATCAAGGACACGCGGCGCATCGGGGTCAGGGCGAGCCGGCTGAAGAAGCCGTCCTCGATGTCCTGCGCGAGGTTCGTCCCGGTGTTGATCAGCGAGAACATGCCGCCCTGGATGAAGGCGACCGCGATCGCAAAGGAGACGTAGGAATGCGTCGGAAAGCCCGGCAGGTGCGTCGCCGCCTGCAAGCCGCTCGCGTTGACGGCGAGCAGCAAGGCGGGGAAGAAGACGATCGGAAAGACCTGAAACGGCTGGCGCAAGGTCTTCAGGATCGAGCGCCTCGCCAGCACGCCTATCTGGGTCGCGAGCGCTGTGCTCATAGGACGCTCCTCGCGTGTGGGCGCCCTTCCGACCGAACGGCTCCTGTCTGTTGGACGGACATGTCTACGCCGTTACGGGCTGGGCGGAGCGGTCGTCGTCTGACTCCCCATCGCCCTCCTGGTCCTCGGAGCCCTCGAGTGAGCGACCGGTCTTGGCGAGGAAAACGTCGTCGAGCGTGGGGGAGTGCAGGCGAAGGTCGGTGACCGCGATGCCCTCCGAGTCGAGCGTGCGCACGATCTCAGCGAGATCTCCCGCGCCGTCCTGCAGCTGCGCGGCGACGGAGCCCGAGGAGGCGTTCGTGGATGGGCCAAAGCGCTGCAGCACCGTAGCCAAGCGGTCTCGCTCAGAGGGATCCCGTGGTGTGGCCTCCACGGTCTGGCGCCCGATCTGCGCCTTCAGCTCGGCGGGCGTGCCCTCGGCGACGATCGTGCCCGCGTCGATGATCCCTACGCGGTCGGCGAGCACGTCGGCCTCCTCGAGGTACTGCGTCGTCAGGAAGACCGTCACCCCCTCACTCGACAGGCGCCTGACCTCCTCCCACAGCGCGGCCCTGCTCTGCGGATCGAGGCCCGTGGTGGGCTCGTCGAGGAACAGCAGCTTCGGGTGGTGCAAGAGGGCGAGCGCAAGGTCGAGTCTGCGCTTCATCCCGCCCGAGTATCCGCCGACCTTGCGATCCGCCGCTTCGGTCAGCCCGACGCGGGCCAGCAGCTCTTCTCCGCGCGCTGAGCGCACGTCCTTTGGCAGGCCGTGAAGCGCGCCCTGCAGGCGCATGTGCTCGCGTCCGGTGAGGAACGGGTCGAGCGCCGATTCTTGAAGCGAGGCGCCGATCGCTCGGCGCACGTCTGCGCCGTGGTGCACGACATCGAGCCCCGCCACTCGGGCCGTGCCGGCCGTCGGCGGCAGCAGCGTCGTCAGGACCAGCACGGTTGTCGACTTGCCGGCCCCGTTGGGCCCGAGAAAGCCGTAGATCTCTCCCGCCGCCACCTGAAGGTCGATCCCCGCGACGGCGCGGACACCGCCCTTGAAATCGCGCACAAGGCCCTCGACTTCGATCGCGTTCGCCCGATCAGCGCTCATCGAGAGGACGTTATAGCTGCTCGCGCCACCGGGTACCCTGAGATGCGGTGTGGGCGAGATCTTGATCAAGCGCATCTACGAGGCGCCTGAGAGCAGCGACGGCTACCGCGTCCTGATCGACCGCGTCTGGCCGCGCGGGATCTCCAAGGAGCAGGCCGCCCTCGACGAGTGGGCCAAGGATCTTGCGCCGAGCACCGAGCTGCGCAAGTGGTTCGGCCACGAGCCCGCGCGCTTCGAGGAGTTCCGAACGCGCTACCTGAAGGAGCTTGCCGGCCGGGCCGACCATCTCGATGACCTGCGTGCCCGCTCGCGCTCGGAACAGGTCACGATCCTGTTCGGCGCACGTGACGAGCGGCACAGCAACGCGGTCGTATTGAAGGAGCTGCTGTCGAGCCCGAAGGCCCGATAGGCTCGGCTATCTCAGCCTCGGCCAGAGAGATCGTCTTTCAGGGCACACCGGCAGATCTCGTCGCCGGGTGGAAGGAATCTCATCCCTCACCGGGCGAGCATCTGGTGGCTTACCGTGCTCTTGCACGAATACAACTACGTCCGACCTTCTTCAACGCGAGCCTCCTGTTCGACGATGGATCCATCCCACGTCCATAAGAGGCAGTCGCGAGCAAAAAGGATTCAGTTGGGCGTCTCCGAGATTGATGGAAGGTCCGCAAGCCTAGGCCGGCACGCCCTATCAGTGCTCGATAATCTATCTTATGTAAAGTTGAGCCTGGCAAGGGCGGCCGTCAAGGCGGGAACGGGTCATGACGGTCGCTTCGCGCTAGCATCGAAAGCTCGATGTCTCTATGGCTGATCTTGCTCGTATTGGGCCTGATCAAGGTCCCGATCGCGGCGCTCATGCTGTGGATACCGCTTCGCAGCGATGACGCGATGAGCGCCAGAGACGACGCGGTGCGCGCCGAGAGCGACGACGAAGACGGTCCAGGCGGGCTCCGTGTCTCAGCGCCCACCGAGCCGCATCCGCGCTTGCCGCGCCCGAGCCCACGCCGGCGCGGCCCTCACGGAGCTCCAGTGGTGCCGCGGCGATCGCGCCGGGTCGGAGCCAGTCAGAGCTGTGGCGACCGTCCTGGCACGCGCGTGTCGTCCGGCCAGGATCAGCGGTTGCGCTTGCGATGAGCCCGCGCTGCCTTCGCCTTGGCGCGGCGCTTGCGCAGCTTGGCGGCGCGATCGCTCGAGAGGTTCCTGGCGGGCACCCCGCCGGCCGGCGCCACGCTGCGCGCATCCCTGACGATAAAAAACGCGATTACTGCGAGTAGCAACCCTGCGGCGACGAATATAGCTACGAGCAGGCCCGTCGACGCCGAGCCCGACGAGGACGCGAGCGACGTCGCGGCACGGGCCGTATTGGAGGTTTCCGGTTCGTTTGCGCCGCCACTCGTCAAGTTCGAGAACGCACCCGACGACGCAGGGCTTTCGCCCGCCGGGGTCGCGCCCGATCCCCCGATCTTTCCTTCGGCCTGCGCTTTCTTGAGCGCTTCCTGCACGGCGGCGTTGATCTGCGCTTTGTTGAGTTTGGCGCCGGACTTCAGCGACGTCGAGACGGATGGGCCGCTCGCCGCGCCCGTGGCCGCGGCGCGCCCTTGAGCGACGGAGACGGCTGCCGCCGGGTTGGCAGCGGTCGCGAGCGTCGCTGCTGCGACGATGGTCACAAGGTGTGGTGCGATACGGCGCATCGGTCTCTGTCGCTCCCCGAACGCCGAGCATAGCGCCTGCGCTCGCGCCCCCATACAATGGCGCTCCGATGGCCCCCAAGCAGCGACAGATACGGATTGAGCAGCGCGGTGCCCAGCAGGCGATCGAAGCGCTCGAGCAGCGCTCCGACGAGGAGCTGGAAGCCGAGACGAAGTACAAGGCGGCGGCGCTTTCGATTCTTGGCGCGCGCGCCTCCGAGCGCTTTGACGCCGACGCGGCCCGCGGCTACTTCCAGCGCGCGATCGCGGCGGCACGGCCACAGGAACGCATGCAGATCCGCCGCATGGCCGACGCTTCGCTCGCGCTTGCGGAACGGCGCGCAGGCGATCTCAAGGACGCGGTCGAGCGCCTCGGACACGCGCCTCCCAGCGGGCGTCAGATGCTCGCGCTGCGCGCGATGGGGCTGCTGATCCCTCCGGCGAGCGCCGGCATAGTGGCTCGCATCCGTGGCATCGTCCTGATCGTGCTGCTGATCGTCGTGTTGCTCGCAGTCGGACTCGGTGTCGTCGAGCTCGTGTCGCTGCCGTTCGGCGGTTTGGGCCTCGCCCCCGGCCTCTTGCTCGGCCTGTTCTTCGCGATCGCCGCAATTGCCGTCGCGGTCGTCATCGGGCGGCGCAGACGTGAGCGATCGCTGCGCGACGCACCCTCGGCGAAGTAGCAGAGACGCGCCAAATATCTGGCGGACTGGATGCGGTCGTCCGATCGGCGCAAGCGCCGGCGGGCCGCTAGTTCGTGGAGAGCGTCGCGCGGCTGATC
>DAHUYZ010000077.1 GCA_027306855.1 Solirubrobacterales bacterium | reverse complement strand
GAATCCCTGCTCCACCGGACGTATCCGCGCCCCCGCTCAACCCGGGGGCGCGGTGCTTACTGCATAGTCCGGGCTAGCGTTCCGGCCCCCCCGCCTCCGTCAGCGCAAAGGGGCTGGCGTTGCGCTCCGTCGTCTCTTGACGATCAACGGCGTCGAGATGGAGCCCTCGCCGCTTGTGCACGGAAGCAGCGGGGCCGCGCTCGCCTGAAGCCGACGCCGGGGCTCGAACCCGGGAACCTCTCGCTTACCATGCGAGTGCTCTACCAACTGAGCTACGTCGGCGGGACCTAAGATCCTACTGCGCCACACCGCCCGCCGAGGCATGATCTAGCATGGAAATGACCACGAGTGCCCCGCGCTTCCCTGGGGCGTGATTGGGGCGGTTTCCTGGGGCGTCCTTAGGCCAAATGGCCCCCGGATCGGTCCCGGGCCATCCCGCCAGGCGCCGGAAAGCCAGGGAAACCGGGACAGGATGGATGACACTGGAGGCCCTCCTTGCTAACCATGGTAAGGAGGGGGTCCGGGGGTTCGAGTCCCTCGCGTCGGCTCTCGCTGCCCATGGCGCTCGGTGATCACGCGAGGGGTCCATGGGGAGCCTGCCGCCACACCCTAGTCCGACAGATCGGATGGATCGAACGCGTGTTCGCAAATCCTCATCCGGTCAGGCGAGTAGCTTGCCGCTACGTCCAGAAGATCTGACCCTCGACCGCGGCTGGCGGAGGGGTCGCGGCTAAAGGAGGGCCGAACGATGGAGACGAGAGGTACACGCAGCGTCATCGAGCGCGACGAGCAGACCGAGGGAGCGATCCTGACGCTTCTGCTCGACTTCGAGGCCGGAAGCCTCTGGTCCGAGGATGAGCTGATCCGTGCGCTCCGCCGCTCGCGCATAGAGGTGCTCGACAGCCTCGCGAGCCTTCACGCGGCGGGCCTGGTCCACCGTTGCAAAGGGTTCACGTTCGCTACACGCGCCGCCTCGAACTTCGACCGGATCGGGATCTGATCGAGCGGCGGGACCGAGCGAGCCTGCTCGGGCCCGCTACTTGATGCCCTCGAGCAGCTCCGTCGGGGAGGCGAGACCTAGGCCCCGCGCGAGGATCACGATCGTCTCCAGACGCGGCGAGCGCTTGCGGCGCTCGAGCAGGCTTATCTCGGTTCTGTGGAGATCACACGCATCGGCAAGCGCCTCCTGAGAGAGCCCGGCGCGCGTCCTGTGGCGACGGAGATTGGCTGCGAACTGTTCACGAACGTCTTCCATACCCAACACTTTCGCTGGTCGCAGACGGAACCTCTACAGACAAGTGTCCCCCACCCGCGCCCACAGCTAGGCCGCCGTGATCGGTTCGGCCTTCGGCGGAGGAGCGACGACCGTAACCGGAAGGCCCATGCCGGACACCTTGCTCGCCAGATCGAGCTTGAACATGCGCGACAGCCAGGGAGATGCACTCGACACGATCACCTCGTCGAAGCCGTGCAGGTTGATCGCGTCTTCGACAGCCGCGACCGGGTCCGGATCGCCGACGATTCCTTCGACGGACGCCCCCGCCGCATCGCTGAGCGCGGGGAGCGTGTCGTCCAGCGCACTGCGTGCCGCGCCCGCTCCCTGATCCTCCGGGTCGACCACCTTATGCAAACCTGGCGCAGGATTTGGGACGAGCAGCGTGAACGTGCAGGGCCCCTGCCGCGCGCGATCCCTGACCGCGTCGACCAAAAGCTGTGTGGCGAGCGCCTTGTGCTCCACGACGAGCACACGTACCGGGGTGGTGGACATCAAGAAGCTCCCTTCTCGCAAGCTCAGCGACGTCGAGCGAGACGATTGACCGTGGTTGATCCTTGATTACCCGGCAAGCCGGACTAAAGACCCCCATCGAAATATCTGGCAGGCCTGGATGCGGCCGTTCCGTGGCGGTCTGACGCGTCCGCGCATGCGGTGTTTTCTACGCTGAAGAGCAACGCGATCAGTGGGAAGCAGGCGTTCCACGACCAAACGACCGAAGGAGTCACGATGAGCGAGAAGATCGAAGGCCGCGCCGATGAGTTGCTGAAAGGCAAGAACTTCTGCACCGTCTCGACGATTCGTCCGGACGGATCCGTGCACGCAGCCCCTACCTGGATCGACGTGCAGGACGGCCGGCCCGTGCTGAACACCGCACGAGGACGAGCATGGCCGAACAACCTCGAACGCGATCCGCGCGTCACGCTGACCGTCCAGAACCTCGAGAACCCATACGAATACGTGACGGTCCGCGGACGCGTCGCCGAGATGACGCCCGAAGGCGCTGACGAGCACATCGACGGGATGGCGATGAAGTACCTGGGGCAGGAGTCCTATCCCTACCGGCAGCCGGGAGAACAGCGCTTGATCGTGCTGGTCGATCCCGACTTCGTTCACGTCTACGGAAGCTGATCGGACTGCGAGCCAGCCCTGCCGGTCACTCGCGCCAGCAGTCGCCGCCACAGCGACGGCGGGCGCGGCTGGGAGCGCAGCCACTCTTCGCGCAAAGGCAGCTCACCACGTTCGCGCGCCTTTATGACGCACGCGGTATGGGCGTGGCGCCTACGGCGCGTGTCGCCTTCAGGGGCGATCAGCATGTGCTCGCTGAGCGCAGGCAGGTGGCGCTTACAAAACGGACAGCGATAGGTCGCCGGCTTGCGGTTGTGAGCCGGGCGTACCGTCCACCAGCGGGCCGCAGGAAGGCGCGACATGTCTGCATTCTCGCCGAGACGCCCACAGTCGGCGGCGGGGGCGCGTGGAGACGAACGCGTCAGGCAATGCGGAGCACAGTCAAGATGCTCCGCCCTTTGGGCAACGAGACGGGCACCTGCTCACCGGCACGCCTACCGATGAGAGCTCGCCCGACCGGAGAATCGACCGACAGACGCCCCTCGCCGGGAGCTGCGTCGTGCGAGCTCACGATGCGCCATGTCTTGTCGTTGCCGCGCTCATCACGGACGACGACCTGCGAGCCCAGTCCCGCGATCCCATCAGCGGCGGCCCCCTCGACCACAGCGGCGGTCCGGATCCGTTCGCGCAGCTTGGCGATCTTCGTCTCCAGATGTGCCTGATCGTTCTTCGCGTCGTGGTACTCGCTGTTCTCTTTGAGGTCGCCCCACTCGCGCGCGGTCTTGATCCGCTCGGCGATCTCGCGGCGGCCATCGCCTTCGAGCGCGGCGAGCTCCTGCTCCAGCGCCTCCAGGCCCTCGGCCGTGGTCATGTTGGCATCCTGCACAGTCATCCGATCGCCAGAGTCTGTCAGAAGTAGCTGCTCGCCGGCTCGGAAAGGAGCGCGTAGATCTGAACGATCGCGGACTGCACGAGCAACTGGGAGGACGGCGGGGAGCCGAACACGAACAGGTCGTCGCTGAGACGGCGGCTCATCCATGCCTCATTGACATACGCCTGAGCGAGCCTCGGGCCCGGCGGATCGCGAGTAATCGAGTCGAGATACATCAGGTTGCGGAAGTAGACCGCCGGAAAGAACGGAATCTCCGAGTCAAGTCGCCCAAGCGTGAAGTAGGAGAGCGCCGCCTTGGCGGTCTGGCGCGCCTCCCATAGATACAGGCCGTTGTTGGTGGCCTGGAACAGCAGCGCGCCCGCTCCGATCATGACGCCCTGGTTGTAGCTCCACAGCGTCTGATCGATCGCGCCGTGCGGACGGATATGGTCGGCGTACAGCCCGCTCGGCTGCAAAAGACAGGCGCGCACCCATTCGTAGGCGCTGAGCGCGAACTGGAAATAGGCGGGGTTGCTCGTCAGCTTGTAGAGTCGCAGCGCGAGCTCGGCGGCGGGCCCGTCGGTGATCGTGTTGCGGTCGATGTTGTTCGGCGAGTCCGAGAACGGGATCCCACCCGAGCAGGCAAGCTTCGGGTTGGTCTGCCAGGCGGCCATCACGAACGCCATGATCTGCTCCGCGCGTTCGAGCAGCGGCTGTTCGTGGAGCAGATCATAGGAGCGCACCAGCTCGAGCCCGACCCACTCGTTGTCGTCGTAGTAGCTGATCCCTCCCGGCGGCACGACATTGCCGTTGTAGGAAGGCATCGTTGCCGTGTACGAAGGTTCTTCGACTGGTTCTTCGCCTTCGGAATGTTCTTCGGCAGGAGGTCTGCCCGGCAGCGTCTGCCCCGCAGGGCCCCAATAACGGCCTAGGCCATATATGCGAGTGTGCAGTTCGCGTAGGTCAGCCGCGCGCTGAGCCTTGCTCTGATGGGGCATCAAGGCAATGCTGACGGTCGCGGCGAACGCCTGAGAGAAGGGCCACAGGTACGAGTACGGTTCGCCCTGATAGAGCCCTGTCCCTGGGATCGAGAAGTAGCGCTGCATCTCCCCGAAGGCGACCAGCGAGCGCGCCGGGTTGCCGTAGAGCTTGTGCGTGCCTTTGCCGGCCTTTGGCGAATGCTTCCCCTTCGCGCTCGCCCCAGGACGCCTGCCTGCGGACGCCGGCTCGGAAGGCGCCGGCCCCGCAGACACTCCGCCCGCGGAGGAGCTGCGGGCGAATTCGCTCGGTCTGGCGACCCCCAGCGGACGTTGCGCGCCCGCTGGATAAAGCGAGGCGCTTCTGCGCACAGCGCTACGAGCGTGCGCAGGCTGCGAGACGAACGCTGCCACGAGGAGGACGGCGCCCGCTGCCACAGCAAGCAGCCGCGGTTGGACCCATGGGATGTGCGCGCATCTGCGGTCCAAGATCAGACATCCACAACAGACGAGCGGCGCCGAAGATGCGCCCGCCGATATTCTGCCAGCCTGATCCCCGATCGTTGGAGCTGCGGATGACCCGACCGAAAGAAGCGAAGCTTCACGCTCTGAAAGGCCGCCGATGACGACGGTGAGGGAGGCCGTCCTCGAGCTGCTGCGCGAGCGCGGGATGACGACCCTGTTCGGCAATCCAGGCTCGACCGAGCTGCCGATGCTGGCGGAGCTTCCGTCGGACTTCCGCTATGTGCTAGGCCTGCAGGAGGCGACGGTCGTGGGGCTCGCCGATGGATATGCCCAGGCGAGCGGCAGCCCCGCGCTCGTCAACCTGCACACGGCGCCGGGAGTGGGCAACGCGATGGGCGCAATCTTCAACGCCCAGGCCAACAAGAGCCCTCTGGTCGTGACGGCCGGCCAGCAGTACCGCTCGCTGATGACGCTGCAGGCCAACCTCACGAACAGGGACGCGACCCTGACGCCGCTGCCGCTCGTGAAGTGGAGCTATGAGCCTCCACGCGCGCAGGATGTCCCGCATGCGCTCGCCCGCGCGATCCACATGTGCTCGCTGCCCCCGAAGGGCCCTTCGTTCGTGTCGATCCCGATGGACGACTGGGGCGCCGAGGTCGACGTTCTCCAGGTACGCCATCAGACGAGGCGCGCCGTCACGGGCGCGAGCGTCGCCTCGCCTACGCAGATCGCGGAGCTTGCCAGACGCCTGGGCGAAGCATCGCGGCCCGCACTGGTGGCCGGTCCCGACATCGACGCCTCCGGGGGCTTCGCAGCCGCGATCGAACTGGCCGAGCGCCAGCGCCTGGCGGTCTACGCGACCCCCGCCCCAGGCGGCGGGCGAATCGGCTTCCCCGAGGACCATCCCCTCTTCCAGGGCATCCTCCCCCCGGCAGTGCTGCCCGTCGGCGAAACGCTCGCCGCGCACGACTTCGTGATCGCCGCCGGCACGTCGGTGTTCCCCTACTACCCGAACGTGCCGGGCCCCCTGCTCGCCGAAGGCACGACGCTCGTCGCGATCACAAGCGACCCCGACGAGGCTGCACGCGCGCCGATGGGCGATGCGATCGTCGCCGATGTCGCGCTATCACTCACCGCCCTGGCGGCCGCGGCGGGGGATAGCGACCGGCAAGCCCCGCCCACACGCCCGGCCGCCGAGCCTGCGGCGTCATCGGACCCGATGAGCCCCTCCAGCGCCGTCAGAGCGCTCGCGGAGGTCTTCCCACAAGAGGGCATCGTCGTGCTCGAGTCCCCCAGCGCTACGCTCGCGCTGAGAAACCAACTGCGCCTAAAAGAGCCGGGCAGCTACTACTTCTCCTCGGGCGGCGGGCTCGGCTTCGGGATGCCTGCAGCGATCGGCGTGCAGCTTGCCCAACCGAGCCGCCCTGTCGTGTGCGTGATCGGCGAGGGCTCGGCGCAGTATTCGATCCAGAGCCTGTGGACCGCCGCCGCATATGACGTGCCGGTCACGTTCTTGGTGCTGCGCAACGACGAGTACGCAATCCTCAAGTGGTTCGGGATGCTCGAGGACATCGTCGGCGCTCCAGGCCTGGATTTGCCTGCACTCGACTGCGCGGCTGTCGCGAGCGGGTACGGAGTCAACTCTCGCCGTGCGGAGTCTGTGGAGGAGCTGAGCGGTGCGCTGAGCAAGGCGCTGGCCTCGAACCGACCCGAGCTGGTCGAGGTAAGGGTCACTCCGGGGATGGCACTCGCGTGAGCGAGCCCGACGCGGATGTGATCGTGGTGGGCGCGGGGCTCGCCGGTCTCGTCTGCACATTGGAGCTGCTGCGCGCCGGCAGCACCGTCCTGTTGCTCGACCGCTGTCATTCGCACGAGGTCGGCGGCTTGGCGAGAGAGGCGTTTGGCGGGATGTTCATGGTCGACTCGCTCGAGCAGCGGCGCTCGCGGATCCGCGACAGCGAGCGACTCGCGCTGGAGGACTGGTTGCGGATCGCCGAGCTCGATCCGCAGGATGTCTGGCCGCGGCGCTGGGCAGAGCAATACGTGACACGCGCTCGCGACGACGTCGGAACCTGGCTGCGCGAGCTGGGCGTGAAGTTCTTCCCCGTCGTCAACTGGGCCGAGCGTGGGAACTTCGGCGACGGCAACTCGGTGCCGCGCTTTCACCTGACGTGGGGCACCGGCAAGGCACTAGTACAGGCCGTATGGAGGGCGATCGAGCGCCATCCCCGCCGCTCGGCGCTCGAGGTCCGCTTCCGATCGCGCGTCACGGAGCTCCTTAC
>DAHUYZ010000076.1 GCA_027306855.1 Solirubrobacterales bacterium | reverse complement strand
GTGGAAGGTGCCCGCACCGGCGCTCAGGCCCTTTATGGTCCCACGGCCCACCACGATGCGCGACTGGCCGCGCTTGAAGTAGATATGAGCGTGCCTAGCCTCGCCGGCCGAGATGAGGATCGACGCCACCCCGTCCGCCGCCTCGTTCGCGCTCGCCTTCAACGCCACCCCATGACGCAACAGCTCTTTGCGGCTCTCGGGGATGAGCAGGGCGGTCAGGGTGAAGCCCTGGGGGCTCGCGCCACTGGCCACCGCGGCGAGACTTGGGACGGCCGGAGGGCCGGAGATTGAGCTGCCACTCGCGGCAGGAGATTTTGCGGGCGGCGCGGGCGGCGGAATCGGGTTCACGTCGATCGTCTGCGTGGTACTGCCGACGTTGCCGCCACTGTCGGTCACGGTCAGGGTGACCTTGTATTCGCCGCCTTCTGGGTAGGAATGAAGGACGCTCGCCGCCGAAGCGCTCGGCCCCGCGGAGGTGCCGTCGCCGAATTCCCACTTGTAGACCGGTGCGGTATACGGTTCGTCCAGTTTTAATTCGCGCGGGTTTGCGTCGAGGGTCATGCTCGACTCCAGCGCGTCGAACGCGACGATGTCACTGTGTTCGACGGGATTGGTGGCTGTGAAGTGGGGCAGAAGTCCAACTTCCGACCAGCACACGTCGGCCTGACCGGAGGTGAAGCCGACACTGCTATAGGCGTACTGGAGGTAGTAGCTGTCGCCATTGATCGATACGTTGCCGACCTTCTCGGCCTCAGTGCCTTCGAGCTTTTCTTCTTTCGGCGGTTCTTTTACGGGGCTGAAGACGCCACGGCACATGTCCGCTTGCTCGGCGTTTGTTCCGTTTTGGAACCAGCCGCCCGACAGCAGCGGGTCCACCACGATGTCGCTCTGCTCGAGGCTGAGGCTGTTGATTATCAGGTCCGCGAGGCCCGTTTCGTAAGAGTCGAAGTGGACGAAGCTCGTGGCCTGGTTGGGCTCGAACAGGACGTGACCGTTCTGACACGCCAGCTCCGCCCCGGTGGGCAGCAGGTTCGCCAAGGGGATTTCTTTGGTGACGTGGCCCGCGTGGCCGGCGATCCACGGCTGCACGCCGTAGACGATCGGGCTCTTCGAGGCGGGTTCGATGACCGAGCGATAGCCGCAGAAGCCGGTTGTGCCTGAGACCGGTCCCGGTTTGTTCAGGGTTTCTTCGGTCGCCGCTTCTTCTTCGATTTCTTTGTCCGAGGTCGAGCACGCGCCCGTCCCGGTTTCGTCCAGGCAGACGGTCACGGCCGGCGGTGTGAGCACGAAGTAGACGATTTCCTTGCCGGTGGGAAGGCCTTCGGCGGCGATGAACCGCTTCAGCTCGGCGCGGACCTGCTTGTCGGTCAGACACGTGGGCTGGGCGAAGGACACTTTGCATTCGTTGGTCGACGGATACGGGGCGTTGTCGGTGTAGGCGCCACGAAACGTCGAGTCATAGGCGGCCCGCGTCCCGCTTGGGCCCGTGTACTGGCCGTTCAGCGCAAATGGGTTGCTCAGCTGACCGCTGGCGGCGCCGACGTCGTGGAGGTAGCCGTCGATCAGGCGCATCCAGTCGCTGTGGTAGGCCCCCTTCGGATCCCAGTAGATCGCGTACGTGGATGACGCCGCGTCGATGGCTCCTTCGTGATATTGCAGCGGCGCGCGATTGACCGTCGCCCATTGCCGCGGCTGCACCCCGACTTCGATGGTTTCGGAGCCGACTTTGACCTGCTCGATCACGGCGCCCGCCGGCGAGGCGAACAGCGCGAGCGTGAACAGCAATGGTAGAGCTAGCAACAGGCTGCGGCGAATCACTTTTCCCCTCCGACGGCGAGGTTTCTGAGGTCGACGGCGACACCGGCGGCGGGCTGGTATTCGAAGAGAGCCAGCGCCGGCAGGCTTAGGGAATCGAGGCGGGTGTTGCCGAAGGTCGAGAACGCGGTGCGGGCGCGGTTGGCGGAGGCTACGGTCGGGTGGCTCTCGACCTTGATCGCCGTGACGGTGAACAGCGCGACGTTGACGCCCGCGCTGGTCGAGAGGCTCTCGATCTGGTTGGGCGAAAGCGAGAGGATTTCGCAGTCGGTCGGGCCGGGCGTGCAGGCTCCTGGGCCGCTGACGACGGTTCCGGGCGGGACCGCGAACAGCGCGTGACGGCCGCCTTCGAGCACTCCCAGGTAGACGAGCAGGGGCTCCTGTTCGCTGGGAAGCGCGCTGAGGCGCTCGAGCGATTCGATCGCGTCGAGGTTTCCGCCTGGGTTCGTCAACGACAGGGCGATCGTGTAGGACTGCGTCGGCGCGAGCCCGTGCGAGGGCTTCGGCGCGGTTTTCGCGGGTGGCTGTTTGGCGGGAGCGGGCGCGGTGCCTTTGCCGGTTGGCTGACCGCCCGTGCTCGATCCGGGCGAGGAGGAGCCGTGGCTCGGCGCGCTCCCTGGGGCGCCCTTGCCGGAGGAGGCGCCTGTGGAGGACGCGCTCGTCGCGGCGCTGACTATCGGCGTGAACGGGTTGCGCTCGGGGGCCTTGCTCTGGTAGCGAAGCCCTCCGGGGGTCTCGGACACGGCCGCGTTGGGGTTTTCCTGCGCGACGCTGACGGGCACGGAGCCCGCGGTTGGCGTCGACGGAGTTGACGCGGCCGGCGTGGTGGGCGCCGGGCTGCCGGACGATCCCGAGCCGGTCGCCGCGTAGGCGACGGCCGCGAGCAGCCCAATCGAGACCAGTACAAGCACCGGGAGCAGACGCCTGGAGGCCAGGTCGGCCTTGATCGATTGCAGCAGCTCGTTCATGGCGTGGCCCTCACGACGGCGGGAGTGGTTGCGGGCGAGCTGGTGGACGCGCTCGAAGCGGGTTGCCCGGCGGGCGAGCCCGCGTTGCCGGGAGTGGCGGGTGTCGTGGACGCGGCCGGCAGCACGTACGCGGTGGCGGAGATCGTCCAGCTCATCGCATTGGGGCCGGCGCTGGAGGAGGAGCCGCTCTGGGGGGACGCCCCGGAGGCGCTCGAGGCGAACGTGATGCTCTGGACCGTCAGCAGGCGCCCGCTGACCTGGAGCGTGTTGGACGGGCCCTGGGTCGTGAAGCCTTCGAGCTGCTTGAGGAAGGCGATCAGGTCCTTGTAGGTGCCGTTGAAGACGAACGTGAGCGGCATCTGCGTGAAGCCGGCCGTCTTCGCGGCGCCGGGCGTCGAGCCGCTCGATCCAGAAGAGCCGGAGCTCGAGCCGTTCGAGATCGACGTGAATTCGACGTGCTTGCGCCCCGATGCCTGGTCGATCGTGTACATCAGCGAGGGGACTTCGCTGGAGGTCGGAACGGCGATGCCGAGCGTGGCGAGCGAGGCGTACGCGGCGCGGTAGCGCTGGCGGGCGCTGCTCGCGGTCGCGATTTCGCCCTGGACGGTGCTGAGCTGGGCGCGCGCGGCGGTCACTTCGCCGGCGGCCTTCGAGGCCTTTTCCTGGGCGGGCTTGACCGCCAGCATCCAGACGGCTCCGAGCGCGGCGACGACGGCGATGGCGATCAACACGATTCTGTCGCGCGCGCTCATCGTGAGCCTCTCGTCTTTGTAGATGTAGAAACGTTTATCCGACGCGGGGGGCGCGCCTGCGCGGGCGTGGAGACGGTCCTCGGCACGATCGCGGCCGCCGAGGGCGCCGGCGGTGGCGTCGGCAGCGGGGCGAACGTGACGGTCGCGCTGAACGTCGGCGAGCCCTTCGGGCACGGGACGACGGCCGATGCCTGCCCAGGCGCGCCCGTGCCGCTCGAGGCGGATCCCTTCGCCGAGGTCTGCAACGTGACTTCGGCGGCGCCGTCGATCAGACGCAGGCGCTGGAGCGTGTTGGCGACTTCCGACTGGGTCGTGGCGCAGCCTGAGAGCTGGAAAGAGGGCGTGCTGCCGGGAGGTGTCGAGGAGGTGGCGGTCGTGGCGGCCCCGGCCGAGCCTGGCGCGCTACCGCCTGCGGTGCCGGACCCGGAGCCGCCGCCCGTGGTCGATCCCACCTGGCCGTGCAGCGAGGTGAGGACGGCGGTGTGCGGCACGACGCGGCCGAGCTCGTTGAAGGCGTGCGACCAGTCGAAGCGCGAGGCGACGAGCTGGGAGATCTCCTGGGCGCGCTGATCGGCCATCGAGATGAAGCTCGTGTAGGGCGTGAGGCGCTGCACCTGCGCACGGGCGGCGCTGAGTTCGCTTTCGGCGCTCGCCAGTTCCGAGTGGGCGCTCGAGATTTTGTGCTGAGCGCTCCCGTACAGGAACGCGAGCAGCGCGAGACCCCCGATCAGAGCGAGCACGAGCAGCGCCGCCCCGCCGGAGCGCCCGGTTACGCTGCCGGCGCCCTCGCGCTCGTCGGCGGGGATCAGGTTGATCGCCCTCACAGCGGCGCCTCCTCGACGGCGAGGCCGGCCGCGACCGCAAGCCGCTCGGCGGGGACCGAGCCGGCGGCGCCGTCTGAGAGCACGCCGACGCTCTGCGTGCGCACGGGCACGGACAGCTCTCCTTCGAGGGCCTGGGCGAAGCCGTTTATGCCGAGCGCCGGGCCGCTGAGGACGATCGCTGAGACCTCTCCCCCGCCCTCCTGCAGGCGATGGAAGTCGAGCGCGTTGCGCACTTCGCCGGCGATCTCGCGTACGCCGCTCTCGAGCACCGGGCGCAGGTCGGGGGTGGCGCTCGGTGGCTCGGCTGCCGATGGCTGAGCCGGCTCGGGCGCCGGGGCCGCCCCCTCTGCATCGTCGGCCAGGGGCTGCGCGTCGGTCTCGGGCGAGGAAGGCGCCCGCGGCGTGAGGTCGACGGAGGCGAGCAGCTCGCGCGCTTCGCGCAGCGGCATGTTGTGGCGCGCCGCGGCGGAGCCCGCGATCGACTCGAGGCCGCCGGAGACGACACGCGTGAAGCGGCACAGCTTGCCCTCGGCGATCGCGACGTTCGTGAGGCCGCCGACGTTCAGGTAGAGCACGCGCTCGGAGGCATCGCCGCTCGGCGCGTACAGCGAGCGGATCAGCGCGAACGCGGAGAGGTCGACGGCCTCGGGCCGCAGTCCGGCGCCGCGCACGGCGGCCACGAGCTTGGCGACCATCTCGCGCTGGGCGGCGACGACGATCACGCGCTGGCGCGGGCCTGCGGGCGTGTCGTGGATCCCGAGCGGGTGGAAGTCGAGCGTCGCCGTGTCCAGCGGCATCGGCACTTGGTCCTCGGCCTGGAAGCGCACGGCCGCCTCGAGCTCCTTGCGATCCGTTATCGGCGGCAGCTCGAGGATGCGCAGCACCGTGCGCTGGTTGGCGACCCCAACGCGCACGCGGCGATCGAGGCGCGCGGAGTGAAACAGCTCGCGCAGGGCCTCGGAGAGAGCGCTCTCGTCGAGCACTTCGCCCTCGCGCACGACGTCGCCCGCGAGCGGGATGCCGGCCGCGCGCTGCACGAGCAGCGAGCCGTTGACGCGCGCCTGCACGGCGGCGACGTAGCCGGGCTGGATGTCCAGGCCGACGAGCTGCCCGCCGCCCTTGTTCGATGAACTTTTCAAGGATGGAAGCGAAACGGAGCCTTTGAGCGCGTCGCCGAGCGCGGGCGGTTTGGGCAGCGACACGGGGCGCTTGAACGCGCCGAGGTCCAGCTTCGGGCGTGGGAGGTTGACGGACGCCATCTTGTGCTTCGCCGGTTGCGGCGAGGACTGGCTCGTTTGCGGCCAGGTGGCTGAATCGACCACGATCGAGACGGGCCTGAGCAGGCTGAGCGATTCGCTGGTCATTCGTCCACGCTCCCTTGCAAGCATCAGTGCAGGACGCTCGTCGTGTACCAGTGGATGAGGGGCTCGCCGGCGAAGATCGCGACGATCGAGCCGAGCGCCAGGAACGGCCCGAACGGGACCGCCGTCTTGCGCCCCTCGCGCGCCCCCTTGCGAGCGATGACGAGCGCTCCGACCAGGACGCCGGCGAGCAGCGCGACGAGCATCGCGGGCGCGACCGCCGCGCCGAGGAAGAGGCCCATGACGCCCGCGAGCTTGACGTCGCCCATGCCCATCCCGTTCGGGTAGGCCAGCGCGGCGAGCAGCAGCGCGCCGCCCGCGGCCGCCCCCGCGATCAGCCGCTCGGGCTCACCGGAGGGGTCGAGCGCCGTGCCGATACCCAGCGCGAGCAGCGCGCCGAGCGCGGTCAGCTTGTTGGGGATGATGCGGTGCTCGAGGTCGATCAGGGCGATCGGGACGAGCAGCAGGACGAGGGCGACGCTCAGCGCGATCTGAGCCGCGCCTGCCTTGGCGAGGACGGCGGCCACGCACAACGCCGCGGTCAGCGCCTCCACGAGCGGGTAGCGCGCTGGGATCGCGGCCGAGCAGCTGCGGCAGCGCCCGCGCAGTGCGAGCCAGGAGAGCACGGGAATGTTGTCGTAGGGCCTGATCGGTGTGTCGCACGAGGTGCAGCGCGACGCCGGCCGCACGAGCGACTCGCGACGTGGGAGCCGGTAGGCGACGACGTTCAGGAACGACCCGAAGATCGCCCCGAACAGCCCGGTAAATGCCGCGATCTCCATGCCCAGCTCATCGACCGATGCGCGGCGCGACTTGAGGGCTACCCGGCGATGCGAATGGGAAGCTTCGCTGGGCCGTTCTGGTTCCTGGTGGGGCTGCCGAGTGCGGGCGCCCAATCCGCGCTAGATGCGAACACGTACCGTAGAGCCGTGCGTAATTGTACAGTAGCGAGGCGCGAAATGGTATAGTAGGCCCCATGTCCAGCGGCGGCGAGGGCCGGGAATTCGACGACAGCGGCGATGTGCCATACCAGCGGCGCATCGTCGATGACGAACTGGACGAGCTGTTCGCGGGTCTACCGGCGATAGCGCTTGAGGGTCCGAAGGCGGTAGGCAAGACGGCGACCGCGCTACGACGCGCGGCCACCATCTACCGCCTTGACGACGCAGCCGAGCGCTCTATCGCGCAAGTTGACCCGTCGCGCCTATTGGACGGTGAGCGGCCGGTCCTGATCGACGAGTGGCAGCGGCTGCCCGAGTCCTTCGACCGTGTGCGGCGCGCTGTCGACGAAGGCGCAGCGCCGGAAAGCTTTCTCCTTACCGGCTCAGCCTCTCCCCTGGACCCGCCGACACACTCGGGAGCGGGCAGGATCGTGCGTGTGCATCTGCGGCCGATGACTCTCGCCGAGCGCGGCGTCGGCTCGCCGACAGTCAGCCTTCGACAGCTGCTGCAGGGCGGTCGAGCACCCATCGCCGGGCGCACAGACGTTGACCTCAGCCGCTACGTCGAAGAGATCCTCGCATCGGGGTTC
>DAHUYZ010000075.1 GCA_027306855.1 Solirubrobacterales bacterium | reverse complement strand
CGCGTCCCTCCCGGCTATCGCTTTCCGTACGGCCACACGCACAAGACCCAAGAGGAGGTGTACGTGGTCGTGGGCGGGAGCGGACGGATGAAGGTCGATGACGAGATCGTCGAGCTGAAGCAATGGGACGCGGTACGCGTCGCGCCCGGCGCGTGGCGAGGCTACGAGGCCGGACCGGACGGCCTCGAGATCCTCGTCATCGGCGCGCCCAATCTCGGCGAGACTCCCCGCGAGGACGTCGAAGGGCGGCGCGACTGGTGGGGTGGCGAGTAGGGCCGACGTAAGTTGGGGCCGGGGCCAAGGCCCCTATTCTCGACGTGTCGAGCTGAACATCGAAATGGGCCTTCAGTCTGTGCCATCGGACGATCTCGTCCCACAACGTCGGACCGACGCGGCGAGCGTACGCAATACGCTTGAGCGGTCCGAGACGAGCCGAAAGCAATGGTTCATTGAGCGCTCTCCGCCCTACCCCTCCCCCATCTCCGGCGCGGCCAACAGACGCCGTCTGGACCGAGCAGGGCACCACGCCCGAGGCAATCGCAGCTGCCCTGCGCGAGCTCGTGAGGCGGTTGCACGCCGAGAACGGCGGTCTTGTGCCGGCACGCGCGCTCAACATGATCGCGTTCGTCGAGAGTCGCTTCGCCGATGAGGTCGCCAACAGGCTGAGCAAGGTAGGCCGCTATCACGCCTCGCGCACGATCGTGCTCTCGTACGAGAAGCGGCGCACCAGCCTCGACGCGCGTGCCGTCGTTTCATCGGAAACCCAGACCGGCGCGGGCGAGCTGGGACTGTTGCGCGAGCGCGTCGTCGTCGAGATCGGCGAACGCCACCTCGACGACCTCTTGACGATCGCCGACCCGCTCGTGGTGAGCGACCTGACAACGGTCCTGTGGTCGCCGCGCGGCCACGAGCACGAGCTCGACTCGCTGCTGAGCCTTGCACAAGTCGTGCTGGTCGACTCGCACGACGCGGTATCGTTCGGAGAGGCGATCGCGAGGGCGTGCAGGCTGTCGAGGCAGGCCTACGTCGTCGATCTGGCCTGGCTGCGGAGCATCCCCTGGCGCGAGCGTATCGCGGCTGCGTTCGACCCTCCCGCTATGCGGCCGGAGCTGGAGCGGATCGAGACCGTATCGGTCCGCCACCATCCCGCCTCGACGGTCGCGGCGATGCTCTTCGCCGGCTGGCTCGCCTCGCGTCTTGGCTGGCGAGGGCAACGTCTGAACGAGCATGGGTCGTCGCTCATTGGGACTCAGCGCGCCGGCAAGCGCGAGATCGCGATCCACCTCGAGCAGGCGCCCGAGCAGCAGGCCCCGGGGCTTCAGAGCGTCGCGATCGCGACCACGTCGGGGCGGCGGCTCGGCCTGCGCCGCGGCGAGGGCGGTCTGCGCGCTCGCAGTCGCGACGGCGAAGGCCGCGAACGGGAATGGACGATCCTCGGCGCTTCGCGCGGCGAGCCGGGCATCCTCGGCGAGGGCATCCGCCAGGCGCTGCTGCGCGAGCCGACATATGTTCCGGCGCTGACGGCCGTCGAGGAGATGGCGCCGTGACGCGAATCACGACACTCGCAGATACGGAGGCGGTGGCGAGGCGCGCCGCCATGGACATCTCACGCCATCTCGCGCGCGTGCGCGAGGAGCGCGGAACGGCCCACCTGGCGCTCAGCGGCGGCTTCACTCCTGCGCGCACGTATGAGCTGCTGGCGCAGGAGCTCCGCGACTGGGACGGCGTCGAGATCTGGTTCGTCGACGAACGCTGCGTCTCTCCAGACGATGAGCAGAGCAACTATCGGCTGGCGCGCGAAGCACTGATCGAGCCCGCGGGCATCCCCGATCAGCGCGTACACCGCATGCTCGGCGAGATGGGGCCGCAGGCAGGTGCGCAGCTGTATGCGATCGAGCTGTCCATAAACGTTCCGTGCGCAGAGAACGGCATGCCGACGCTCGATCTCTGCGTGCTCGGGATCGGGGCGGACGGCCATGTCGCCTCGCTGTTCCCAGGCGCGCCGGCGTTGAGCGCGACCGCGGAGCAGGTATGCCTCGGCGTGGAGGACTCACCGAAGCCGCCCCCGCAGCGAATCACGTTGACCTTGGCGGTCCTGCGAGCGGCGCGACGCTGTGTCTTGATCGCGACCGGCGCCGAGAAGCGCGCGGCGATCGCCGCGATGCTCGGCGACCCGGCAGAGAGCGTCCCCGCCAGTCTGCTTGCGCGCGAGCGCCTTGCGGTGATCGTCGATGACGAGGCCTCCCCACCCGCCTGAGTTGCGGGAAACCCGCAGTGCAAGCCACGCCAAGCGGCTACAGTGCTCAGAAGCCATATGGCCCCGACAGCGCTCCGGCAAGCCGAGGCAGTGCAGTCGCGCGCTCCGACTCCCGAGGGGGCGCTCGAGGCGCTGAGCGACGCGCGCAACCGGACGTTCACGCTCGTGGCGCACCTAGACGACGAGCAGCTTGCCGAGACCCACTCGTCGATCATGAGCCCACTCGCGTGGGACCTAGCCCACATCGCCGCATACGAGGATCTCTGGATCTCTCACCGGCATGCTGGGATGGAGCTGTTGCGAGCTGATCTGGCCGAGCGATACGACGCATTCGAGACGCCGCGCTCGATACGGGGCGAGATCGAGCTGCTCGACCCGAGTCAGGCACGCGAGTACATGACCGACGTGCGAACGCGCGCGGCCAAGGCCTTGAAGGGCGTCGGAACGGGCGACGGGACGATCTGCGAGATGGTCGTCCGCCATGAGCTGCAGCACTCAGAGACGATGCGCCAGACGATGGCGCTGGCGGGCCTGCTGCCCCCCGGAGAGCCCTGCTTGCCGACGGTCGATGGCGAGGACGAATGGATCGATGTCCCCGCCGGAACCTTCGAGATGGGCGCAGGCAGAGACGACTTTGCCTACGACAACGAGCGTCCTCGCCATACAGTCGAGCTGGGTCCCTTCCAGATTGCGCGCCGCCCCGTCACGAACGCGAGCCGGCCGGGAGCGAGCGGCGATCCGGACGCGCCGGTGTGCCACATCAGTTGGCACGAAGCCGACGAGCTCGCCCGCGCGCAGGGCGCGAGGCTGCCGAGCGAGGCCGAGTGGGAGAAGGCGGCCAAGCTCGGAGTCCTCGACGGGGTGGGCGTTGTGTGGGAGTGGACGAGCAGCTTCTTCGGGCCGTACCCCGGCTTCGAAGCTCACCCTTACAAGGAGTACTCGGAGGTCTTCTTCGGCGAGGGCTACCGCGTGTTGCGGGGTGGCTCGTGGGCGACGAGTCCGCGTGTGAAGACGCTCACGTTCCGCAACTGGGACCTGCCGATCCGTCGCCAGATTTTCGCCGGCCTGCGACTCGCAAGGGACGCGGCGTGATGGAGCCGGTCATCGATCCCGTCGCGGAGTCGCTCGGCGATGCGATCACGATCGACGCGCACCTCGCCAACGGCCACGACCGCTCGCTCGCCGAGGACGTGCTCGACGGCTTGACCCGCCCGTTCAAGGAGCTGCCGCCCAAGCACTTCTATGACGCGCGCGGCGCGGAGCTGTTCGACCGCATCTGCGAGCTGCCCGAGTACTACCAGACCCGCACAGAGCGCTCGATCTTGAATGAGCGAGCAGGCGAGCTTGCGCATGTGACCCGCGCCGTAGAGCTCGTCGAGCTGGGGTCGGGCACGGCGTCGAAGACAAAAGTGCTGATCGACGCGCTGCGCAATGCAGGCACGCTCGAGCGTTACGTCCCGGTTGACGTCACCGAACGTGTGGTGCGCGACTGCGCATCGGCGCTGACCGCCGAATACCCGGGCCTGCGCGTCCACGGCGTCGTCGGCGACTTCGAGCGCCACCTCGACCGCGTCCCGGCCGCGACCGGCAGGCGCCTGGTCGTCTTTCTGGGCAGCACGATCGGCAACTTCCCGCCCGGCTCGCGCCGGCGCCTGCTGCGCGAGCTGGCCGGTCTGCTCGACTCGGAGGACCATCTGCTCGTCGGCGTCGACCTCGTCAAGGACCCGGCGCTGCTCGAGCGTGCGTACGACGACGCGCAGGGCGTCACAGCCGAGTTCAACCGCAACCTGCTGCGTGTGCTCAACCGCGAGCTCGACGCGGACTTCGACCCCGAGGACTTCGAGCACGTCGCGCTGTTCGACCCTGAGCACGAGTGGATCGAGATGCGTCTGCGCGCCCAGCGCGCGCACACCGCGACGATCCGCGCGCTCGACCTGCCGGTGCGCTTCGAGCGGGGCGAGGAGATGCGCACGGAGATAAGCGCGAAGTTCACGAGGCGGCGGATCGCGACCGACCTGCACGCCGCGGGCCTCGAGCTGACCGACTGGCTCACCGACCGCGACGAGCTGTTCGCGCTGACGCTGTCGAGGCGCTCGCTGTCGCCCGTCGGGTAGGCTGCCCGGCCATGCGAATCGAGGGGAGCGCGGCGATCGTCGCGGGTGGAGCGTCAGGACTCGGCGAGGCGACCGCCCGAAGGCTGCACGAGCAGGGGGCGATCGTGACGATCGCCGACGTCAACGCCGAGAAGGGCGGCGCGCTCGCGCAGGAGCTTGGAGTCGAGTTCGTCGTATGCGACGTCCGCGAGGAGAGCCAGGTGCAGGCGGCCGTCGAGCAGGCGTCCAAGGCGGACGGTGGGCTGCGGATCGCGGTGTGCTGCGCCGGGACGGGCTGGGCGCAGAAGGTGGCGGGCTCGAAGGGCCCCCACCCGTTGCTGCCGTTTCAGACGATCATCGAAATCAACCTGATCGGCACGTTCAACGTGCTGCGATTTGCCGCGACCGCGATGATCGCGACCGAGCCGCTACAGGACGGGGAGCGTGGCGTGTGCGTCAACACGGCGTCCGTCGCCGCCTTTGACGGCCAGATCGGCCAGATCGCCTACTCGGCCTCCAAGGGCGGCGTCGTCGGCATGACGCTCCCAGCCGCGCGCGATCTCGCCGACAAGGGCATCCGCGTGAACACGATCGCGCCCGGCCTGTTCGACACGCCGCTGCTCGCCGCGCTGCCCGAGGAGGCGCGCCACAAGCTCGGCGAAGGCGTCCCGTTCCCGCAGCGCCTCGGCGAGCCGGCCGAGTACGCGCAGCTCGCCTGCCACATCGTCGAGAACCGGATGCTCAACGGCGAGACGATCCGGCTCGACGGCGCCCTGCGCATGCCGCCGCGCTGAGTCGTCGGCGGCGAATGCGGCGTCAAGCGATGCCGAGCAGCCCGCGCGCCTCGGCGACGGTGGCCGGACGGCGACCCACGTCTTCGGCCATCTTGCGCGCCTGCGCGATCAGATCGCCGTTGGAGCGCGCCATACTGCCATCGGGCAGGTACAGGTTGTCCTCGACGCCGGCCCTGATCGATCCGCCCAGCGTGAGAGCGGTCGCGATCAGGGTCCACTGGTCGCGGCTGATGCCGATCACGCCCCAGTGGTGTTTGGCGCCGGAGTCATCGCCGTCCGGGCCCGTAGGGATCGCTTGGATGTTGTCCGCCATCGCGGCCAGGTTGCGCGGGGTCGGTGGGACGCCCCCGATCACGCCCATCACGCAGTCGATGTGCAGCGGGGCCTTCAGAATCCCCATGTCAACCAGCGGCGTCAGCGAGCCGATGTGGCCGAGATCGAAGCACTCGTGCTCTGGCTTGATACCCAGATCGTTCATGGCTCCCAGCAGCTCGATGATCTCGTCGAACGGGTTGGCGAAGACCATCTTGAAGACGAAGTCCTTGCGCGAGCGCGAGTACTTCGCGTAGTTCATCGAGCCCATGTTCAGCGCGGCGACTTCGGGGCGGCAGGCGCGCAGGTACTCGACGCGCTTGGACACCGGCACGCCGATCGTGCCGGTCGAGTAGTTGACGATCACGTCACCCACGGCGTCCCTGATCGCCTGCGTGATCGCGGCGAAGTCCTCGACCTCGTAGCTGGGCGTGCCGTCCGGTTTGCGCGCGTGGATATGGATCATCGAGGCGCCCTCGTCGACCGCGCGCTTGGCCTCTTCGCCGTACTCCCGCGGGGTGTAGGGGATCGCCGGGCACTGCTCGCGGTTGGCGATCACACCCGAGATCGAGCAGGTTATGACTACGGGATCATCGAGGCCCACAGATCCTCCCGTGGGTTTTGAAAACGTTTATGGCCGTCTTGCGCGATCGGCCACATAAAAGTTTCATACCGGCACCACCCCATGCTTCTTGTAGGGACGCTCCATCTTCTTGCCCTGCGCCATCTCGAGGCCCCGGCAGATCGTGAGGCGCGTCTCGCGCGGGTCGATGATGTCGTCGATCATGTCGTTGCCCGCGGCGATGTAGACGTCGAACATCTTTTTGAAGCTCTCGATCAGCTCGGCGCGCTTGGCGTCGGGGTCCTCGGCCGCGTCGACGACCTTGCGGAAGGCGATCTCGACGACGCCCTCGGCCCCCATCACGCTGATCTCCGCAGACGGCCAAGCGACGATCAGGTCGGGCTCGTACGCGCGCCCGCACATCACGTAGTAGCCGGCGCCGTAGGCCTTGCGCACCACGACGCAGATCTTGGGCACGGTGGCGTCGGACATCGCGGCGATCATCTTGGCGCCGTGCCTGATGATGCCCTGCCGCTCCACGGCGGTGCCGACCATGAATCCGGGCACGTCGGCGAGGAAGAGCAGCGGCAGGGTGTAGTCGGTCTGGTAGAACTGCCGGCTGGTCAGCAGCGCCCCGTCGACGCCGCCGCTCTGCGCAAGGCCGAGCAGCGAGGCCATCATCGGGCCGACAGGGCCGTATTCGCCGGCCGGCACGCTGACGGCGGTGCCGGAGCTGCTCGCCTTTTCCAGCGCCTTGGCATAGGCGCCGGTCCAGGCCTGCTGCTGCGCCTTGGAGGCTTTCGCATAGCGGTCGATTTCGGCGCTCAGAGCCGGATCGTTGGGGATGCTGCGCAGCGGTTCTATGACGTAGTCGTAGGCGGTGTCGATCGGATGGCTGACGCCGAGCCATTCCTGCAGGTGGATGAAGGCGACGTGCTGCCCTTCGCCGTTGTGGTTGTAGGGAGGTCCGTACGTAGCCGTGTCGCTGGTGCCGTCCAGCTCCGCGGTCGCCGTGGTCAAGAAGTCGACCGGCATGTTGCGCGACCAGCTCTTGATGGTGGACGGCTTCTCGTCCGGCGAGGAGAACAGGATCGTCATCGCGACAGCGATCAACGCGATCACGGCGGTCGCGATCGCGACCTCCTTGACGAGGTCGTAAGGACGGTACGGGCCGTTCCAGGTGCGCGCCATCTCGTTCAGGCGCGCGTTGCGTGAGCGCCTCATCGTGGCCTTCCCATCTGGTCCGCGGGGCGCTGCCCCGACTCCGGCCGTCCCAGGTCGGTCTCTTCCGCGCGGGTCGCCGCCGCGCGGGTCGCCGCAGCCGCTTCGGCGACGGCGGGCTCACGATCGATCACCCCG
>DAHUYZ010000074.1 GCA_027306855.1 Solirubrobacterales bacterium | reverse complement strand
GTTGAGCGGTGGGTTGCTGTCCGGCGTTGACGTTCTGCGTACCCATGACACCAGGCTGCCGACGACCGAGAGGATCGAGGTCGGCGCCCAGGTCGAGTTGCAAGACGGCGCTCACGCGGAAGTGGTAAAGGTGCGAGGCAGGCGACTCACCAGGTTCGGCATCCTCGCGGGAAGCGTCAAGGTCAAGCTCGCGGATGGAAAGGTTATCTCCAGGCCAAACGCAGATGTCGCGCGAGTGCTTGTGTCCTGAACTCCGAAGGCTCTTCCTTCTCGTTTGAGCACTTTGAACCATGCTTGCTTGGATTCTGTTTTCAACCAGGATCCAGCTAGTTGTCCTTCGCAATCAAGGGTTGGATTTGCGAAGGCTGTGACTCCAGTACTTCCAGTTCCTCTAGAAGGTCCAGCTTATTTTGTTTCTCATGGAGGGGAAGAATTCCCGGACTTGGTCATCGTGCTGCAGGGTTATGGGGTCTAGGCCCCTCACGAAGCTTCTATCTCCGCCCTGAACGGCTGAGCGGGCCAGACGCTCCCGCCGGCCGCGTACACTCGATCGGCAAGCCAGTTATCGGATGTGACGACGCGCACCGACCCGGGGTCCTTGGCGGCCGTCAACAGACGGACGATCTCATCGTCCGCCGAGTCTCTGCGGGGACGCGGGGCATGGGCGACCTCGATCACGCTCGAGCGGATCGGCGGCCTGGGAGGCTGCTCGAACACGACGGTCACCTCCTCGCCGGTCGATGCGGCCCAGCGCTCGAGCAGGTCAACCAGCTTGACCATCGCGCCGTGACGGTCCTCCCACCAGCGGTCGG
Source organism: Solirubrobacterales bacterium (assembly GCA_027306855.1). Classification (GTDB taxonomy): domain Bacteria; phylum Actinomycetota; class Thermoleophilia; order Solirubrobacterales; family Solirubrobacteraceae; genus Palsa-744. The sequence goes on along the minus strand of DAHUYZ010000074.1, from coordinate 6,623 downwards.
GCCTCGTGCCGATCACGTTCATCCCGTCGACGAGCCAGCGCATGGCCTCACAGCGTAGAAGCTGCCCTCACCGTCACGTTCCACTGGGCCCCGCAAAAAAACCATCCCCTGCGGGTGCGATCGTGGGGGTGGTGAGCACGACGATGACGACAGCGACAATCCAGCGGTCAGCGACGCCGGTCTTTGTGCCGACGTTCAGCGAGCTGCTGGCAAGCGAAGACCCGCAGCTGATGCGCGAGCCGCTGCGCCGCTGGGCGGCGGTACACGGCGAGGAGCTCGTGGCGCGGTTCGTCTATGTGACGTGGCTATTGGCCGCGAAAGACGTCCGGCCGTTCGAGGCGGAGATCGCCCGGTGGCTCGAGCTGCACGTCGACGAGCCCAACGCGCACTATGTGTATGTCGAGTGGCTGCGGTCCGCGGGAGGGCGGGACGCGATCGCATCGTCGCTTGCGCGGTGGCTGTCCCGGCACGCCTTGATCGAGGAGGCGTGCTGGCCGTGCGTGGCGTGGCTTCGACGCGACGGCGAGATCGCGCCGGTCGCGCAGCCGCTGCGGCGCTGGCTGAGCGTGTGGGCCGCGCATCTCGGGGCGAGCCACGTCTACGCGGAGTGGCTCGGGCACGGCGGACAGCCTGGGCTCGTCGCCGGTCCGATCGAGCAGTGGCTGCAAGTGCACGGTGAGGCGTTCGTCGCGAGCTTCGTGCTCGCCGCGTGGCTTGCGGCCGGTGGCGATCCGGCGCATGTCCGAGAGCCTGTCGCGCGGTGGCTTGCCATGCACGGTGAGCGGTTTGAGGCGAACTTCGTGCTGCAGGCGTGGCTTCGCAGCGGCGGCGGGACCGCGCTCGTCAGGGACGCCTACGCGACTTGGACGGCCGCGAATCACGACCGCAACCCGGTGGCGTGGCACGTCAAGCGGGCGTGGATCGCGGCCGCTCCAGACGTCTACCCCGCGCGTTTGCGTTGCGCTCGTTCGAAGCCGAATTCCCCGGTCGACGGGCTCCCTTCCGCTGTTGACGCGGCAGTAGCCGTAGTGGGTTCGCGGTGTACCGAGGCGGGCACCGCGACCTGAGCGTTGGGGCTTGGTTTGCGCGGTCCGCCTTCGAAGCCCGCGAACTCCGATTCGGTGGTTCTCGCGCCGGCCCGTCTATCGGAGCTCTGCCCGGAAGCGGTGCTCGTGTGGCGGCCGGAGCGCTGTTCGGCGGAAATCGACGCGCTTATCGGGGCGAGGAGGCGCTCTTCACCGCTCGTGAGTGCCGCTGTATGCGCGGAGCGCGTGGTTTTCGGCGGATGGCGATGGGTGACGACGACGGCGGTGCTGAGCGCGCCTATCGCGGCGATCCCGGCGATAGCCGCGGTCTTCATCGCGCCGGCGCTGAGCAGACCGGTGGTCGCGGCCGAGCCACCGCCGGCTACGGTCGCGGTGCCGGCGCCCGCCGACACGGACGTGGACGCGGTGCTCGCGGTGGCGCTGTGCCCCGAGCCGAACAGGCGCTGAGCGAGGTGCGCGACGATTCCCGGCTCGTGAGCGCCGAGGGGCGCGAAGGGCAGCCCGAGAGGCGGCAGTATCCCAGCGAGGCCTTGCAGGCTGCGGACGTAGCGCAGGCACGCTCCACAGGGTTGCGCTCCCTCGATGTGGTTTGCCGCGCGCTCGTAGTCGGGATGATCGTCCTCGAGCATTCCCATCGCGTAGCGCTGCATGAGCCGCGACCACTCCCCCGGGCCACAGCCGCGCGAGCGGATCGTGGCGGCGATCAGCCCGAGCTTCTTGGTCGCGCTGTCCATGACGCGCTCGAACGCGGCACGGTCGATGCCGAGCATCTCGCCAGCCTCCGGGCGCGTATACCCGTGCACCAGGCACAACGCTACGCCGCGGCGCTCGTTGTCGTTCAAACGATTGCGCAGCAGGCGCAGCAGATTCGCGATCGTGCGCGTATCGTCGACCCGTTCCTCCAGAGCGCCGTCCACGCCCTGCTCGGCGACCTCGGTGTCGACGTACAGCCGCTCGTGCCTCTGCCGGTAGATGTCGAGCGCCCGGCGGTGGGTCATCCGAAAGAGCAGCCCCTCGAGACTCGTCACGGGCTTTTCGCGGATGATCCATTGGCAGAGGTGGTGCCAGCCGAGGTTGTATGCCTCTTCGAGATCGGCGCGTGCCATCGTCCCGACGCCTTCGGCGCGCAGCTTGCCGGCGACCGCGCGCAGGATGTCGGTCTTCAGGCGCTCGTAGTTGGCGTTGACGATCGCCTCGGCCTGCTGAGCGGGGGTGAGCGATGGGATCCGAACACTCACGAACCAGAGGATCGGCAGACGCGCCCGGGGGCTTGAGTGCATCCCGAGGCCACGCGGAGGACCTGGACGAACGTTCGTCCAGTCGAGCTTGGCGTAAGGCCGCCTGTCGGCGCGACCGACATTCTCAGGACGACCCATTGAATTGGCGGGGGGCAAAGGCTCCTTAGCACCGATGTTGGCTCATAACAGCGAGATAGGCAGCAGTGCCGATGCCGGGGAAGGAGCCATATCCATGAGTCACTCAGGCGCCCAGAGATCGCGCGTCCCGCGCCCTGTCGTGTTGATCGCCGTCGCGCTCGCGCCGGCGCTGTCGTTCCTGGCGGGCGTACAGGCCGCGTACGCGGGCGAGTGGGCGCAGGTCAGTTGCTCGTATGGCGGCGCGCCCGCGCCGACCGAAGGCTGGGCATATGAAGCGCTCGGCGTCTACCCCGTCGGGCTCTTCGGTGCGGCCGACACCTGCCAACAGCCGGGTGGCGCATTGCGCGCCTACGACGAAGCCGCCAACGACCCCACGCCGGAAAGCGGAGCGATGTGGGTGTACACCGCTCCGGCCGGCTCAACGATCGCGGGCGGCACCATCGCGTTCAGCATGCTCAGCCCGGGCGGCCAGGCGTACCTGGCGACGCCGGCCAACAACACGACGGCAGAAGACAAGCTGGTCACGTGCACCGAAATATGCACGGCTCCGCTCGCCTCGACCGTCACGATCTTCCACACCGGCGGCACGCAGCTGTTCGCGGTCGCGCAATGCACAGCCCCATCTGGCCCCTGCCCGGAAGATCATCCGAACAGCGAAGTCAACATCACCGCGGCGACGATCGTGCTCTCAAGCCAAGCGAAGCCGACCGGCACCGAGTTCGCGGGAAGCCTGCTCGGCAACCCGACGAGCGGCAAGGCAGGCCTCACGTTCACCGCGCGCGACCCGGACGGTCCCGGGATCTACCGTGCGAGCGTGACGATCGACGGGCAGACCGTGTGGTCGCAGACGCCGAACGCGAACGGGGGCGAGTGCGCGGCGCACGGAACCTACGAAGGGGCGCTCGTGTTCCTCAATGCGCAGCCGTGCCTCCAGGAAACCGGCGTGAACGTCGAAGTCGACACGACGAAGCTCTCCGAAGGCGAACACCAGCTCAGCGTCGCGCTCGAAGACGCGGCCGGCAACAATGCGATCGTCTACACGGGAGCCATCCACGTCGACAACAAACCGGTCGTACAGTCCACCCCGACCGGCCTTGCCCAGCAGCCGCGTGGACCGGCGAACGGAACGCCCGCGTCCGAACGGGCGACGCTCTCGGCCGCATGGGAGCTGCCGAAGGGGCGTCGTTCGCTTGCCTCGCGGCTGGCGAGTCGCTACGGACTGTCTCATCTGGTGCTCGGACGCCTGGTCACGCCCTCCGGCGCGCCGATCGCCGGGGCGCTCGTCGAAGTGAGCCAGACGCCCGCGTACCTCGGGGCGAGCGCGGTGGCCGTGACGAGCGTGCGCACCGGCACGGACGGATCGTTCACGGCGAAGCTGCCCGCCGACCTCACCTCGAGCACGATCACGCTCTCCTATCGCAGCCATCTCGGCGATCCGTCGCCTGCGGCGACCGCTGAGCTGGCGCTGTCGGTGCCCGCACGATTGCGCCTGACCGTCAAACCGCGCGTCACCCGCGTCGGCGCGACGATCGTGCTCACGGGACGGCTCTCCGGGTCGATCCCGCCCGGCGGCAAGCTCGTCGTGTTCGAGGCGCGAGAAGCGCACGGCAGGTGGATCGAATTCCACACCGCGGTCGTGCATTCGAACGGTGTGGTTCGTGTCAAGCACCGCTTCGTCTATCCGGGGCCGGCGCGATACGAATTCAGGATCTTGTGCCGGGCCGAAGCGGGTTTTCCGTTCACCGCGGCCTTCTCCAACACGGTCTACGTGCGCGAGCGGTAGAGGCGGGGGCGTGTGGCCGAACGTGGCGCGCTCGCGCTCGCGAATGTGACCTGTCCAAAGACGCGCCCGGGTGGCATTCAAACGTAGTCGCCCCCCTCGGCACGGGCGATCCGTCGCAGTCGCCCGCGCTCATCCTGACAGGGCGACTGCGCGCCGATAGTCCGCGCAGACGGCGTCTTCGAACGTAACTGCACGACTGGCGGGCTGGCGAGCGCACGACGCGGGCCTCACGCCGATTTCCTCTCGCATCGGCGCGCTATGGTGGCGGCCTCACTTCTCGCTTTCCCCCTGGCTGTTCTGTCGTATCGACGTTTCATAGCTCGTTCTTAGCGGGCGCCACGCAGCATCAGCCCAACCCCGGGAAGCGTTCCTGTACGAGGACGGTCGCCATCTGGCTGCCGTCCTTTTTTGTTCACCCCGCTGGCCGACGCGCCGGCCGATCAAAGGAGCAACCATGTCCCAGACACGATCATCGACGTTCGCTGACCCGCTGCGAGAGCTGCCGGTCGATTCGATCAAGCCCAGCATCTCCCAGCCGCGACGTCACTTCGACGAGCCGGCGCTCCAAGCGCTCGCCGGCTCGGTGAGCGAGCGCGGCGTGCTGCAGCCCGTGCTGGTGCACCCACTCCCGGACGGCTCTTATGAGCTGATCGCGGGTGAGCGGCGCTGGCGCGCGGCTCAGATGGCCGGCCTCCAGAAGATCTCCGCGTTGGTCTATCCGCACGACGATGCCGCTGCGCTGGAGATCGGGCTGATCGAGAACATGGCGCGCGAGAACCTCAGCCCGATCGAGGAGGCCCGCGCGTGCGTCGCCCTCGTACAGCAGCTCGGCCTTACACGCGAGGACGTCGGGCGTCGCGTGGGACGCAGTCGCGCCGCCGTCAGCAACCTCATGCGCCTGCTCGAGCTCTCCGAGGAGATCATCGAGCTCGTGGACCGCGGCGAGCTGAGCGCCGGTCACGGTCGCGCACTGCTGATGGCAGAAGACCCCGAAGCGCGTCGAGCGCTGGCCCGCAGGGCGGTCGAGGAGAGCTGGAGCGTGCGGACGCTCGAATCTCACGCGCGTGAGGGGAAGGGCGAAGTCGCGTCTGCGTCCAAAGCGGCTCGCGGGAAGCGCTGGTATGACGATCCGGACGCGGTTCGCGGCGTGGCGCAGGCGTGGGGAGAGGCGCTGGGCGCCGAGGTCCGAATACGCACCTCCTACAACGGCCGGGTGCGCCTGGAGGTCGTGTTCGCCTCCCCCGAAGCGGCGCTCGCCGCCGCCGGCCGGCTGGGCGATAAGGACTCTGCGCTCTCGCGGCAGAGCTGACCAGATCAGCGCGCCGCGCGCGCACGCAAGCACTCATTGATTGGACGGCGGGCCATTGGCCCGCCGTTTTCACGTATCAAGGAAAAGGAGGGTCAGATGACGACCGCAACATACGTACCCGAGAAGGTCGTGCGCCAGGCAGGGATAGTCGCGTGGGCCTATGCGCTGGGCGCGATCACGGCCGAGGCGTTGGCCGAGCGCGAAGGGCACGGCTCCGACGCAGCCCGAGAGATCCTCGAGGAGTCCGTCGAGCTTGGACTCCTGGAGAGCCACTCGGTGCTGGTCGGCTACCCCACGCTCTACTCCTCGACCGCCGCCGGTCGCCGGTTGGCTCGCAAGCACGAGCTCGCCGGCGGGTACGCCTATCCGAAAGGGATGCGCTACCGCGGCGTCAACATCCAGGATGCGCGGCACACGATCGCCTGCGCGAGCGTGATGGGCGCCCTGGAACGCCGCTACCCCGGCCATCGCGTGATTGGAGAGCGCGAGCTGCATCGCGACGAGTACGAGATGGGGCGCCGCGTCGCCAGCGTGCAGATCCGAGATCACGGCGAGACGCAGTCGCACCACCCCGACATCGTGATCTGGCCACCAGCCACGCCCGGCAAGCCGCCACCCTTGCCGATCGCGGTGGAGGTCGAGCTGACGATCAAGTCCAGGGACCGCCTGGCCAAGATCTGCCGCGCATGGGCCCGCAGCTCCCAAATCGAGGGGACGCTGTACTACGCCGAGACAACACAGGTGGAGGAAAGGCTCCTCGACACGATCGAAGAGTGCAAGGCGCAGGAGATGATCGTGGTCAACCCTCTCAGCGCGATCGTCAGCCGGCTGCCGGGCTTCGAGATGTCCCCATGGGACCCGGACGCGCCCGACGATTGAGCCGCAACGGCCACCACCACCGCAGGGAGCTAGAGCTCGAGCTGGCCAGAGAACTCGAACGGGCCGCCCAGGCCCGCCAACGCCGCGATCAGATCGCCCATCGCGTCGCCGAGAAAGTCGCGAACGCGGCGAGCGCCAAACCGAGGTGCAAGACGCCGACATCGCGGCGGAATCGAGGGAGCCAGAGGTAGACCAAGGCCGCGAGGGCGAGATTCCACGTGAGCAGGCGG
>DAHUYZ010000073.1 GCA_027306855.1 Solirubrobacterales bacterium | reverse complement strand
GACCACAAGCGCGTCCACCCCTGCTCAGACCGCCCATCACCGCACAGTATGCAGCATCGAGCCAGTAGTCGGACTTCTCGCGATCTATCTCAATGAGCCGTCGCTATTTGAGCAGTCGGAATAGACTGATCTGGCGTGAACCCCGGTAGATCGAGCTCGATGCGGGCGCCGCCAAAGCGACTCTCGCCGGCGCAGACACGCCCGCCATGGGCTTGCGCCACCGCTCGCACGATCGCCAGACCGAGCCCTGTCCCACCCGACGCGCGGTCCCGTGCGGAGTCGGTCCTATGGAAGCGATCGAACACGCGGTCACGCTGATCGGCGGGAATGCCGGGGCCATCGTCTTCCACGACGAACCTGACCCAGCCGCCGGGAATGGGCTGCACCGTCATCCGCACGATCCCCTCCTCAGCGGCCGTGTGCTCGATCGCGTTGGCGACCAGATTGCGCAGCGCCTGAGCGAGGCGATCGGGATCGCCCCTCAGCGTTCCGGCCGGCACCTCGCCCAGCTCAAAGCGCCTGCAGGCGAGCAGAGTCATGCCGTCCCAAAGCTCGGCGACGAACTCATCGGTCTCGATGGGCGACGCTCTCAAGAATTCGGTCTGCTCGGCCTTCGCGAGCAGCAGCAGATCGTCAACCAGGCGGCTTATACGCGAGATCTCGGCTCCTACCAGCCGCTCGACGCGCCGCACCTCACGCTCTGTCGGCGCCGGATCGGAGGCGAGCAGCTCGAGCTGACCGCGCACGACCGTGAGCGGCGTGCGCAGCTCATGCGAGGCGTCGGCGACGAATGCCCGCTGACCGGCGAACGCTTCGCCGAGGCGGTCGAGCATGTGGTTGAACGCATCGGCGAGCACCTCCAGCTCGTTCGTACCTGCGACCCCGTGAATTCTTGGGTGCAGATCTCCCGCGTCGACACGTTGAGCGACGTCAGCCATGCGTCGCAGCGGGCGCGAAAAGCGGGTTCCGATCAAGAGCGCCCCGATGAGCGCGCCGCACAAGGTCAGCGCAACCGCCAGCAAGAACGCGTGCGCATCGCCCGACACGTCGCGATCGATGCGGCTCACGGTTCCGAGGTAGACGACCCCGAAGGTGATGAGTGATGAGACGGTTACGGTCACCGCGACCCAGGCCGCCAGGCGCCAGCGCAGGCTCCTCGGCAGCAAGCCCCTGGAGCGCGGGCTAGGAGCCATTGCCGAAGCGATACCCGACCCTGCGCACGGTGTGGATCGGGGCGGGATTGTCAGGGCGGCGCAGCTTGCGGCGCAGGTAGCCGACATAGACGTCGACGACGTTGGTCGCGGGGTCGTGTTCGTAGCCCCATACCGCGCTGAGAATCTGCTCGCGCGAGACTACCTGGCCGCTGTGGCGCATCAGATAGACGAGCAGCTCGAACTCGGTCGCCGACAGCGCCACGGTCTCCTCGCCGCGCGTGACCTTACGCCTGAGCAGATCCACGGCGACATCGCAAGCTCGAAGCGTCGTCGTAGCGCTGTGAGCCTGGGCGGCGACGCGCAGCTGTGCGCGCACGCGCGCCAGCAGCTCCGCCAGCGAGAACGGCTTGACCAAGTAATCGGCGGCGCCGGCATCGAGCCCCGCGACCCGGTCCTCTATCTCGCCCTTAGCGGTCAGCACGATCACCGGCAGCTCCGGCTTTTGCACGCGAAGCTTCGAAAGCACGTCCATACCCGCGACGCCGGGGAGCATCAGATCGAGCACAACCACGTCGAAGCTCTCGTTCAGCGCCCTATCCTGCCCCTCCGCCCCATCGAGCGCGGCCTGCACCGAGAACCCCTCCGCCTGCAATCCCCGCTTCAGGAAGTCGACGATCCCGGGCTCATCCTCGATGAGCAGCACAGTGGGCGCGAGCGCCCGCTCGCCAGCCGATGCGACTGTCTGCGCCGATGCCACTGTCTGTGAGGATAGGGCCAGCGTGGTATTCGATGAGGTTTCTCATCGTTTTGTTATCACACGCTTAGCAAGCCAAAACACACTGTCCCGCATGGATGCCGAGGTGCACGAGGAGCGGCTTGCGGGAATCACAGGCGGCGGGATCGACGGCAACGAGCGCCTTACGGGCGCCACCGGCGTCGTGCTGATCGTGCTGCTCGCCGCGATCGGCGTGACGATCCTGCGAATCAGATCGTTGACCTCAGCCCATCTGTTCCTCGGACTCATGCTCATCCCGCCGGTAGCCCTGAAGATGGCGAGCACCGGCTACCGCTTCGCGCGCTACTACACCCGCGACCCGACCTACAGGGCGAGAGGCGCCCCATCGACGGCGCTGCGCCTGATCGCGCCGGTCGTCGTACTCTCCACGATCGCCGTGTTCGCTACGGGCGTCGCGCTGTTGATCGCGGGCCCAGGCGCGGCCGGCTACCTGCGGGCGCTGCACAAGGCGAGCTTCGTCGTCTGGATCGGCTTCACCGCCATCCACGTGCTCGGACATCTGCCCGATCTGCAAAAGACTTTTCTCACCGAAGGAGCCGGTCGCGTGCAGTACAACAGTCTTGCGGCCGGTGGCGTAGGACGCGCAATCTCGCTTGCCGGGGTTCTCTTAGCCGGCATCGTGATCGCGATCCTGCTGGTCCCCCACTTCGGCGGCTGGTCACACCTCGAGGCCTTCCGACGCGACCACTGAAGATGCCTTCCAAAGCGACATACGTCAGGGACTCCGCGCTGCACAAGCTAAGCAGAGCCAACCGCTGGCTCATCGCGAGCTCGATCGCGATAACCGGAGTCTTCTCTGAGGTCGCCGCGCACGCGTTCCCCGGCAAGACCATCAAAGCGTCGAGCACGTCGCGATCGAACGCCACACGGTCTCAGAGCTCCTCGAGCGCTGCAAGCGAATCCTCGACCACCACACCGGTCCAGCCACCCGAACAGGCGCCGCAAGCAGCGCCCTCCCAAGAATCGTCCTCTGGATCGGCCCAGTCAGAACCGCCAGCGCCCACGTCCGAACCGTCAGCGCCCACCTCGCAGGAATCGGCCCCGGCCGAAGAACAGCCGCACGCCCCCGAATCGCCGCCCGCACAGGAAACGGCTCCGGCCCCGACACAAGAAGCCGCGCCACCCGTCGTGTCGGGCGGCTCGTAGAAGAGCGTTCCGATGACCGCCACAGCGGCAAGGAGCCCCGCAATCGCCGAATGGGAGGCGCTCGGCTCGAACGCCGTGCTCGTGGTCACGGACGCCGCTGCGCTCCAGGACGCGATCGCAATCCTCGAGCGCGAGCTAGACGCTATCGACTGTGCCTGCAGCCGCTTTCGCGAGGACTCCGATCTGGCCCGGGTAAACGCGCGGGCCGGACGCTTCGTGGAAGTCCATCCGCTGCTGATCGAAGCCGTCGACGTGGCTCTACGCGCGGCGCGTCTGACGGACGGTGATGTCGACCCCACCGTCGGCGTCGCGCTCGAGCTGGCCGGCTACGACAGGGACTGGCGCCTAATCGAGAACACAGATACGTGGACAATGGCCCCCTCGACCTCGCCGCCATCCAAACCGTTCGCCGCTCAGCAGGTGCGAGCGCGTGCGCGAGCCGGTTGGCGCACCATCGAGATCGACCGCGAACGACGGACGATCCGCATACCAAGCGCTATGAAGCTCGATCTCGGCGCAACGGCCAAGGCGCTCGCAGCCGATCGGGCGAGCTTCGCCATATATGAGGCGCTGCAGTGCGGGACGCTCGTCAGCCTCGGCGGCGATATCTCGACCGCGGGCGCAGCCCCGGCAAGCGGCTGGCAGGTGCACGTAACCGACGACCACCGCGCAGGCCCGGACGCCCCCGGGCAGCGGATCGTGATCGAGGGGGGCGGACTTGCGACGTCGAGCACAGTGGCGCGTCGCTGGCGCAAGGACGGCAAGGAGATGCACCACATCATCGACCCAGCGAGCGCGATGCCGGCGAGCAGCCCGTGGCGCACGGTCAGCGTGGCGGCCGCGAGCTGCGTGGACGCCAACATCGCGAGCACCGCTGCGCTTCTGCGCGGCGACCGCGCACCGGCGTGGCTGAGCGATCTCGGGCTACCCGCGCGTCTGGTCAGCCACCAGGGAGAGGTGCTTGCGATCGGCGCCTGGCCGCAAGAGTCCCGAGGACCGGCCGGCTCAGCGACCCTCCCGACACCGCTCCACAGCATGCCCGCAACGACCGGCGCGTGGCTTTCATGAACGTCTCTCCGATCCTCCACGCAGCCACGACCGGCCCGAGCGCCTACTGGTATCTCACGCGCTCGAGTGGCGCAGTCACGCTGCTGCTGTTGACGCTGACGCTCACCCTCGGCGTGGTAGACGTCAGACGCTTTAGCTCGCCCGCGTGGCCGCGTTTCGTCGTCGATTCGCTGCACCGCACGGCGTCGCTGCTCGCACTGGCGTTCCTTGCCATCCACATCCTCACCTCGGTGCTCGACAGCTTCGCGCCGATCTCGCTGATCGACGCGTTCATCCCGTTCACCGGCACCTACCGACCGTTCTGGCTCGGCCTGGGAGCGGTCGCGTCCGACCTGATGCTGGCCGTCCTCATCACGAGCCTCTTGCGTCGGCGCATGGGCCACGCCACGTGGCGCGCCACCCACTGGCTGGCCTACGCGAGCTGGCCGATCGCGTTGCTCCATGGCTTCGGCACCGGAAGCGACGTGAAAGGCACATGGCTGCTCGCTCTCAGCATCGGCTGTTTGATCGTCGTGATCGCGGCCGTGCTCGTGCGCATCGCTGACGGCTGGCCGCGGGACATCGGTCGCCGCGCGGCGGCGCTTGGAGGTACGGGTGTGTTCACGCTCGGCCTTCTCCTCTGGCTGCCGGGCGGCCCGCTCGGCAAAGAATGGGCGCGCCGGTCCGGCACGCCCGCCAACCTGCTCGGTCATTCGAGCGCGTCTTCGTCCAGATCGAACATCAACTCGGTTGTCTCGACCGGCGAGCCATCCAGCTCTGAAGGTGAGAAATGAGCAGCGCCCCTACCTTTGAGGCCGCGCCCGGCGGCAGAGCCCCGGTCGCCCGGCTGCCGCGCCTGCTGGATGGGGTGCCCGCGCAGGGGGCAATGAGCCTGCGGACCCACCTTAATACTCACGGCGAGCTGCCGCTGCCAGGCAGGCGCGACCGGCGTGGACCCGATGCGCTGATCGACCAGATCGAACAGGCCGGGCTGTCCGGGCGCGGTGGGGCGAGCTTCCCGATGGCCAGGAAGATGCGCGCCGTCTCCGGCGCGAGGGGCAAGCCGATCGTCGTAGTCAACGCGACCGAGGGCGAGCCGGCGAGCCTCAAGGACCGCACGCTGCTCGAGACGCTCCCGCATCTGGTGCTGGACGGCGCCGTGCTCGCCGCGCGCGCGATCGGTGCCGAGGAAGTCATCCTGTGCGTCTGCGAATCGGCCGGGGCAGGGCTGGAGCGCTGCGCGCAGGCGCAGTCCGAACGCTCGCGCCTTGGAAACGAGTGGCCTCGAGTCGTCCTGACAGCGGCGCCCGAGGGCTACATCATCGGTCACGAGTCGGCGCTCGTGAGCCATCTCAACGGAAAGCCGGCCAAGCCGACCTTCTCGCCGCCGATGCTCTTCGAACGAGGCGTAAGACGCCGGCCGACGCTCGTAAACAACGCCGAGACGCTCGCTCATGTGGCACTGATCGCGCGCCACGGGCCGCGCTGGTTTCGCGAGCTCGGAATCGCCGGCCAGCCCGGCTCGACGCTCGTGACCCTCTCAGGTCCGGTCGCGTATCCGGGCGTGTACGAGATCGAGTACGGCGCCTCGCTGACCTCCCTTCTGGAAGCGGCCGGCGGCACCACCGCGGCCTCCCGCGCCGCGCTGTTCGGCGGCTATGCCGGCGGCTGGGTGGACGGCCATCTGCTCTCAGGCGTTGCCCTCTCCGACGAGCATCTCGCACCGCACGGCGTCTCACTTGGAGCGGGCGTCGTGTTGCTTCTGTCCGAGAGCGCATGCCCTGTCGCCGAGATTGTCCGTGTTGCGCGCTGGCTGGCGCGCCAGAGCGCGGGTCAGTGCGGCCCGTGCGTGCACGGGCTCGACTCGATTGCTGGGACGCTCGAGCAGCTGGCAGACGGCACCCGCGACCGTCATTACTCCCAGCGCCTTGCCGAGCTGGTCGCGCTGACCGCCAAACGGGGGGCGTGCAGCCATCCCGACGGCGCCGTGCGCTTCGTGACGAGCGCTCTGCGTGTGTTCGAGCACGAGCTCGCCGACCACGCGCGCCACGGCCCGTGCGACGCCTGCGCCAGCTCCCGTGAGATGCCGCTACCGGCGCGCGCGAGCAGGGCGCGCGCCGCGTGAGAGACATGGCTGAACGGCTGCGAGTAAATCCGATCGCCTGCGAGGCGCACGGCATGTGCGCTGAGCTCCTACCCGAGATGATCTCGCTTGACGAGTGGGGCTATCCGATCATCGACGAGCACCCGATCCCGCCCGAGCTCGCCGAATTGGCAAGACGCGCGGCGCAGGCTTGCCCGACGTTCGCGCTGCTGATCCAGCGCGACAGGCCGCGCGGGTAGAGGCCCGAAACCCTACGCTCGTAGGACATCCACGCGCGCTGAGGGTATACCGGCCCCGGCGCCCCGGGCGCTCTCACCCTCCCTCAAATGGCGCCCATGTGCGCCGCGGCAAGCCCTGTCCAGCGCCCGTAGGGAGCGAAGAACGCACGGACCTGCGCTTCGCCCGCGCGGGCATGGGGGTCACCGCCGCTGAGCACGCGCCCGACCGCCTCGAGCAGGCCGAGATCGCCGGCCGGCAGCTGATCGTTACGGCCTTGGCCCCGCAGCGCCATCGTCTCGACCGTCCACGGTCCGACACCGGGCAGTGCCCGCAATCGCCGCCAGCCGCGCTCGTGGTCTGCGCCGTGCAGATCCACACGCCCACAAGCGACCTCTTTCGCGACGCGCACGAGCAGTCGCGCACGGGCATCGGAGAGATCGAACGATCGAAGAAGCGCCGGCGCCACACGAGCGAGCGTTTGCGGTGAAGGCACGTCGCGCAGCCCGCTGCCATGCGGGCAACGGGGCCCGAGCGCGCGCACGATCCGCCGCTGGATCGATGCGGCGCACTCGTACTCGATCAGTTGCTCGCAGATCGCCCACGCAAGCGCCTCGAAGGGCTCGGGCCTGCGCCTGACGCGCAGCCAGGGACGCGCACGCACGGAGCGCCCGATCACCGGGTCGCGGGCGAACTCGCGGATGAACGACTCGATGTCGTCATCGACTCCGAGCGCGAAACGCATCCGCTCGATCCCGTAGCGGGCCGCCGCCGGACTGGCAGAGCGCGCCCCGAACAGCACACGGTCGCGGCTAGCCTGCGCGACCCTCACATGCACGGGCACGCCCTCATGGTGGAGCAGCCGTTGCACCACCCCGCCCCGGTAGCGCAGCACGCCGTCCATGCCACCGTGTAAAGGCAGCCTGTATGGGCAGGCCGGCGTGACTTCGACGCGCAGCTCCACTGCCCCGCCGTGCTCCTCAGCGACCCTTGCTGGACGCGCCCAACAGGTGCACGTCCACGAGCAGCGAACGACTCGCGACTATCTCGGCGAGTCCCCGCTCAGTCCCTCTGCGTGCGAGCAGGCGCCGCGCGGGGGTTTTCGCGACCGCTCGCCGCCCGCGACGACCGACCAGACGCGCTAGCAGAGCGCCGATCACGAT
>DAHUYZ010000072.1 GCA_027306855.1 Solirubrobacterales bacterium | reverse complement strand
GATCTCGCCCTCGGTGGTCTTCATCGTGGCGGTTGACATCTGGCTGGCGGCCTTCCTCTCGAATGTGGTCGTTGCCGGCTGAGATTAGCCTCAAGCCGGTCAACTGCCCCAGGAGGAGCCGCCGATGCAACAGTTCGAGGACATCAACTACGAGGTCGATCGCGGGCTCGCCACGATCGCGATCGACCGCCAGGACCGCTACAACGCCTTTCGGGCGAGGACCGTCGACGAGCTGATCGCCGCGTTCAAGCGCGCGTGGGCCGATCCGCAGGTCGGCGTCATCTGTCTGACCGGGACGGGCGAGAAGGCGTTCTGCACCGGCGGCGATCAGAAGCAGCGCGCCGAGACGGGCGACTACGGTCCTTCGGAGACCGGATTGTTCGAGGTAGAGCAGCTGCACCGCGTCATAAGGCAGGTCCCCAAGCCCGTGATCGCGGCGGTCAACGGCTATGCGATCGGCGGCGGTCACGTGCTGCACGTGCTGTGCGATCTGACGATCGCCGCCGACCATGCGATATTCGGCCAGAACGGGCCGCGCGTGGGCTCGTTCGACGCGGGCTTCGGCACCGCGTATCTGGCGCGCGCGATCGGGGAGAAGCGCGCGCGGGAGGTCTGGTTTCTGTGCCGCCGTCTGGTTTCTGTGCCGCCGCTACAGCGCGGAGAAGGCGATGGCGTGGGGCCTGGTCAACGAGGTCGTGCCGCTCGCCGAGCTGCGCGCCGAGGTGAGACGCTGGGCCGATGAGATGCTCGCCATGTCCCCCACCTCGCTGCGCTTCCTCAAGCAGTCGTTCAACGCCGACAGCGAGCACATCGCCGGGCAGGCGTCGCTCGCGTTCACGGGCCTGCACCAGTTCACCGGCGGCGAGGAGGCCGCGGAGGGCGTGGCGGCCTTCAACGAGAAGCGCGCCGCCGACTTCGCGCCCTACAGGGCGGCGGTGTCGGTGTAGGAGACGCCCCACGCCCACGACCAGACCACCCCTGAGGACACCCTCATCGCCGGCATCCCACTGAGGCGCCCCTCATCGCAGACCACCCCCGAGGACACCCTCATCGCCGGCATCCCGCGCGCGTGCCGGCATCCCGCGCGCGTGCGCGCCACGCTCAGGGAGCGTAGGCCCTGCCGAGCAGCTCGCGCGCGAGCACGAGCTTGGCGATCTGGGCGGTGCCGTCCCCGATCTCCAGGCCGATCAGGTCACGGACGCGCTGGCCGGCCGGCAGCTCCTCGCTGTAGCCGGAATGCCCGAGCGTGAGCAACGCCTGGTGGGCGGCGTCGACCGCCACCTTCGGCGCCCACCACTTCGCCATGCTCGCCTCGACGCGGTGCGGGAGGCCGGCGTCGCGCCGCCACAGCGCCTCGTAGCAGACCCAGCGGGCCCCCCGCAGCAGCGTCGCCGCCTCGGCCAGCGGGAAGGCGACGCCCTGGTTGGCGCCGATCGGGCGGCCGAACGCCTGGCGCTCGCGCGCGTAGGCGAGCGCTTCCTCGAGGGCCGCGCCGGCGCATGCAAGGCACATCAAGCCGATGATGGCGCGCGAGAACTCGAATGACTGCATGCAGCGGATGAACCCCTCACCCTCCCCACCGATCAAGCTCTCGCCCGGCACGGGCAGCCCGTCGAAGTGGATCGCCGCACGCCCGATCGCCCTGCTGCCGAGGTCCCTGAAGGCCGAGCGCTGCACGTAGCGCTCGTCGAGGTCCACATAGAACGCCGAGACGCCCCTCGCGCCGCCCTCGGAGGTGCGCGCGAACACGACCGCCGTCTGAGCGGCCATGCCGAGTGAGATCGACGTCTTCTCCCCGCTCAGCCGCCACCCCTCGCCGCCGGGCCTGAGGTCGTCCGCTTCATCCTCGTCGCCCACCCGCTCGGCTCGCATGCTCAGCCGAGCCGCGTCGGAGCCGTGCTCGGGCTCGGTGAGGCAGAAGCAGGGCAGTATCGACCCGTCCGCGATCGGCGGCAGCATGCGCGCGCGCTGGTCCTCGCTGCCGGCCGCGCCGATCACCTCGGCGACGAGCATCGGGATCAAGAGCAGGTAGGCCGCGTTGAAGTCGGCGCCCGCCACCTCCTCGGCCGCGATCCCGGTGGTGACGGCGCCCGCGCTCTGGCCGCCGTAGCGCTCGTCGATCGCGATGCCGGTCAAGCCAAGCGACGCCATCTCCGAGAGCGTGCGCTCATCGAGCGCTCCCCGCCGGTCGTCGGGCGCGTAGCGCGCGGCGAGTCGCCGAGTCGCGAACCGGCGCACCGTCTCCTGGAAATGGCGCTGCTCGTCGCTGAAGCCGAAGTCCATCGCGCTCAGGTCGCGATCATCGGACAGGTGCGGGCGAGCGGGCCATCGACTCGCATACGCTACCGGCGCGGCGAACGCGAGCCGCGCCACGCATGGAGCCGACATCAGCGCAAACGAGAGAGGAGCCGCGCTCGGCGGCGCGACGCGTCGCGCTCGTAACGGGCGGCGGCGGCGGGATCGGCGGGGCGGTCTGCGCCGCGCTCGCCGCCAACGGACGCGCGGTGGCCGTCGCGGACCTCGACCTCCAGGCAGCCGAAGCCGTCGTGCGACGGGTGCGCCAGCAGGGGTCGGCCAGCACGGAAGCGCTCGCGCTGTCGCTCGACGTCACGAGCGCCGCCTCGGTGGCCGAGGCGATCGCCGCCGTGACAGAACGGCTGGGGCCGGTCGAGATCCTCGTGAACAATGCAGGCTGGGACGAGCTCAAGCCCTTCGTGGGCACGGACGAGCCGTTCTGGCAGCGCGTGATCGACATCAACTTCACGGGCGCGCTGCGCCTGACGAGAGCGGCGCTCCCGGGGATGATCGACGCCGGCTGGGGACGGCTCGTGTGCGTCTCCTCCGACGCCGGCCGCGTCGGCTCATCGCTGGAGTCCGTGTATGCGGGCGCAAAGGGCGCGCTGATCGCTTTCACCAAGTCGATCGCCAGAGAGACGGCCACCAAGGGGGTGACCGCCAATGCGGTGTGCCCGGGACCGACCGAGACGCCGCTGCTGAAGGACATCGTGCGGGCGAGCGCCGACTCGGCCAAGGTGATCGCCGCGATGACGCGCGCCGTGCCGATGAAGCGCCTCGGCAAGCCCGAGGACGTGGCGGGCGCGGTCGCCTTCCTCGCCTCCGAGGACGCCTCCTACATCACCGGCCAGACCCTGTCGGTGAGCGGCGGCCTGACGATGGCCTGAGCGCGTGGCGCGTGGCGCCAGAGCGCAGCGCCGGCCAATCCCTCGGCCGCTCAGAGCCACAGGAATGGTTCGCGACCCCGACGCACAGCGACACCGTCAACTACAACACCCAACGCCAACGCATCCTCACCCCCGGTGAGATCGCCAAGCTCCCCGACGGCCGAGGCCTACTACTCCAAGGCGCCGACTGGCAGACCATCAGGCTTACGCCGTGGTATGAGGACGAGCCGTGGCGGAGTATCGGTCGAGCTGAAGGACGAAGCCTCTGATTGACTACAGGATCATGAGCTGAAGATCTTCGGGCGCGATAGCCCGCTGCACGCGACCCGAATCCTCGCGATAGATCTCAAGCTCCTTCGCAAAGCCATCCACAACGTGTAGCAGCACATGGATCATCGAGCCGTCGCTATCAGCGAGTTCGGCCTCTACCGGAATCCTGCGAGCGACTTCCGCACGCACCTCAGCTGATGGGCCAAATTCAAGACTGCCATTTTCGTCGAGTTCGCGGACCGAAGCCACGGCGACTTGCTTCACTAAAGCATCCCTTCCCGGAAAATCAGCACTCAACAATGCCGCCAACAACTGCTTCTCCAAATCAGAGAGGGGTCGAGAACGCCCATCGCGCTCTGAGCGATGTCTACGAGGCGACATAATAGGTCCCTACGTTGATCGTGCCGTCAGGCAACGTATACGCCCGATACTCAATAGTCTCTCCATCAACCATTGTCCTGCCCCAAAACGAACCAGTTGCACTAGCTTTAGTGACGGATTGCTCGATCTGGGATCGGATGACTGACTCCACCTCACCGCTGCTCAGTGCTGTTTCAGCAAGGTGACGTGCGCCATGTCCAAACGTGATGTCAGTAATCGCCGTGGCGGCCTCATCCTCGCCCTCGCCGCCGGCAAACAGGGTGGTACCCACGGCTGCACCCTCTAGGCCATGAGCTATGGACGAAAGATACCCGCACCCGTTTTCGTACGATTCGATCTCCTTTCCGTAGTATGGAATAGGATTGAGCGGGCTTTCAGAGATACAATTGCCTTCTGTCCAGAAGCTTTCGCTGAACGGGTTAGCGTCGCAGAGCCCCGACGGATCGCCTATATTCAGCGGGCTATCACTCGCGTAGGTGTATGGAGCCCTGGTAGCCTGCAGCGCGGGGTCGACGCTCAGGAACTGGGCCGTCTTCGGATCGTATGTCCTGGCTCGTAGGTAGATCAGCCCGCTGCTGGCGCCGGTGAGCTGTGCGTCGTAGCCGAGCGCGGTTTTCGCCGTGCCCGTGGTGCCGGTGGTGTTGCCGTAGGCGTCGTAGGTGAACGTTGCTTCCTTGGCGCCGGTCGATCCCGTCAGTATCCGGGTGGATCCCTGCTGGTCGTGGTGCAGATAGAGGACCGTGCCGCCGCTTGAGATTTGCTCGATCGGCAATGCTCCGGGGCCGTAGATGTAGCTGTTGGTGCCGTCGCTGAGAACGAGAGGCACACTTTCGGTCATGTCCCACGCCAGGAAGGTCTGGACTCCACCGACCGTTTGGGACGCGCGAAGATTGTTCCCGTCGTAGGTGTAGGTTTCTGTGAACCCAGCTTTTTTTGCTCCTTTGCCTTCTACGGACGTCAGGGCACCGGACAGGCCATAGCCGTAGGTCATCGTCAACCCGCTGGTCGGTGTCGATCCGGTTCGCTCGCCTGCGGCATCGTACGCGTAGGTGACGTTGGTGCCGGTTTTCAGCTCGTCGGCTTCATCGAACGTGTTCGTGCTCGCGCCCGTCTTGATTGGGTTGTTGGCCGCGTCGTATTCGTAGCTGAGGCCGGCGCCTTTGGTCAGGCGGTTGGCCAGATCGTATTCGTAGGAGATCGATTCTTCGCCGGGCAGCCCTTTGCTCGCGACGGTCTTGACCTGGCCGTCGGCATCGTGCGTGTAGGCGAGCGACGCCAGGGTTTCTGTGCCCTTGGCCGTCTTGATTTCGTTGAGCTGGTCCGCTTCGTTGTAGCTGTATTTGTCTTCGCCGCTGGTCCCGGTAGGCCAGGTCGTACCTGTCAGATTCGAGTTCGGATCGTAGCTGAATGTGGTCGTGTGTTCGAGCCAGTCGGTGACTTTCTGAAGCCGGTCGTCTTTATCGAACGTTCTCGCGACAACCTTGCCGTTTGGGTAGGTGATCTTCGTTTGCTCGTTGGCCAGGTCGTATTCGTACTTGACCGTGTCGCCGTGACCGTCTTTGGTTTCTGTGAGCCGGTCGAGCTGATCGTACGCGTAAGTGCTCGTGCCGGTCGAGTCCACCATCTTCGTTCGGTTGTTGTCGGCGTCGTATTCGTACTGGACCTTCGATTCGGTCCTGCCGCTCGCATAGACGATTTCCGTCAGACGGTCGGAGAAGTCGTAGACGCGTGTACTCACACGACCAAGAGGATCGGTGACCTTCGTCAGGTTTCCATCCGCGTCGTATTCCTTGGTCGTTTTGCGACCGAGCGGGTCTACGACTTCGGTTACCTGCTCCAGTATGTTGCGTACGTATTTGGTCGTGTGTTTGTTGCCGTCGGTCTGGCTGATCATCTGGCCGGCGCCATCGTAGCCGGTTTCTGCGATCGCGCCGTTAGGCTGTTCCGTCTTGGTCAGCTCGTTGTCGGCGTTGTATGTGTACTTGGTCGTGTGACCGAGAGCGTCTGTGACCGATTCGAGGTTGCCGTTGCCGTCGAAGGCGTATTTCGTTTCGTGTCCGAGCGGATCGGTAACCCTGACTCCACGCCCCTGGGCGTCGCGTTCGGTCCTCGTCGTGTATTTCGATGGTTCGCCGCCCGTCACGTTGCCGCGCGGACTGACGGTCGCGATTTCTTGGGAGTCTTCGTTGTATTCCCAGGTCCGCTTGTTGCCTTCGGGGTCGATTTCCGCGGTACGGTCCCCTTGGCTATCGTATCCGTATTTGGTCGTGCGTTCGAGCGGGTCGGTGACCGATTCAAGCTCCCCGAGCGAGTTGTATTTGAAGCACGTCGTCTGCGTCAGGCCACCAGGGGCTGGTCGTTCAATGGTTTCTGGGTTGCCTTTGTTGTCGCGTTTGATAGTGGTCGTCTCGCCCTTTGGCGTGGTTGTCGTGAGCACGTCGCGCGTGCTGTCATACGTCCATTTCGTTTCGCGTCCTTCCGGTTCACGTATACTCGTACGGTTGCCTTCGCTGTCGTATGTGTACTTTCTGGCGTAGCCCTTGCCGTTGGTGAGTTCGGTCAGGTCGCCAGTTTCGCCGTAGGCGTACTTTTCGGTGGTCGCGCTGCTCGTGCCGAAGCCTCGTGTTATCGACTTCGGCTCGTAGCCAAACGTGAACACCTCTTGCGTGACCGCGCCAGTCGTCTGATTGGTGATCTTTGTTTCGTATCCCTTTTTGCCTTCCGCTTCACCGTAAGCAAATTTGAGCGTCCGTTCGGCTGGATCGGTCTGTGAGATCACGCGGTTCGAGCTGTCGTATTCGGTTGTCGTTATGCCGCCACGCCCGTCGGTCACGCTCGTCATGCGGTGCGAGGCGTCGTATTTGAACTGCCAGCGAGCTTTTGTTTCGCCGGGCAGGGTGACGGTGGCGAGCTCGCCGCCTTCATAGGTGTATTTGATCGCGTGGCCCATCGGGTCCGTGACGCTTTCGATCAGGCCTTCGGGGTTGTAGGAGAGCGTCATTTTTCGACCGGACGCGTCTGTGACCGATTCCAGGCGTCCTTCGGCGTTGCGGTTCATCGTCGTCGTGTTGCCGTTGCGATCGACCTCGCTCAACAGCCGGCCACTTGAGTCGAAGTTGAACGCTTCCTGGGTGGGAAGCGTGTACGTATAGGTGCCGTTTTCGTTCAGGACGAGCTTGGCCTGGCCCCACTTGGCTCCGGTAAGCGGCCCCGGCGATCCGGTGCCCGTGAACTTCGCGGTACTGCCGTTGGCTTGCACGACGGTGACTTCGTTCCCGTTGATCGCGAGGTGGTCGCTGTATGAGGTCGCCCATCCATAACCCATCAGTCCGGGGCTGCCCGCAGAGACCGCGACTTGGGAGTTGTAGGTACGGGTGAAGTTGAAGGGAATGCCAAGGCCGGCGAGGCTGAGATCGGTTTGTGACACTGTCTCATTGCCGGTTGCACAGTTCACGGGTTTGCCCACGCACGATTTGACGTCGTTCGGATTGGCTGGGTTCTTAAGACCATAGAGTTCTTCCGTGGCGATTCCAGGTGGCAATTCAACTTCAAACGTCCCACTCGCTTCGACCGTCAGTTTCGTGCCGTTCGTAAACGTCTGCGTGAATGAGTAGGCAATGCTCCATATCCCAGGGCACGCAGACGCGTCCGTTCTGACCATGTGCTGATCTAGGCCTCCGAGCCATACCGGGCCGCCTTCCAATTCTTTTGTTGGAGATCCTCTAGTTTCCCATCGCGCCGTATGACTACCACCCACCATTTTGCCGCAGGCATCAAAAAAGACATCCGTAGCTTCATTGTTATTGGGAGTTTTTTCGCCAGTCACCGCGTCTTTGAAACCGACCCTGGCACAAGACGCGTAGACTTCGCCCGCCTGTATTGCTTTTTCATTGATGAGCATGGCTTCTCGGCCGCATTCGATAAAGCTTTCACCGTTGATGTAACCACCAAAGAATGTGAACACCAAGCTGCCATCGGTAACTTCCTTGATTTCTAGCGTGTTACCGCCACCTTCAACAAGAGGCGTGGCAGCAAGCGCCGATCCAGACACCGAGGGGGAAACCGCTGCGGGACCATGCCCGAAGCGGACCAACGTACGAGCTCGTTCTACGGCCGAGGCGCAGTCTGATACCACTTTACCGTCAGCATCGAGACATGGAGTAGCCGTGCGGGGTTGAACGGCGTTCTCGCGTGTGGCCGCCAGCGAACTACTCGCACCGATGATGGGAAGCGTGACGGAGACGAGGGTGAGCGCTCCGACAGCCGTGACGGCCCGCTGCAGTGTCCAAACCAGCCGGTCATGGTGTGCACGATCCCGCACCTCCTCCACCCTTTCGTCGGCTCGACCACTAGCTGCGATATGGCGGTACATCCTAACAGTCGGTACAGCAGGGGAGGGGACCAGTGGCCGAATGTTCGAATGATCCCGGAAGATACCCAAAGCCGTGCCTCGTCCACGCGGCTCGGCCGGCGGCAATCAATGCCGGCCGGCGACGGACCGGCCGCCCCTTCGGACGCTCAGCCCTTTACGCGCTCGGCGCGGAGCATGTGCCCGCGCACGTCCCTGCCCTCCAGCGCCTCGATCACGCGGTCGGCCTCGTGTTCCGGGACAGACAGGAACGAGAAGCGCTCGAGCACCGACACGTCGCTGACGGCCTCGCCGTCGAGTCCGGTGGCGGAGGTGACCGCGGCGACGA
>DAHUYZ010000071.1 GCA_027306855.1 Solirubrobacterales bacterium | reverse complement strand
GTCGCTCGCCCATACGCCCGAGCAGATCGATACGACGATCGCCGCCGCCGCCGCCTCGTTCGAGGAGATCGCATGAGCAAGAGCGCCCAGCCCGCCTCGAACGCCGAGGCGCAATCGTCCGTGCTCGGCAGGCTCCGTGCGCTGCTCGCCGCCGAGGGAGGACTGATCGCAAGCCTGCTGAGGGGGCAAGACAACGGTGGCGCCCCTACCACGCCGGGGCCGGCGAACGGTCCAGCCGGCGTAGACGGCACACACGGACTGGGCATGGGGGAGGGCGCCGATTCCCCGAACGGCACCTCGGGCGTGGCTCAGCTCGCCGCCGGCGGTCCCCGCACGCAGGGCTACAGCGAGCAGTATGAGCTCTTGATCGAGACGATCTACGAGGGCTACCTGTTGCACTATCACGCGCCGAGAGTCGTCAAGGCCGCCGAAGACGATCTTGGCCTGCTTGCGGGCGATCGCCTGTACGCGCTTGGGCTCGCGCGGCTGGTCGAGCTCGGAGACGTCGCGGCGGTGGCGGAGCTCGCCGACGTGATCACCCTCAGCGCGCTCGCCCACGGAGCCGGCGAGGAGGAGCTCGCCGGCGCGATCTGGATGGCCGGCGCGCGCGCGATCGGCTGGGGGACGAGCCCTGTGCATGAGCGCGCGAAGGCGCTCGTGCGCGCTGGGGCGCCGGGGGCGCTCGACGCGATGCGGGGCGCTGCGCGCGGCTGAGAGCGCATCTCCGGCATCCCGCGAGCCCTGCCGCCCGTGCGAGGCCGGGAAACCCAGGGGCCGCGCGCGTGCACGCGCAGGCCGCCGCCCGATATTGTTCGCGGCCGTGTCCGACAAGCACCGTAAGCACGCCTCCCGCTACACATCCGATCGGAAGATCCCCGGCGCCTTCGAGGGCGAGACCGTTACGCGCCGGCGGTTCATGACGGGCACGACGCACGCCGCCGGGGCGATCGCGGCCGCCTCCTTCGCGCTTCCGGCGCTTGGCTTCGCGATCGGGCCGATCTTCAAAGAAACGCCGCACAAATGGGAAACTGCCGGCCCAACGGACATGTTCCCCGACAACAACTACATCCCGGTCGTCATCACGCTGACCCCGGGCATCGGCGAGGCCGGCAAGACGACGGTGTATGTGCGCAAGCGCAACCCTTCGATCGACCTCGAAAAGCCGGATTCGCTCAACCAGTACATAGCGATCACCTCGCGCTGCGCCCACCTCGGCTGTCCGGTGCGCTGGGTCGACGCCGCCGAGCGCTTCATCTGTCCCTGTCACGGCGGGGTGTACGACCTGCTCGGCCGCCGCGTCGGCGGTCCGCCGGTGAGGCCGCTCGATCGCTTCTATACGCGCGTGGTCGACGGCTTCGTGCAGATCGGCGCGCGCTACAGCGTCAACAGCGAGTTGCAGCGCTTCTCCCCACGCGATCCAGGCGAGCCGATCGACGGCATCGGCCAGTACCTGTACCCGTCTCGTCCGTCGATCCGCCGCTAGGCGTCCTTCTCATGCCCAAGCTGCCCGCTCCTCCAGTTCCAGCCGCATTGAAGGCCCCGCCGCCCCGACCGGGCGATGGCAATGGAAAGGCGACCCCGCTCGACCATGCCGCCGAGGCGGGCATCAGCGTCGTCGACTGGGTCGATGAGCGCACGTCGTTGAGCGGCGCGGCGCGCTGGATGATGTTCCGCAAGGTGCCGAAGGGCACCAACTGGTTCTACACGCTCGGTTCCGCCACGATGTTCGCGTTCCTCTCCCAGGCGGTTACGGGCGTGTTCCTGGCGATGTTCTACAAGCCCGATCCGTCTGGCGGCGCCTATGAATCGATCCGGCACGTCACCAACGAAGTGTTTCTCGGCCAGTTCGTGCGCGGCATGCACAAGTGGGGCTCGAGCGTGATGGTGATCCTCGTGTTCCTGCATATGGGACGCACGTTCTTCTTTGGCGCCTACAAGTATCCGCGCGAGCTCAACTGGCTGATCGGGGTCGTGCTGCTGATCCTGACGATGGTGATGTCGTTCACGGGCTACCTGCTCCCCTTCGATCAGCGCGCTTACTGGGCGACGATCGTGGGTGTAAACATAAATGGCACCGGCCCGCTGCTCGGCCCCTACCTGAGCGACTTCTTGCGCGGAGGCCCTGAATTCGGAGCCGTCACGCTGTCGCGCTTCTATGCCATCCACATGATGCTCGTGCCCGGGCTGATCGCTGCGCTGATCGGTGCGCACCTGTATCTGGTTGCCAAGCTCGGCACCACCGCCCCGCCGTGGCTGAAAGCCGAGAAGAACCCCGAGCTGCGCAAGGCCAAGGCATGAGCGGCGTAGCCGCGGTCAAGGGCGTGACGAGGACGCCCAACACCATCGAGAGCGCCGACGGGATGGAGGCGCGAGGTGAATAAGTCCCAGAAGGAGCAGTACCTGCGCGAGTACTCGATCCTCAAGGCGCAGGGCAAGCCGTTCTTCCCTTACGCGGTGGCAAAGGACGCCTTGATGGCGTGTGTGGTGATGGCCTGCATCATCACGCTCTCACTCGTCCTTGGCGCTGAGCTCGGCTCGAAGGCCAACCCGACGACGACCACATATGTGCCGCGGCCCGAGTGGTACTTCTTCTTCCTGTTCGAGCTTTTGCGCGTGATCAAGCCGCCCAGCCTCGTGCCGCTTGCCACGATCGGCGTGCCGACGATTGGGATGATCCTCCTGTTCTTGCTGCCCTTCGTCGATCGTGGGCCGGAGCGTCGTCCCGAGCGCAGGCCGATCGCCATGTTCACCGGCATCTTCGTGATCTGTGCGATGGCTCTGCTCACCTACGAGGGCGCCAACGCGGGGTCGCCTACGGCGATTGAAATGCCCACCCCGACGGCGATCGTGCAGGCGGGCGGACAGACGCTCGCCGAATTCGAAGCGGGCAAGAAGGTTGTCGCCCAGTCAGGGTGCCTGGCGTGCCACAAGATCGGCGAGAACGGCAACGACGGCCCGGGCCCGAACCTGACGCACATCGCCTCACGGCTGCCTCGCCAAGGGATAGCGCGCACCCTGGTCAACCCGACGGCGCCGATGCCGTCGTTCAAGAACCTCCCGCCGCAGAAGTTCAACGCGGTCGTGAGCTTCCTCTCGCAGCTGAAGTAGCCGGCGGGCCGAGCGATGCGCCTCGCGCGAAGCGCTGACGTTTACGCCCCCCACGTAACGAGGAGGTCGGTCGATGGGCGCTGACGCGAAGACAGGACGCATGGAAGCGGCCCAGGTCAAAGCGATGTTCGACCGCGTCGCGGGGGCGTATGACCTGCTCAACACGCTCATGACGGCCGGGCTTCACCATCGCTGGCGCGAGCGCGCCGCCGATCTTGCGATGGTCGGGCCCGGCAGCAGGGTTCTCGACGTGGCGGCCGGCACAGGGGATCTCTCGATCGAGCTCGCGCTCCGCGTGCGCCCCGGCGGGCAGGTGATCGGAAGCGATTTCTCCGAGCGGATGCTCGACCGCGCCCGTGCGAAGGGGGCCGGTGTGGAGAGCCTGCGCTTCGAATGGGGCGATGCGCTGGAGCTTCGATACGGCGACGGGTCCTTCGACGCCGCGACCGTCGGCTTCGGGGCGCGCAACTTCTCGGACCTGGCGCTCGGCCTATCTGAGATGGTGCGCGTCGTGCGCTCCGGCGGGCGAGTGGTCGTGCTCGATTTCACGACGCCTACGCGTCCGCCGCTGTCTTGGTTCTACAGCGTCTGGTTCGACCGCATCGTGCCGTTGATCGGGCACTTCTCCGCCGATCCCGATGCCTATACGTACCTGCCCCAGTCGGTCAAGCGGTTCCCCGGTCCCGAAGGGCTCGCGGCCGAGATGGAGCGGGCCGGGCTGCGCGAGATCCGCTATGTGCTGACGGCCGGCGGCATAGTCACGATCCATGTCGGTACCGTGGTGTGATGGGTGGGTCGGTGACTGACGCCGCCGGGAACGACGTAGCGGCGGTCGAGGAGATCATGCGCCGCGGAGGGCCTACGTTGCGCGAACGTATGGCGCGAACGGAGGAGCATCTGGAAACGGTCACCTCGCAGGCCGGCGCCCCTCTCGCCGAGTACGCGACGGCGACGATCGTGGCGGGAGGCAAGCGCTTGCGCCCGCTGCTGGTCGTGCTTGCCGCCGAGACTGCGGGCGGTCCGAGCGAGCGGCCTGACGGGGAGCAGCGCCTGGTGCGCGCCGCGGTCGCGGTCGAGCTCGTGCACTCGGCGACGCTCGTCCATGACGATGTGATCGACGGCGCCGCGCTGCGGCGAGGCCGCCCAACGGTGGCGGCGCAGGCGGGCCGGGCCGCCGCTATCGCGACCGGAGACCTCCTGTTCTCGCGTGCGTTCGCTGAGCTAGCACTCAACGAAGACTCCGAGCAGCTGCGTGTCCTATCTGATGCAAGCTCGGCGCTGGCCGCCGGTGAGCTGCTCCAGCGAGAGGACGCCTACGCGTCGGATGTCGCGGTCGAGCGCTATCTGGAGCGCTGCCGCTTGAAGACCGCGGCGCTGTTCGAGGCGGCCTGTCGTCTGGGTGCACTGCTCGCCGCGCAGGGCAGCGTTGCGCTTGCGGGCTCGCTTGGCGAGTTCGCACGGCGCATAGGCCTGGCTTTTCAGCTGCTCGACGACGTGCTCGACGTCTCCGGGCCGGTTGCGCGCACCGGCAAGGCACGCGGCACCGACCTGCTCGACGGCACCGTCACGCTGCCGCTGATCCTCGCTCGTGATCGTGACCCCAGTCTTGCGAGCTTCGATCTCGCCTCGCTGAGTGGGCCGGAGGAGGCGGAGGAGCTGTGCGAGCAGATCGCCGCGACGGGAGCGCTCGCCGAGGCGCGTGAGCGCGCGCTGTCGATCGTCGCCGAAGCGAAGGCGTCGCTTCCGCGCCGGTTTCCCGAAGGGCGCGCCGCCCTACTCGACCTTGTGGCCGACGCGGTTGTGGAGCGCTACTGCTGAAAGTCGTCCGGCCCGATCAGGTCCAGCGCAAGCGCGCGGGCGAAGAGCTCTGCCTCCTCGCTCATGTTGGAGTGCGTCAGGCGCTTGTAGTCGCGCAGGAGCGCGCCGGTTGCCCGGTCCAGCTCGTCGTCGAGCTGTTCGATCGCTGACCTCGAGAAGACGCCCTCGCGCTGAAGGCCGCAGTCGGGGCATCGCAGCCCGACTCGCCAGTGAGCGGGCCCTTCCTCGTTCCAGTCCAGCGGGTGCACCAGCCCACCTGCGCAGCGAGGACACACGTGAAGGGGCGTCTCGCTCGCGGTCCCCGCGACGGTCACGGGCGGCGGCAGCGGCGGCCGCGCCTGCCCGCCGTGGACCATCGCCGCCGTGTGACCCCCGAGGTCCAGGTAGGTGACCTGGACGCGCCGGCCGTCAGGAAGCTCCACGGCGTGACGCATGTGCTCGTCGGGTTGGTGGCGACGGAAGTTCATGGTCTCTCATCCGCTCTCATCGACGCCGTCGCGGGTGTGCTTTAGCGGCAATACCTGGAGTCGCATGCGGCATTCCACCGAAGTGCCGGTGATAGCGTCAGGCAGCCATGGCTAGCGCGATCCGGCCGATTGGCCACGAAGAGCGACTGAGCATCGTCGACCATCTCGACGAGCTGCGCACACGCCTGATCGTGAGCGCGCTCGCGCTGGGGGTCGTGTTCGGGCTGTGTGTATGGCAGAACCATGCGCTGCTGCAATTCATCAATCGGCCGCTCAGCAAGCAGACCGAACACCAGATCGCACGTGGCGAAGGTCCGCCGGGGCAGACCTGGCTGGCCCAGCAGGGCGTCCGTGAAGTCGCGCGCGGCACCGAAGCGATCGTCGCCGCCCTGAGCGCTCCCGGCAGCAGCCTGCCCGCCTCGACGCGGGCGCTGATCGCGGCGGAGCTACCGCGGCTGAGAGCCGAGTTGCAAAGGATTCCGAAGACCCCGAACGGGGACAGGCCCGTGACGCTGGGGATCTATGAGCCGTTCACGACCACCCTCACGGTGAGCCTCTATTTCGCGGTGGTGCTCTCTCTGCCCTTCATCCTGTTCGAGCTGTACGGGTTCGTGCTGCCCGCGTTCAGCGCGCGCGAGCGACGCGCGGCCTTGCCGCTGCTGCTGGCGATCCCGTTCCTGTTCGCCGCCGGCGTCGCGTTCGGGTATGTCGTCGTGCTTCCCGCGGCCGTGCGCTTCCTGCAGAACTTCAACTCGAGCCAATTCAACGTGCTTGTGCAGGCCAACCAGTACTACGAGTTCGCCGCCACGATCCTGCTCGCGATGGGCCTCGCCTTCCAGGCGCCGGTGGCGATCTTGGGCGCCGTTCGCGCCGGGCTGGCCACGCCGCGTCAGCTGCGCCGAGGACGGCGCTATGCGCTGCTTGCCTGCGCGGCGATCGCTGCCCTGCTGCCGGGCGACGCGGTCACGATGGTGCTCGAGACCGTTCCGCTGTATGTGCTCTATGAGGCGAGTATCCTGGTAGCTACAGTCCTTGCGCGACGGGACATGGGTGCACGCGGATTCGCGACGACGACGATCGTCTCGCCGCCACCGCCGAGCAAAGCGCCTGGCCGAAGCGCTCAAGAGATGATCGACTACACAGACCCCACAATCTCCAGCTAGCTGATGCTGTTCGACCTGAGAGCCCGCGGCAGGCGCCGCACCGTGCAGGCCGTCTATCTTGGCCTTGCGCTGCTGTTCGGGCTCGGCTTCGTCGGCTTCGGCGTGGGCGGCGGGTTCGGCGGCGGCGGGATCTTCGAAGCCTTCTCCGGCAAAGAAGGCTCGCAGAACGCGGGCTTTTCGAGCCAGATAGCCGCCGCTGAAAAGCGTGTCCACAAGCATCCCGGCGAAGCGGCCGCATGGTCCGCGTTGGCTGACGTACAGTTCCACCAGGCGAGCGGCAGCGAATACTACGAAGAAGCAAAGCAGCAGTTCACGTCGCAGGGCAAGGCGCTGCTCGTCAAGGTCGCGAACTCCTGGAGCCGCTATATGGCGCTCAAACCGGCCAACCCAGACCTGACGGTGGCCCAGGAGATGCTGAGGGTCTACGGGCAGGAAGGCCTCAACCAGCCGGGAGAAAACGTCGCGTTGCTGCAGCAGATCGTGATTCCCGCCAAGCCGCCGACGGCTGCGCTGTACGGGCAGCTCGCCGAGTTCGCCTATCAGGCGAGCAACACGAGCGTCGGTGACCTGGCATCGCGCAAGGCGGTCAGCCTGGCTCCGCCATCGGAACGCGCGCGTGTCAAGCAGGCGCTCGAACAGGTCAAGAAGAATCCGACCGGTAGCTCGTCCGGTGGAGCGTCCACAGCCGCAGCGACCGGCTAGCGGCCCGGGCGAGTCCGCGCCGTACACGGCGCGCCTGCTGATCGACTGCGCCGATCGCCCCGGCATCGTCGCCGCCGTCTCCGGCTTCCTGTTCGAGCAGGGCGCCAACATCGTCTCCTCAAACCAGTACTCCTCCGATCGGATCGGAGGGCGTTTCTACCTGCGCACGGAGTTCTTCCTCGAGAGCTTGTCGGCGGGCGCGGGTGTGGGTGTGGGTGTGGACGAGGTGTTGGGGGAGCGCGAGCGCTTCGAGCGGCGCTTCGACGATGAGGTCGTCGCACGCTTTGAGATGGAGTGGCAGATCCGCTATCAGGGCGAGCGTCGACGTCTCGCGATCCTGGTCTCCCGCCACGATCACTGCCTCGTGGACCTGTTGTGGCGCATGAAGCGAGGCGAGCTGGACGCGGATGTCGTGGCGGTCGTCTCGAACCATCACGATCTCGCCGGCGAAGTGGAGGCGGCGGGCGTGCCGTTCCACCACGTGCCCGTCGAGCAGGGCGCCAAGGAGAAGGCTGAGCGGCGCATGATCGAGCTGTTGGCCGGCAAGGTCGACCTGGTCGTGCTCGCCCGCTACATGCAGGTCCTCTCGGGCGAGTTCCTGGAGCAGCTGGGCGCGCCGGTGATCAACATCCACCATTCGTTCTTGCCCGCGTTCGCGGGCGCCGACCCGTATCGCAGGGCGAGAGAGCACGGCGTGAAGCTGATCGGGGCGACCGCCCACTACGTGACCGAGGAGCTGGACGGGGGGCCGATCATCGAGCAGGACGTCGCCAGGGTGGACCACCGCCATCCGGTCTCTGAGCTGGAGGGGATCGGACGCGACATCGAGCGTCTGGTGCTGTGGCGCGCCGTGTCTCTGCACCTCGAAGACCGCGTGATCGCCGATGCGGGGCGGACGATCGTGTTCTAGAATCGTCCGTCCGCAGATCGGCCCTCACCCGGGCCGGCCCCTTCGCGGGCCGTTAGCTCAATTGGCAGAGCAGGGGCCTCTTAAGCCCAAGGTTGTAGGTTCGATTCCTACACGGCCCATAACCGTCTTATTGAAAAAATTCAGCAGCCCTGCGGGCCCACTCTTCGCGGCTCATGTCCAGTGGGCTGCCGCGCATGAACCATAGTTCGATGTCTGGGTCGTCGCTGACGGCCAGTGCCCATCGGCGGGAGGCCTCCCGGTAGAGGTCCTCCGTCCACGCTGTCGCGGGGACTCGCCAGAAGGGGAACTCGTCCTCGTAGATCCCTCCGGCGTCCCACGCCGATCTGGCTGGGGGGTCGTCTTTGGCGACTAGGGCCAGCGCACCGCCGGGGTGCTGTCCTTTCCAGTCGAACTCGGCGACCTCGCCGGCGGGGACCAGCCAGACGTCGAACTGGGGCGGCTCCTGCCCGGCCATGTCGTGTACTTCGGCGTCGACGATCGCGTAGCGATGCGGCCGTGATGACTCGCCCATCTAGTGCTCCTCTCGGTCGTGTTGA